>JBBRDJ010000083.1:0-14098 GCA_038203945.1 Gemmatimonadales bacterium
CTCCACCTTCACGAAGCCTGCGGAGCGACCACCCATCACGCCATCGTTCACCACGTCCCACTCGGCCTCGTTGGCGCTGTCGAATGCAAAGAGCGTGACGGGCATTGGTGCCTCCGGGGCGATGGGCGTGGGCCACCCGCCCACACCGAACACAAGGAGCAGGGACGGCAGGTGCAGCAATCGTGGCAAGCGAGTTGAAAACGAGCGGTGGGTCATGATATCCGGGCCGGTCTAAAGAAGTACGTCTTTGAGTATCCAGATGACAAAGAGTTGCCGCGCCGACCGTGTTCCGGCGGTACATTAGCGCGGAGCAACGGGACGGTTTGCGTCCCACGCCCGATCCCTCGCCTCTTGCCATGCCACTCGCTCTCCCACACCGCCCCATTCTGCTGGGCACCCTTCTCGCCGGATCCCTCGCGGCGTCACTCGTGGCCACGCCCCTGGCCGCCCAGGCGCCGGCCGAACACGCGCGCACCCGTTGGGAGCGCCTCTGCCAGATTCGACGGGATCAGTTTGATCTGATCCTGCCGCGCGCCATGCGTGACCACGGCGTGGACATGTGGATCGTGATGCAGAAGGAAAACCAGTTCGACCCGATGTACGACGACCTCGGTCGTGGCTACGTGGGCAGCGTGGCCTACTGGATTTTTACCGACCGGGGCGGCGACCGCATTGAGCGCGTGGCCATTGGCGTGAGCGGCTACAAGCTCGAGGACTGCGGCTACGACTTGGTGCGAGGCTTTCAACCGCTGCTGGCGTTTATCGCCGAGCGCGACCCCAAGCGCATTGGTGTGAACATGTCGGAGCAGATCGGCGCCGCCGACGGCCTGTCCAAAACGAGCTACGACCGACTCATCAAGGAACTCGGCAGCACGTATGGTGCACGCGTGGTGTCGGCCGAAAAAGTGGTGTCGGATTTCCGGAGCGGCTTCACGGCGTCTCGACTTGTGGCGCTGGGCGAAAACGGCGAGATCGCGCGTCGTCTTGCCGATCGTGCGCTGTCAAACGAAATCATCACGCCGGGCGTGACTACGCTCGAAGATGTGGCGTGGTGGATGGCCAACGAGCTGCAGGTGCGCAGCCTGGGTTCAAGCTTCGAAATGCCGTCTGTTTACATCACCGGTCCAAAGGGGATCGAAGCCTCGTCGAATGATCGCATCATTCAGCGCGGCGACCTGCTCATGATCGATTGGGGCGTGGGCTACCTGAATACGTGGACAGATGTGAAGCGCATTGCGTATGTGCTCAAGCCGGGCGAGATCGCGGTGCCGGCCGGCATTCAGAAAGCGTTCGACAACGCGGTGGCCGTGCGCAACGTGATTCGACGTACGATCAAGGCCGGACCCACGGCCGGCGAGATGCTCACGCAGTTGGCCAGCGAAATCGAGAAGGCGGGCTTTCGCATGCAAGGCACCTTCAATGAGACCACCGATGATGGCAAGGTGGAAGTAATGATTGGCTGCCATTCCATTGGTGATCGCGGACATGGCAGCGGGCCAAGCATTGCGTGGTTCAACCCCGGTCAGCACAGCTTCCCGATCAAACCGTTCAATCCGTTTTCGATTGAACTGTTTGCGTGGACGCCAGTGCCCGAGTGGGGCGGCGCCAAGGCCCGCATTCCACTGGAGGACGATGCCATCGTCACCGAGCGCGGGGTGGAGTGGTTCTACCCGATCATTGATCGGGTGCGGGTGATCAAATAAGCTCGCTCTAACGCGCGGGCTTCATACGGGTCGCCGCGGCGCGTCGCGCGCCCGGTCACCGTGCGCGCGCATGCCCCAACAGCCACGCGATCGCGTCGGGCACCGCGAGTCCCACCATGAGGGTGTGTCCTTCGTTGGCGAGCTCGCGATATTCCACCGTGCGCCCCGCCACTACAGATGCAGTGGCGGACGCCTTCACCATTGTTGCCCGGATAATCGGATCGAGCTGCGCGCCGATAAAGAGTGCCGCCGGCCCCGACTCGGCGCGGATCGGTGCACCACCCGCCAACAGCGCGACGGCGGCCAACTGGTCACCACGTGCGTTGGCCAACGCGGCGGTGATGCCGGCGCCCATGGAGTGACCGATTACGTACACGCGATTGGGATCGACACGATACTCGCGTGACACCACAGCGAGCACGGAGTCAAACGCGACGGCCGAAAATCCGTTGGCCAGCGGCGACACAACCAGAAACCCGAGCGAGTCGGCCAGACGCGTGAGAATGCCAGCGCCGTACGCGTCAACAAACATGTTCTCGTCGCCACCGGCACCGTGCAGAGCAATCACGAGTGGCACGGCCGGCGAAGGCGCAGACGATACCGCCGACGGCGGTGCCACCAAACGCACCGGTACGCGGGTGTTCGTACCGGTCACGATTTCGCGCCACCAGTCACCGCTGCGACCGGTGTAGGGATTGGTGCCGGCGAGCAGCGCGTCCACTTCACGGGCCACCGCGGCGGCGTGCGGACGCGGGTTAATGAGCATTTCAATACTGCGCGTGGTAGACGCGGTATCGGTGAGCAGTCCAATGCGCGACATCGCGCCCGCGCGCGCTTGCTGCAGTGCACCGGTGCTGTCTACGCGAGTCAGGCGCTGGCGCAACTCGCTGGCCACCGCCGAGGGCGCGCGTCCGTCTATGTAGCGCTCCCTGCCGGCCGGCGGCATTTCTGTTCCGCCGCCATCACCGCCGAGCGCGCGGAGCAGCGAGTCGAGTCCGCCAATGGCGGCCTCGTACTGACGCCCGAAGAACTGCAACGTGGTGCGGTCGAACGCGCGGTTGATCGCGGCCCGCTGCTCACCGGTAAACTCGCGCGCCGAGGTGAGACGGTCCACTCGTAAATACGCCTGCGCGAGCGCAGTGCGGAGCGTGTCGCCGCCAGCGGCCACACCAGCAGCACCGGGCTGCGCGTGTGACGTGCTCGGAGCGGCGGCAAGCACAACTGTGGCAACCAGCAGCGTAAACAAGGAAACTGACTTCATGCGCGACACCATGGAAAGCGGGAACACGTGACTTCAGGAAGAAAAGCTGATGTAATGGGACCAAGCTGCCTGCATTACGCGCGAGCGCCGCAGTCTTGGAGCAAGTATGGCATCGCTGGGGCGCAATTCGCTAATAGCAGAGCCCATTAGTGCGCAAAGCGGTGGCCTTATGCAACTGGTAGCGCTTGGTGCACAAAATCTTTACGTCACGCCCAACACGACGGTCGTCAACTTCGACCAAGGGGAAGCGCCCTGCACGCTTGTGGATGCCAGCCCGCTCACCAACCAGTTCAACCACATCGGCGTCACGTTCAGCGGCAGCGGATCGATCGTAGACCAGTGTTCTGAGCTCATCTCCGTCAGCGCGCAGAGTGGGACGAACTATCTCGCGATACGGCCGACCACCACCGAGTCGCAAGAATGGATCACCTTCTCCTCACCACAGACAAACGCACTGTTGTCACTGGCCGGGGTTGGGAGTGTCAACCTGTACGCATATCTCGGTCAAACGATGGTGGCCGAGGGTGCCTTCAATTTCGGTTCGACTGGCGGATGGCTTCAGCCGATTCTTGTTGAGGCCGCCGGCTTCGATCAGCTCGCGATCAGTAAGACGGACGAGTCATTGTCGCCATGGGCCATTGACGATCTCTACGCAACGCCAGCGCGCGCCGTGCCGGAGCCCGGCACCAGTGGGTTGCTGGCGGCAGGATTGCTGGGGATGCTGATTGGCGTTTAGCGGCGGCGTACACACGGTCATGACACTTTGTAGCATTTGCTCGCTCAGCGCCCACAAATGGATGGCCCGTTCCGCATGATTGGCCTTGGCCGACAGCGGTTGCGAGAACGCCTCGCGTCCGGCCTGCTGAGCATGCATCAGTACGTCACCCCCGCACAACGCCCGGTCGCCCATTCTCTACGATCCATTGCGTCGGTGTCTCCACGGCCGAGCCAGTCTCGGTGACCGTGGGTACGACACGATACGCCGCCTCCCACCGATCAGGAGTGACGCGACATGACACGTAACCTCGCTGACGATTGTGCCACTGCACGTGCGGATTCTCGGCGAGTGCCCGCTGCGCTTGCGCGGGAAGCACCGCCGAACCGTTACCGCCGGAAGTGATACTGGTTGTCACGAACTCCGCGCCAATCACCGGCTGATCGGCACGATCGTAGCCGGCGTGCAACGTGTTTACCCAGTTGGAGTGAATGTCCCCCGTGAGTACCACAGTCCGGTTGGGCGCACGCTCGGCGAGGCCCGAGAGCAGGCGTTCGCGCGCTACCGGATAGCCGCTCCACTGGTCCATGCTTACCGTTGTGTCCGCACCTGGCGTGCTGTCAAACGGCGCCATCATGATCTGTTGCGCCAGCACCTGCCAGCGTGCTTCTCCCGATGCCACGCCGTCCATCAACCACCGCTCCTGTGCATCGCCGAGCAGCGTGCGCGACGGATCGGCCCAGTCGCCGCACGGAGTACGCTTGGTACCATCGTTGCATGACTGATCACTGCGATACTGACGCGTGTCGAGCATCCAGAAGTCAGCGGTGCGTCCCCAGCGAATGCGCCGAGAAATGTTGAGCTCGGCCCATGATTGTGCACGCGGTAGGCGCACCGGCTGATTTTCGTACCACGCTTGATACGCGGCGGCGCGTCGCGCACGCATCTGGTCTTCAGACTCCATGCGATTTTCACCCATGAGGTTGGCGTAGTTGTTGTCCACCTCATGGTCGTCCCACACCACCAGCCACGGACACGCGGCGTGTGCAGCTTGCAGGTCAACATCACTCTTGTACTGCGCGTAGCGACGGCGGTAATCGTCGAGTGTGCGAATCTCGAGTCCATGATGTCGTCGCACACGATCGGCGCCGGCGTATTCGTAGATGTAGTCACCAAGAAACGCCACAAGATCAGGTGTTTCACGCGCCAGATGAGCGTGTGCGGTGAAGTATCCCTGCTCCCAGTGCTGACACGATGCAAACGCGAGCGCCAGCGGTGCGGCGGCGTCGTGCAGCGGCGCCGTGCGCAGGCGGCCCACGGACGAGGTAGCGTCTCCAACATGAAAGCGGTACCAGTACCAACGATCAGGTGCGAGTCCGCGCACGTCTACATGCACGCTGTAGCCAAGTTCAAAGGATGCGATGCTGCTGCCTTGCGATACGATGTCGCGAAAGCTTTCATCGCTCGCGACTTCATAACGTACGGTTGTACGCTGTCCGTCCATACCGCCGTCTGGCTCAAACGGCCGCGGTGCGAGTCGCGTCCAGAGTATGCCACCATCGGGAAGTGGGTCGCCAGACGCCACGCCGAGTGTGAACGGATCGTCGACCACACGCGGACGCTGCGTGATGCGCCACGCGTTCGGCACGACAGCGCACATCGCCGCAGTGCGGCTCAGGTCAAGGAGAAAGTCTCGACGGTCCATTTGAATATGGGGAGGCCGGCTTATCAGACTTGAGCGCTGGCCAACCCCACCATCTGCTCGCTCAGCATCCACAACCGACTGGCCCGTTCCGCATGATTGGCCTTGGCCGACAGCGGTTGCGAGAACGCCTCGCGTCCGGCCTGCTGTCGATTGCCCCAGCTCCAGTGCACACCCGACGTCGCAAAGGCGTCGTCAATCACCACCTGCGCCACGCGCTCACCAGCCAGCTCCTGTGTGACGTAGCCTTTGGTGATGTACTTCTGAAAGCGCGGGAAGATCACCCGGAACGCTTTGGGTGTATCGCGAAAGAGCGCCGTGTCGGCCACGCAGCCGGGATACAGCGTGTTGAACACAACGCCGGTGCTGTCATGATATCGACGGTGCAGTTCGCGGCTCATGATCATGTTGCACAGTTTGCTGTCCTTGTACGCCTTGCCGGGTTTGAACGGCTGGCCGTCGATCATGGCTACCGGCGCCTTGAAGCCGGCCTGCAATCCTTGCAGGTCACCGAGATCGGCCGGTGCCGGAATGGGGACCTTGCCACCAAACTCTTCGGAGTTGGCCGTAACGGTACCCAACGTGATCAAGCGTGCGGGCTGACCGGGCACTGCGCCACCGGATTTTTCGAGATCATCGAGCAACAACCGGCTGAGCAGAAAGTGTCCCAGGTGGTTGGTGGCGACGCTGATTTCGTAGCCTTCCAACGAGCGCTGCGGGACCTTGAGCCGCGGCAGATAGACGGCGGCGTTGTTGAGCAGCGCGTTGAGCGGTCGCCCGAGCGCGTGGAACTCGGCAACGAAGCGGCGTACGCTCGCTTGCACGCCCAGATCGAGCTCCAGCACCACGTACTGCTCGGGCGACAGGCCCAGCGACTGAGCGGCCTGGGCCGCTTTGGGGAGATTTCGGCAGGCCATGACGACAAACCAGCCTCGTTTGACCAAGGCTTGGGTGGCGTACAATCCAACGCCGGATGACGCGCCAGTAACGATGACAGTAGGCATCAAAACAAGATAAGGCAGTCCGGGCTACGACGCCTCCCGTCACCCGCACAGACTTCAGAGGCGCGATAACTGGCAGCCGCAGGAAGTACGGCGCGCTGTGCTACCTTGCACGCGTGAATCGCCGTCGATTGCTCCTCCGCGTTGTCCTGCCTGTGGTGCTGGTCGTCACGGCCGCCACGCTGTACACACCAGACACCTCACGCAGCGCGCTTGAGGCTCGCTATCTCTCCAATGCGGCGCACCTGCGTACCATTGCCGGCGTTTCGGTACACGTGCGCGATAGCGGACCACGCGGCGCGCCCACGCTCATTCTGCTGCACGGCATGGGTGCGAGTTTGCACACGTGGGAGCCGTGGGCACGCGCGCTCGAGGACAGTTTCCGCGTCATCCGGTTTGACCTCCCCGGGCACGGTCTCACGCCACCCGATCCAACGGGCGACTACAGCGACGCGCGCAGCCACGAAATATTGGCGGCGCTCATGGATTCGCTCGGCGTGGAGCGGGCCACGCTCATCGGTAACTCCATGGGTGGACGCATCGCCTGGTCGTTTGCCGCCGAGCAGCCGGCGCGCGTGGACAAACTGGTGTTGATTTCGCCGGACGGTTTTGCCAGTCCCGGCTTTGAATACAATAAGCCCGCCGAGGTACCGGCGTCGCTGGGGCTCATGCAGTACGTGTTGCCCAAGTGGATGTTGCGCATGACACTCGCGCCGGCGTACGCCAACCCAGCGGTGATGACCGACAGTCTGGCCACGCGATACCACGACTTCTTGCTGGCACCGGGCGCGCGAGATGCCATGCTTGATCGCATGCAGCAAACAGTGCTCACCGATCCCGTGCCCCGATTACAGCGCATCACCGCGCCGACTCTGCTGCTGTGGGGAGAACTCGACGCAATGATTCCGATCAGCAACGCGCAAGACTATTTGAACGCAATGCCCAACGCTCGGCTGGTACGTTTGCCGGGCTTGGGACATCTGCCGTTTGAAGAGGCACCGGCCACAGCGCTCCCACCGTTGCGAGCGTTTCTGAACGAGGCGTAGCGCGACGGCTCACCGCTGCAGTTCGCGCGTGTGCTACCGGTTTTTGCAGCTCGTTGGGTCGTGCGCTGGCGTGAGTGCTTCAAGCAGGCAACGCCGTCAGTATCGGCAAGCTTGAGTGGTTTGCCGACTGTCACGATCTGAACCGGCGTGCATCGTCACCACAGCTCGGTCACTGCTGCCGTCACCTGTACGGAGCTTGGTTAGGGATAGATGAACAGCCGTCCGTCGAAGCTACCGTTGCTCACCACAACGGCTTGTCCCGACGCACTGGTTGCGCGGAAGCTGAACGTTCCAGCGACCCGCTGCCGTTGAGTATCAAAGCTTAGCATTACCAGTGAGCCAGCGTCGCTCGATGTCGCATCCCAGAGTGCCACCGTTGCTGCACCGCCAGCACTGGAATCACGCAACACGATAAACGCCGCGGCAGTACTACCGCCAAAGGCGTAGGTGCCAACGCCTCGCCAACCTCCGACATCCATCGATACCTGCCGTGATTGAGCGTCGCCCGCTTCCGCGCCGCCGATGAACAGGTGGGTTTCGTTTACGCTCGGCGCTGTCAAGAGACGCGATCCCGTGAGCAAATAGTCTCGATCACGTCACAGGTGCTGGCAATGTCCCTGATGTGTCGTCCGGTATTTCGGATTTCCGCCATCAGCTGAGCGCCATGACGCACGCGCCAGCGACACTGATCTATGTTCATTGTACAGGTGCTTTGCACAACAGCGATCCGATGTCCGCCGCGACACTCGTCCTTACCATCCCCCGCCGAGGCAGCTCATGACCAGTTTCACCGACCTCAACGCACTGTTCATCAACACGTCGCTCAAGAAGAAGGCAGACGAGAGCCACACGCGATTGCTCATGAACGCGTCGGCGGCGATCATGACAAAGCAGGGTGTGTCGGTAGAGTTTGTGCATATGGCCGCACATGATGTCCCGCCCGGCGTGTATCCGGATATGACCGAGTACGGCTGGGACAACGACGAGTGGCCCAGGATCTGGGAGCAGGTCAAAGCCGCCGACATCCTCGTGGTGGGAACGCCGCTTTGGCTGGGCGAGGAGAGTTCGATTTGCCGAGTGCTGATTGAGCGATTGTACGGCATGTCCGGCGAACTCAACAACAAGGGACAGTCCATTTACTACGGCAAAGTTGGCGGGTGCGTGGTGACCGGAAATGAAGACGGGATCAAGCACGCCGCCATGACGATTGCATATGCTCTCAATCACCTGGGCTACACGATACCACCGCAGGCCGACTGCGGATGGATTGGCGAGGCGGGCCCGGGGCCATCGTACGGTGATGAAAAGTCTGGCGGCGGGCGCGTGGGCTTCGACAACGATTTCACGCAGCGCAATACCACCATCATGACGTGGAACTGCCTGCATCTGGCGCGCATGCTCAAAGAAGCCGACGGGATTCCCAACACAGGGAATGATCGCAATGCGTGGAAAGACGGTGAGCGCTTTGGTTTTGAGAATCCGTCCACCTAGAGGTCAAAAACCATGCAAATGAGTAGAAGCGTCTTGGCCGGAATGGCAGCAGTACTCCTGTCGTTCACGGGTTGTCAGCGGGTGCTTCCCAACTCGGCAACCAATGCACCCGCACTGTCGTTCGAGCAGTTCGACTTTCTCGAGGATAGCGCGCAAACCACGGCGAACGCGAGCATGGGCGATCTGGATGGTGATGGGGACCTCGATCTCATCCTGGCCAAGGGCCGTCACTGGCCGCTGATAGATCTTGTCCTCTTGAACAACGGACAGGGCGGGTTCGGAACACGGCACGCGTTGGGCGAGGCAGCAGATCGCACTTATACCGCTGCTCTCGCAGACCTCGACGGCGACGGCGACCTGGACCTCGCCGTGGGAAATGACAAGCCGGATGACAAGCGCGTCTACTACAACAATGGAACCGGCCGGTTTGCGTTCGCGGGCACGTTCGGGAGCGCCACCTGGGCAACGCGCAACATCACGCTGGCCGATCTCAATGGAGACTCACGTCCTGACATCATTGTTGCCAATCGTGGTGGCCCCGACAACCTGAGCGAGAACTACATCTGTCTGAATAACGGCGGTGGTCGCTTTCCTTCCTGCGTCGTGCTGTCGTCCGAATCGGCGACGACGATCGCAGCGGCGGACATCGACGGCAACGGCACAATCGACCTGGTGGTCCCGCACAGGGACAAGGGACAAAGCTACATCTTTCTGAACGACGGCTCAGCCGGGTTCAGCAATAAGCGGCCGCTGGGTCGATCTGACGCCGCAACGCGCGCCGTTGCCGCTGGTGATCTTACCGGGGACGGCCTACCCGACCTGATCATTGGCGACGCTGAGGGCGGAGCGCTTGTTTTCCTGAACCAGGGGAGCGGCAAGTTCGCCGATGTAATCGCTGTGGGCGAGAAGTCCGATGCCGTGTATGCGATCGCGATTGCCGATATGAATGGAGATGGCAAAAACGATGTGGTGCTGGGCAATGACGGTCAGCCGGGCGCTGTACTGATCAATCGCGGTGACGGCCGTAGCTTTGATATGATCCGCTTCGGCGATGGTGACGGCGCGGTGTACGGATTGGCCATCGGTGATGTGACGGGAGATAAATGTCCGGACATCGTGGCTGCGCGCTCGGGCGCTCGTAGTGTGCTTTATCGGAACTCGTGTGGTAAATAGAGTGACGGGTTTAAATGAGCCGCGCCCACAACGTACAGCCACGCATACGAATCGTCATGCTCACCCGCCGTCGCTTCCTCGGCTCACTGGCTCTCACGGCCGCCGGCATTTTCAGCTATTCGCGGTGGGTTGAGCAACGTATGTCTCGCGCGGTGTTGGCACGTCGGTACTTCGCATGCGACTTGGCGCTCCGCCAGAAATCGCCAGCTTCGACTGGCATCTTGTGGCCTGATCGCGAAATATTGCGTTGACCCGCCGCCCACATGCTCGCGAGAACCGTGTCGGTGAGAACCGGAGCTGTCCCTGTAGCCCCACTGATCAACCAGTAAGTTACACACTCGGGCGGCTACGTACGCCGCTTCAGTCCGCTCTCTCCCGGACCCCGCCATGACAACGCGCTCAGCAACACTCGCCTTCGCCGCCGTGCTCTCCGGCGCCTCGCTCTGCTTCGCACCAAGCGTACACGCGCAAACGACCACTGCGCTGCCTACCGCCATATCGGCGATTCGCCAGTCCGATCTTGAGCGCGATCTCAACTTGCTCGCCGGCGATGCGATGCGCGGCCGCGAAGGCGGATCAATTGACGAACTGCGCGCGTCGGTTTGGATCGCCGAACAGCTGCGTGCGATTGGTGTGGAGCCAATGGGTGACGACAACTCCTACCTGCAGTGGTGGAATATCCGCCGCATGCGCATTGGTGCGTCGAGCACCGTAACAGTTGGCACACAGTCGCTCGCGATGTGGCGCGACGTGGCCATGAGTGGCACCGCACCCGCCAACATCACCGCGCCAACAGTCTGGGCCGGCGACGGACGCGACACCACCATCGATGTGCGCGGTAAAGTGGCTATCGCGCAGCTTGTTCCGCCGCCTGCATCGCGTCGGCAAACGAGTGTCAACTCGCCGGAGTACCGCTACGCACGCTCGGCCATGCAATCACTTGGCTTTGCCCTTACACGTCGTGGCGCCGTGGCGGTGATTCTTATCGCCGACTCCACCGCCGAGATTGCGTACGATGGTGTGGCGAACATTGGCGGACGCGGTTCATATCGCGTCGACAACCCGGATGCTCCGTCACGCGCACAAGAGATGAGTGCACCGGTGCTGCTGGCACGCCAGTCGTTTGCCAGCGCACTGCAATCGGCCGCTGGTGCCGACGCGTCCATTCGCTTGCATCAGGAATCGTTTACCTATCCGTCAGTGAACATCGTAGGCCGCATACGCGGCACCGACGCCGCGCTGCGTGATGAGCACGTGCTTTTTAGCAGCCATCAGGATCACGATGGTGTCCGCTACGACATCGCCGGCGATTCCATCTGGAACGGCGCCGATGACAACGGCACCACCAGCGTGGCGCTGCTGGCGATTGCGCGCGCGTTCAAGCAGCAGCCGGGACGTCGTTCCGCACTGTTTGTGTACCACGGTGCCGAAGAGCGCGGACTGCTGGGCTCCAACTACCACGTGCAGCATCCCGTGGTACCGTTGTCGCAAATTGTCGCGGTGCTCAACGGTGACATGCTTGGACGCAACAGCCCCGACTCGGCTGCGCTACTGGGCAGTCAACCGCCGCATCGGAATTCCACCGATCTGGTTTCGTATGCACTCCAGTCGAATCAGCTTACGGGTCGTTTCGCGATCGACTCGCTATGGGACCGGCCCAACCATCCCGAAGGCTGGTACTTCCGTTCTGATCATCTTCCGTACGCGCGCGCCAACGTACCGGCCGTATTCTTCTCAAGCAACTTGCACCCGGAATACCACACGCCACGCGATGAGCCAAGCACGATCGACTACGCCAAGCTCACCCGCATGACACAGTGGTTGTACGGCACCGGATGGCTGGTGGCGAATGCGCCGTCACGTCCGCGCCTGGATCCCGGATTCCGGTTGGAACGATGAGCACCGCACCGCCGCGCAGCACCGTCGCATCCCCCACGGACCATCTCGACCAGCCGCTGCGCGAGGATATTCGTCTGCTCGGACGATTGCTCGGAGACACGTTGCGCGAGCAGGAAGGCGATCATGTGTTCACGCTCGTGGAGTCGGTACGCCGCGCCGCAGTGCGCTTTGCCCGCGAAGATAGTGCGGATGATCGCGCCGAACTCAATGCAATGCTGAACGACCTCACAGAAGGCACGATGCTTTCCGTGGTGCGCGCGTTCTCGTATTTCCTGCAGCTGGCCAATATTGCGGAAGACGCGCACCAGATTCGGCAACACCGCGAAGCTGATCTGGCCGGAACCGCGCGCGGCGAAGGCAGCATCGCGCATGCGCTCGGCGTCGTACAGCACGATGCACGCTTCAATGGGAACAACGAGCGCTTTGCGAACGCGCTTCAGGCTTTTTTCGACGGCGCGCACATTTCGCCAGTGCTCACGGCGCATCCCACCGAAGTGCAGCGACAGAGTACGCAGCGTGCCCTGCAAGGCATCCTCACTCTGATCGACCGGCGCGACCGTGTGAAACTGACGCCCGACGAATTGCGTGAAACCGATGCCAAGCTGGTGCGCCTGGTACTCACGCTCTGGCACACACGCATGGTGCGTCCAAATCGCTTGCATGTGATCGATGAAGTCAAAAACGGCGTGCACTACTTTGAGCAGACCTTTCTGCAGGAGCTGCCGAGATTGTACGGACAAATGGAAGACCTGCTACGCTCGGTGATCCCGGACCGATCATGGGAGCTTCCGAGTTTCTTCCGTGTGGGCAGCTGGATTGGCGGTGACCGCGACGGCAATCCGTTCGTGAATGCGTCGGTGCTCAAGGAAACTGTTCGCCTGCAAAGTGGCGCGGCGTTCAGTCACTATCTCCACGAAGTACATCTGCTGGGCGAAGAGTTGCCGCTCTCCGGTCAGTTGCTCCCGGTTACGGCAGAGCTCGAGGCGCTCTCGGATGCGTCGCCCGACCGTCAGCCGCAGCGACTCGACGAACCGTATCGACGCGCACTGATTGGCATTTACGCAAAACTCGTGGCCACCGCGCGTGCGCTGGATGTCGTGGCCGTGTCGCGCGCCTCCGTGGCAGTGGGCGAGCCATATGAAAATGCAGATGGCTTCGCGCGCGACTTGGCCGTCATTCGAGAATCGCTGGTGCACAGTCATGTCGCACGACTGGCCAACGGTCGGCTGCGGCGGTTGATCCGCGCTGTAGACGTGTTCGGCTTTCATCTCGCGCCCGTAGACCTCCGACAGAATGCCGACGTGCACGAGCGCGTGGTGGACGAGCTGCTGCGTCACGCCGGTGTGTGCGAGCAGTATCTCGCGCTCGACGAAGCACACCGTATCACGTTGCTGGAGCGGGAGCTGCAAGGCACGCGTCCGCTCTTCGCCAACTATCTCACATACACCGACGAAACACGTAGTGAGCTCGACATATTGTTTGCGGCAGCGTCGCTGCGCAATCAGTTTGGTAGCGCGGTGTTGCCGCACTACATCATCTCCAAGTGTGACGGCGTATCGGACCTGCTCGAGGTGGCGGTGCTGCTCAAGGAAGCCGCGCTCCTGTCGAGCGGCGAATCACCATCGCTTCGCATGGCGATCATTCCGCTATTCGAAACAATCAACGATCTCCGCAATGCCGCGCAAACAATGCGCGCCGCGTTCGAGTTGCCGCTCTACCGATCGCTCGTATCGTCGCTGGGAAACGTGCACGAGGTGATGCTCGGCTATTCCGACAGCAACAAGGACGGCGGGTTCCTCACGTCAGGCTGGGAGCTGTATCAGGCCGAGCTTGCACTCATGCAGTTATTTCGTGATCACAGTGTGCAACTGCGTCTGTTTCACGGACGAGGCGGTTCGGTGGGGCGGGGCGGCGGACCAAGCTACCAGGCGGTGCTCGCGCAGCCAGCCGGTGTGGTGAACGCACAGATTCGCGTGACCGAGCAGGGTGAGGTGATCACGTCCAAGTATTCCACGCCCGAAGTCGGCCGCCGCAACCTGGAACGACTCATGGCGGCAACCATCGAGGCCACGCTTACCGATCACGAATCTGCAGTCGAACCGGCGGA
>JBBRDJ010000084.1:0-14058 GCA_038203945.1 Gemmatimonadales bacterium
CGTTGTGCGGGATCGGTGATGTCGGGTGTGCGTGTGTAGTACGCGGTGACAAGCGCTGAAAGGTCTACGAGCTCAGCGGGCGAGGGCCGAGTGCCGGCGGTGGGATGAATGGTCATGCACGAAACGTACGATGCGGGAATACGCCACGTGCGACAATTGCGTGCGATGCCCTCACATCGCACGCCAGGCCCAACATCATGCGGCTACCAACCGCCCGTTCCGGCGGCGCCTTTCCAGGGCCCGACGATTTCGTTCGTTACCCAGCCGCCGTAAAACCCGCCGTCCTGCGGACGCACGCGCTCGTTGTCAACAAAACATTCGGCATCGGTCGCGTACAGCGCGATATGATCGCGAAGCATTTCGTAAGGCGACGAAGGACGATCGTACGACCATGCGGCGCGCTCCAGTCGTACACCACCGGCCGCAATCGTCCAGTATCGCGCGGAGCCTTTCCACTCGCAGTGCGAGCTGCCAGCGACGGGAATGAACGCGTCTTGGCGAACATCAGAAAACGGAAGATAGAAGCCAGGTGGACTGGCCGTCTCCATCATTCGCAGCGCTCGGCGCGTTCGCACGATTTCTTCGCCACCCACACGCACAATCACTTCACGACTGTCGGCGCGCAATTCCGGGGGACGAGGATAGTCCCACACAGATTCCTGACCGTCGGCGGTGCTCTGGGCGAAGGGCGGTCGCTCGCGTCCTGTCCAGCGCCACATGGAAAGCGGATCTCTCATGTTGAAACGGGTGGTTGTGGTCCGGTCGTTGGTGCTGCCTGAGTAGTTCCCAAGGCATCATTGTTGGGTCGTGCTTTGTCAAGCAAGTCGGCCTCGTCGCTCTTGTGTCGTTCCGTCGCGATCTGTTTTTCAAGTGCGCGATCCACCGACACATCGGCCTGAGCGGCCGGAGGCGCCATGATGGGCGCACGCTCCGCGCGCTCAGCCGCTTCCTCCTGCACGCGCACCAGATGCTCCGGCGCAGGCAGCGTGATACCGGAGTCTTCGAGCGCACGCTTGACCAGACGAATCGCTTCGCTGCGAGCACGAGCCAGTTCCGTTTCGCGCTGATCCACCCACGCCAGAAATCGTACGGTCACGGTGGACGGTCCGAGGTCCATGATGAGCACGTCGGGAGGCGGGTCGTGAAGAATGCCGTCCATCTGGCGTAGCGTGTCCAGCGCGACGGTGCGCGCCAACGCGGGATCGTCCCTGGGCCCGATACCGGCGTCAAACTGAAACTGACGCAACGGATTACGCGAAAAGTTGATCATCGGACTGCGAAAAATCAGTGCGTTGGGCAAGCGGACGTGGTTGCCCTCACCGGTCATAAGAATGGTTTCACGCGGGGTGAGTCGCACGACCTTGCCCTGAAATGCGTCGACGCGGATTTCATCGTTTTTGGCAAACGGCTGCCGTAGCGCGAGAATGGTGCCGGCGAGGTAGTTCTCCACGATGTCCTTGAACGCGAAGCCGATAGCCAGTCCGGCCAGTCCGGCTGTGCCAACCACCGCCCCCACCAGTGCCGTGGCGCCGAGCACATCAAGAGCGAGCACACAGCCCAGCAGCACCACCAACGTTTGCACGGATCGGCGGATGAGATTCTGCAAGAACGGGTTGCGGCGCCTCAGGAACGATGGTCCGCCCCATCGCGAGAGCAATGAGCCCAATACGCCGGCCACTGTCACAATGAGTAGCGCAACGGTCAAGAGCGGTATTTTGGCAATGAAGCCAAACGTCTGAACGCGCACGCGTGCCCATGCGACCTGCAACTGTTGCTGTAACGCGCTCGAGTCGGCGATTGCCGTGACCACCTGCACGCTGCCTTGTGCGGCTGCGTCCTGGCTGAGCGCCAGCAACTCTGCTGGTTGCAGCGTGATCGCAGTCACACAAAACAGCACGTGCCAAAACAACGTCGCGTGCCTGATCGAAAACAGTGGAGTCGGAATCGGAGAGCGCATTGGTACCGGTAAACTACTTGTCAGAACCGCCTTTCCGCTTGGTCACCGGGTTACCAACTGCGCCTGACGATGCTGACCGGACGGGGGCCGGCGGATCGATAAATTGCGGTTCGATTTCTGATGCCATGCAGCTTGGGCAGATGCCATGACTCAATCGCGCATTGGTGTGGCGTGCGAGATAGCTCTCAACCGAGTGCCAGTAGTTTTCGTCATCGCGAACGCTCTTGCAGTACGAACAGATAGGCAGAAATCCACGTAGCGCCTGCACTTCGGCGAGGGCTCTTTGCAACTCGCGTACGAGCGCTTCCCGTTCTTCTTCAGCTCGCTTGCGGGCGGTAACATCGCGGGCGACCGAATAGACGGTGAGTTCGTCTGCGGCTGGTGTCGCGTTCCACAGGAACCAACGAAACGTACCGTCTTTACACAGGTAGCGATTCTCAAAGCCGACCGCCTGCCCGCCCTCGCGCACGGACGCGTTTTGCCGCAGTGTTTTCTCTCGATCGTCCGGATGGACGAACTCAATGAACGGTCGCGACATGAGTTCCGCTCGTGTGAAGCCCAGTGTGCGCTCCCACGCCGGGTTGAGCCGCTTGAAGTATCCGTTGAATCCGAGCAGGCACATCATATCGATGGCAATCTCGAAAAAACGATCGGTGTTATGCGGCTCGAGTTGTTCAGGTGACGGCGTGGCCATTGCTCAAACTACCCTCTTCGCATCCATCGCTGCGATCTGGCGCATAAAAACGGCGCGATGCCGCCAGAGGCAATACTGGCATTCGGTCGTCCGAGGGACACCGTACCGGTCGGGGTGTACGCCAGTGCGGCGTCCGTGCTAGAATAAAGTCATGTCAACGGCCACCAGCAGCTTGCGAGCGCTCTTCGAACGTGGCGGGTACATTCGCCGTCCCGATCTCGAGCGCCTCGACGAACTCGGATCGCAGCAGTATAAAAAGGGCTATGAAGTCCGGCTGGTGCTGCACACGCAAACAGAGGTGCGCCAAACCAAGCGTTGGCTCAAAGAAGTGGGGCTCGGTGCCGGTAACCCCTTTGCCAAGCACACTCGCATCATTCTGCCCATCTACGGCCAGGCGGCGGTAGACTGGTTTGAACGCACCCTGCGGAAATCGCGTCGCTAAGCAGGGTGCGGCGTACACGCCGAGTGTTACCAGTCGGTGGGCACGTAGTCTTTCAGGAACTGTCCCCAGACATACTCACCGCTGTTGACGCCCGCAATGATGGGATCAACAATGCGCGCCGCACCATCCACGATGTCCAGTGGCGGATGAAAGCGGTGTTCCGCCGTCTTGCGCGCGGCGATCTCTACCGGGTCTTCGTCGGTGACCCAACCGGTGTCCACACTGTTCATGTGAATGCCGTCGGCGAAGTAATCCGGCGCTGACGTGCGCGTCATCATGTTGAGCGCCGCCTTGGCCATGTTCGTGTGCGGATGTCGCGTGGTCTTGAACCGCCGGTAGAACTGTCCCTCCACCGCCGACACATTCACAATGTGTTTGTCGCGATTGCCGGTGCGCTGCATGAGCGGCTTGAGGCGCGCGTTGAGAAGAAACGGTGCGACCGCGTTCACCAGGTGCACTTCCAGCAACTCCACCGACGGAACCTCGTGCATTTGCAGCCGCCATGAGTTGCGCTCACGCAGATCGATTTGCTGCAAATCCTGATCGAGCTTGCCCACCGGGAAGAGTGCTTGTTGCGCCTCGTGTTCTTCGGCCAACAGCTTGAGCTGCGACAGCTGCGCGGCGTGCGTGAGACCGACGGCATCGCGATGCGACGCAGCGGTCGCACCATTCGCGTTGACGGTGCCCGATGCTGCAGGCAACATGTTGTAACCACGCGCACCTTCATACGCGCCCACAAGCCGCCGGACATCGTCCGGCATCGACTCGAGGGCGGCATTCTCCGCGTCCATCATGTGCTGATAAAAATCGGGCGGCCGACGCACGGTCTGACAGGCGTTGTTGACGATGAAATCGAGTCGTTCATGCGACTGCATCAGCTGCTGACAGAACGCTTCCACACTCGGCGTATGCCGCAGGTCGAGGCCAAAAATTTCCAGTCGATGGCCCCACTCGGCAAAGTCCGACTCCTTTGCGTAGCGCATCGCGGAATCGCGCGGGAAGCGCGTGGTTACAATCAAATGCGCACCCGCGCGCAGCAACTTGATACCGGCCTGGTAGCCAATCTTCACGCGACCACCCGTGAGCAGCGCTACGCGTCCCTGCAAATCGGCTGTTTCCGTGCGTTTGTCAAAGTTGAACGCGGCGCACGCCGGACACAGCTGATCGTAAAAGTGATGCAACTCGGTGTAGTCTTTCTTGCAGATGTAGCAGTTGAGCGTTTCGGGCGCCGTCTGAAAGTGCGGCTCGTCCGTGACGGTGTCCTGCACAAAATCCTTGGGCGCGAATAGTCGCGGCGTGATGAACACCTCTTCGCGACGCAGCTTGCGAATCCCGGTCTCCTGCAACACCGATTCGGCGCGCTGCGTCCGCTCCGACTTGCGCTGATTGCGGGTGGCCTTGACCAGGCGGCGCCGTGCCACCGCGTCCGGGCGGGAGACTTCCCCCGCCGCGTGCAGCAGCCGCGTGCGTGCGTCGGCGTCGAGCTGCGCCAACAGCGCACGATCAGTGGCAATGGCCTCGAGCAGCGCCGAGGCCTCTTGGGCACGGGTAGCGACCTGCTCGGGTGTCAGGTTGTGGATCGGTGAGGGATTGGACGCAGGTACGAAATCAGACACGAAAACAGGAACGGGCGGTAACGGGAGTGTTCTGGGGGGACTCCAACAAGGTAATCCCATTGGACGGCTGGGCTCGCTGTTGGCGATTTTCAGCGCGCGGCCCGCGCACGACTGGACGTTGAGGGTGGGACGGGAGACATTATAGAATCTCTCCCTCCCTTCAGACCCGGCCCATGAATATCACGCTGAACGTAAACGGGCAGTCGCGCACCGTTGATGTGCCGTCGGACATGCCGCTGCTGTGGGTGCTGCGCGACGAACTCGATCTCAAAGGCACCAAGTTTGGTTGTGGTGTGGCGCAATGCGGCGCATGCACGGTGCATGTGAACGGCTCGGCCACGCGCTCCTGCGTGCTGCCGGCCGCCGCCATTCAGGGCGCTGACGTGACCACGATCGAGGGGCTCTCGAGCGACGGAACGCACGCGCTGCAGCGCGCTTGGGACGAGCTGGATGTGCCGCAGTGCGGATACTGTCAGGCCGGACAGCTGATGTCGGCCGCGGGTCTGCTGGCTCGCAAGCCCAAGCCTTCGGACGCCGAGATCGATGCAGCGATGAATGGCAACCTGTGCCGCTGTGCGACCTACCTGCGCATTCGGCAAGGCATTCACCGCGCGGCTGAGCTCATGATGGCGCCAACGCCTGACGGCGGGTCGCGTGACGGTGCGTCTCGTTACGGTGGGTCCACGGAACCGGAAAACGCTTCATCGCTGTCTTCGTCCAAGGCGCCTGACGCCGGAGTGTCTGCATGATTACCCCAACCATGTCGGTGTCTCGACGCACCTTTTTGCGCGTTTCCGCCATCGCTGGCGGCGGACTGCTGCTCGCCAGCGTCTATGAGCCGCTCGATGCGGTGGAAGCGCTGATCGGCACTCCGCGCGACGGTGCCCTGCCGGCCGCCGATGATCCGCGGTTGAGCGCCTACATCTCGCTCACGCCCGATGGTGTGGTCACGATCATGGCCAAGAATCCGGAAATCGGTCAGGGCGTGAAAACCATGTTGCCCATGCTGATCGCCGAGGAACTCGATGTGGCGTGGTCGCAGGTGCGCGTGGAACAGGCCAGTCTCGATACCAAAAACTTTGCGGGCCAGACCGCCGGTGGCAGCACCGCCACGCCCAGCAACTGGCTACCGATGCGGAGGGTAGGAGCGGCCGCGCGCGCCATGCTGGTGGGTGCGGCAGCGCAGCAGTGGAGTGTACCTGCGAGCGAGTGCACCACCGAGGCCGGCGTGGTGCATCACCGCGCGAGCAACCGATCACTATCGTACGGCGCGCTGGCCACGTTGGCGGCCACGATGACGCCGCCGGAGCTGGCGTCGGTTCCGCTGAAAGATGCGAAGGATTTTCGTATTATCGGACAGCGCATACGGGGAGTGGACAACCACAAGATCGTGACCGGACAGCCGCTGTTTGGCATTGACGTGGTGCGTCCCGGTATGCGTTACGCGACGTTTGTGAAGTGCGGTGTATTTGGCGGCAAAGTGGTGCGCGCCAACGTTGACGCGATCAGCAAAATGGCCGGCATTACACACGCATTCGTGGTGGAGGGCGGCGACAATCTCAACGGCTTGCTCAGCGGCGTGGCCATTGTTGGTGACAGCTGGTGGAAGGTGCAGACGGCACGCAAGCAGTTGCAGGTTGAGTGGAATGAAGGCGCGACCGCGTCGCAGAGCACCGCATCGTTTGCCGAACAGGCCCGATTGTTATTTGCCTCGCCGCCGCAGCGCACGATTCGCGCCGACGGCAACGTTGCGAGCGCGCTGCCAGCGGCGGCCAGGCGAGTGGATGCGGAATACAGCTATCCGTTCATTGCGCACGCGCCGCTCGAGCCGCAGAACTGCACCGCGCATTTTACCAACGGTGCGCTGGAGATCTGGGCACCGGCGCAGTTGCCCGAGAGCGGACGTCAGTTGGTTGCCCGCACGCTGGGGATGGAGCCCGATGCGATTACGGTGCACATCACACGTTCGGGGGGGGGATTCGGACGGCGACTGTACAACGACTTCATGGTGGAGGCGGCCTGGATTGCGCGCGAAACCGGCGTGCCGGTGAAACTGCTGTGGACGCGCGAAGATGATATGAAGCACGACTTCTATCGTCCCGGCGGGTTTCACAAGTTCAGTGCCGGTCTCGATGCCAACGGTGCGCTGACCGCGTTTACGGATCACTTCGTATCGTTTGGTGAGGGCGAGCGGTTTGCGCCGAGTGCCGATCTGAATGCACAGGAGTTTCCGGCGCGTTTTGTGCCCAATCTGCAGCTTGCATCATCCGTGATGTCGCTTGGTGTGCCCACCGGTGCGCTGCGTGCGCCACGTAGCAACGCGCTGTCATTCGCGTTCATGGGATTTCTCGACGAATGCGCCCACGCGGCCGGCCAGGATACCGTGTTGTTCCTGCGTGGTGTGCTGGACAACGTGCAGCCCGCGCCGGCAGCGGTGGGCGGACGTGCGCCAGCTGGTCTTGATGCAACGCGCATGCGCGATGTGCTGGATCTCGTCGCGGAAAAATCAGGCTGGGCGCAGCGCGCCTTGCTGCCCAAGGGTACCGGCATGGGCGTGGCGTTCTACTTCAGTCACCGCGGATATTTTGCCGAAGTTGCGCAGGTCATCGTGAGCAAGAGCGGGGCCGTGCAAGTGACCAAGGTGTGGGTGGCCGGTGATGTTGGCAGCCAAATCATCAATCCCAGCGGCGCGGAGCAACAAACACAAGGCGCAGCGCTCGACGGCATCGGTCAGGTGCTGGCGCAAAAAATCACGTTCGAGAACGGACGCGCCATGCAGAACAACTTCAATGACTTTCCGCTGCTGCGTTTGAAGCAGGCGCCGCCGGTGGAGTGTCATTGGAAGTTGACCGACAACTCACCCACAGGCATTGGTGAGCCGGCCTTGCCGCCGGTGGTTCCGGCCATCACCAACGCCATTTTTGCGGCCACCGGTAGGCGCATTCGATCGCTGCCGCTTTCGGATCACGATTTGAGTTGGTCGTAGTAAAAGCGTCAGTTGGTCGCAGTAAAAGCCTCAGGGTGTCGACATCATTGGTGAGCTGTGGTTTCCGATAAACTCATCGACGATGCGGCTCACCGCATCGCGCATGGCTTGTGTGGGTGGTGAGTTCTTGATCGTGGCAATCAAGGTGTTGCTGTGATCCACCGCTTTGGCGGCCAGCGATACGTATTGCGCGCGGTCGCTGGCGGCCTGCGCGGCGGTGAGTTGTAGGGCCAGCGCATTGATCCCATCGCGGTCGGTGGCCACGGCCGACCGGAGTGCCTTGCCTCCGACCCGCACCATCCGAACCAGCCGATCACCCGTGGCGTCGGCCAGCGCCAACGCGAGGGCCAGATCGCGTAGCTCGCGACCAGCCAGCCATGACGAATCGGGCAGTACCATGGCACGCGCGGCGAACGGCAGTGTCGCGTTATCGTGCGCAAACGGCCCGTCTGGTGGATCGTTCAGCCACAAGTGCACCATCGTGAGGCGCTGTCCGCCGCGGGCCAGCATGGGATGCTCGTGCCACGCGTCTGCGTCGCCGTCAAAACCATCCGGATCTGCATCACGCTCAGGGACCTGATAGCCGTAAGCCGCGCCAACCAGTGCCACGCTGTCACCCACGGGTGAGAACATGAGCATGGAGGGTTTGGTGAGCACGAATCGTGCCTCCTGGACCACGTCGCGATTGACGTAATGCACACCCTGCAGTGGGATATCGCCCAGCACCGGGATGTAACCGGCCGCTATCGCTTTGGCCGGCGTGTTGTACTGGCTGAACACGGCGCGTGCCGAGTCGATTTGCGAGCGCGTGCGATCGGTGAGTGCGGCGGCGCTGTGTGCATGCGCGCCATGGTGGGCGTGCGCGTCTTGCGCGAGGGCAACAGAGGTGGCGCCACAGCAGGCCGCACTCAGGATGCAGGCGGAACGCGCAACTCGGAACGTGAACATGACAAACCTCAGGACTCAGGAGAAGCGGTACTGCACGAAAGTGCTTGCGACGACAGATGCTACACCACCGATACTACACCACAGATGCTATGATCGATGTTACGACAGAGGCGACGACACGTTGGACAACACATGCGGCGAAACGCGTTGCGAAAACCGCTATTGTCTAACTACGCCGGAGAGCAGAACGTTCACCGTTGCGTTGGCGTGTGCGGCCAAAACATTATCCGGCGCATCGCGCTCGGCCACAAACTGCAACGCGAGTCCGTCGGCCAGCGTTGTGAGTGCGTTCACCAAGGTGCGTTGCTGGTCGGTCACCGGGCGGTCGCCGAGAAGGTCGGCGGACGTGAGCGCGTCAACGGCGGCGCGGAACGCGTCCATTACACGAACCTTGGCATTGACCAGTTCATTGAAGGCTTCGCCCCGACGGACTCGCGCCTTCAGAGACGCGGGAGCTGGTGTGGCCACCGTACTCAGCGCATCACTGGCCGTCTGCTCCGATCGACGTCCGCGCCAAACCGCCGCTGTCTCACGCGTGAGTTGCGGGCTGCACATCACGTCCCACAGTCCGGCGTTGCGGGCCGCCCAAAGCGCCTGCGCTCGCACCACAGCGCGAAGCCGGTCTGTCGCAGTGCCGCTGTTGCTCAGCTCACGCAGAATCGTGTCGCCCAGCTGTCGATGCCCTTCAGCGGCGACCGCGGCCAGCAGGGCCACCCGGTCGGGGAAATGATGCAGCGGCGCGGCGTGCGTGACGCCAGCCGCTTCGGCTACGGCGCGAATGCCAATAGCTTCCGCGCCAAACGCTTGTGCACGTGTGGCCCGGCGCCTCGGCCCGGTGGTATCCTGCGCAACGGGCAGGCCCGCCACCAGCGTGACGGCGGCGTCGATCAGGCGTCGACGCGGGGAGGACGTTGAGGAAGCCGCTGCGGCGGGTGCGGCGGGTGCTGCGTTTGCGGCAGGTGCGGCGGGTGCGGCGGGTGCGGCGGGTGCTGCAACAGCAGTTGAGGAAGAACTGGTCATGACACCATGTGTGGGGAGATATGCATGCGACGAATCTCGCGGTCTGGTTGTACAATGTCCATGGGTGGCGCAGTCTCGTGCGACGCGGAGAATGCCAGACACGCGGCCAGCCGTGCGATCGGCCGCGCCAGCGGTTGTAGTGGTGTTCACACCAGCAGTCGCACCAGCACTCACACCAGCACTCACACCAGCACTCACACCAGCAGTCGCGCTCCATGGCGAAAGCTCTCGATGCTCCGCGCGGCGCTCGTGGCGGCTGTTGCAGTCTGGCCCATCACGCAGCACACGCTCCAAGCTCAGGTGGCCCAGCCCACGCAGGTTGTACAGGCTACTCAGGCAACCTCGATCGACGGCTTCGCCATCACCTACGGCGCGCCCGCCATGTGGACGCTCTCCAAGCGCGAAGGTCGTATTCACGCCTGGACCGACGCAACGCAAACGTCGGCACTGGTGGTGTATGGCGGACACTTCTCGTCGCTCGAACTGGCCATGGGCGACGCGCAACGCGTGCTCGGCGTCCCCCGCGAAGAGGATATACGCGCCATTACCCCGCTCGGCCCGGCCACATTCGGCTCGTATGCAGGCCTGGCCGGATCGCTCCGCGTGGTTGGACAACGTCCAGTGTTGGCGCATGTGGCCGCTGTCCAGTTGAATGACTCCACCGTTCTGGGTGCCGTGGTGGTACTCGACGCGTCGGCCTCTGACAGCGCGCTCAACTCCGCGTCGTACTCGGTGGCGGCGCTGCTCGCTGGTGCACGCTCGGCGCCGTCGCGTGCCGATATTGCGCTCACGGCGCGCATCACGGGGCGCTGGGCCGTTAGCACCTCGTCCACCTCCAGCCCAACGGGAGGCTATACCAACGACGAGTCGTGGACGTTTGGCGCCGACGGAGCCTTTGCCTACCGCAAGCGTTTCGCGGTGAGCGTGCCAGGGGGAAACATCACGCCCGAAGAGCGGGACGACACAGGCCGTTGGTACGCCGTTGGCGGGGCGATTGTGCTGGTGTCCGCCGAGGGACGCCTCACCGTTGACGTGCTGTTAGACGGCCCAAAACTAGTGCTCGACGGCACCACGTTTACTCGGCAATAGCACCCGCGAAGTGCGGGGCTTGGGGTGGGTGGGACGCGTGGCGCGGGTGCGGTGGGTGGCGTGCGTGGCGCGTGTGGGGCGCGTGTGGGGCGCGTGTGGGGCGCGTGGGGTGCGTGGCGTGCGTGGCGCGTGTGGGGTGCGTGGGGTGCGTGGGGTGCGTGGGACGCGTACCGTACCGCGCGTTGCACGGATGGCGCGTGTCCACGATCCGCGTTGCCGACGAATGTGCTACACGCTATCCCGCGCCATTTTCACAAACAACCACACGGTGGCCGACAGTCCGATCGCGGTCACGAGGCCTCGCACTACCGCCTGCGGAGCGCGACGTGCAATGCCGGCTGTGGCGTAGCCGCCTAGCGTGGCTCCAATCGCCATGGCCATGGCAATGGGCCAGTTCACCAGACCCATGCCAGCAAAAATGAAGGCCGCCACACCGTTAAAACAAACGCCGCCCCAGTTTTTGAGACCGTTCATTTGGTGAATGTTGGTGAGCCCCATGAAGCCCAATGCGGCCAACATCACAATGCCCGCGCCCGCGCCGAAATAGCCGCCGTAAATGGCCACACCAAACTGCCCGAACAACAGGCCTATCGTAGGCGGTGCGAGATCAGTGCCGTAAACATGTGGGGCCCGCACCGTGCCGCGCGCAAACAGCCAACGCACTACCGGCTTTTGCAGCGCAAACAGTACTGTTGCGCCGAGCACGAGCCAGGGTACGAGTTGGGCAAACCGCTTTTCACTGGTAAGCAGCAGCAGTGCTGCGCCAACAATCCCTCCCAACACACTCGGCACAGCAAAGCGCACCGCCCAAGACCGAGCGCCGGCCAGCTCGCGTCGATAGCCCAGCATGCTGCTGATGGAGCCCGGCCAGAGCGCGACCGTGCTGGTGGCATTGGCCGCCATCGGTGGAACGCCGAGCGCAATCAGCGCCGGGAAGGTGAGCAGCGTACCGCCTCCGGCCACGGAGTTGGCAGCACTGCCCAGCGCCGACACGGCGGCGATGACAACAAGTGAGGTAATGGATTGCGGCATGCAGCGGATAAGTCGTGAAGACGAGCGCGCGCGAAATCTATCCAAACACCGCTGCCCCTGTTCGCTTTCCCGTCTTTACGTTACCGTGCCGCGTCGGTTCTTCATCCCCCAACGCTCACGCATGCGACGACTGGCTGGAAATCTCACGGTGCAAGTGGTCTTCGCGGTGCTGCTCGGCGTCGCACTCGGGGTGACCGTACCCGACTTCGCCCGAACGCTCAAACCGCTCGGTGACACATTCATCAATCTGGTGCGGATGGTGGTCGCGCCCATCGTGTTTCTCACCATCGTGACCGGTATTGCGTCCATGCAGGATTTGCGACGCCTCGGACGCGTGGGCGCAAAAGCGTTTGTCTACTTCACCGCGACATCGCTTACCGCGCTGGGAATTGGCATGGTGGTAGTGAACACCATGAAGCCGGGCGCGGGGTTTATCAGACCCACCGATCTGGCCAACGCACCGCTTCCGGGTGCCGGAGTGGAGCCCGTTGGTGTGATCGATTTTCTGTCCAACATTGTGCCGTCCAGTGTTGTTGGTGCGTTCGCGGAAGGCGAGCTGCTGCAGGTGGTGTTTTTTGCGATTCTGTTTGGTGTGGCGTTGGCCATGATCGGCGAACGTGGACGCATTGTGACCGAAGTGTGCGAACGAACGAGTGAAGTGTTCTTTCGCATTGTTGCCATCATCATGAAGGTGGCACCCGTTGGTGCGTTGGGTGCGATGGCGTACACCGTGGGCACCTTTGGTGTGCGCACGCTGCTGCCGTTGGGACGGTTGATGCTGGCGGTGTATCTCACAATGGCGATTTTCATTTTTGGCGTGCTGAGCGTGATCATGCATCGCTTCGGATTTTCGTTGTGGAAGTTCCTCGTGTACATCCGGCAGGAACTGCTGCTGGTGCTCGGCACGTCGAGCAGTGAATCGGCCTTTCCGCGTTTGCTTGAGAAGCTTGAACGCTACGGAGCGTCTCGCCCCATTACCGGGCTGGTTGTGCCCGCGGGTTACTCGTTCAATCTCGATGGTACCAGCATTTACCTGGTGATGGCTGCCATATTTTTGGCGCAGGTGTACAACGTGGATCTTGGCATTGGACAGCAGCTGGTGTTGCTTGGCATACTTATGGTCACGTCCAAGGGTGCAGCGGGTGTGACGGGCTCAGGATTTGTGGTGCTGGCCAGTACGCTGGCGGCTACGAAAACCGTGCCGATTGAGGGACTGGCCATCTTGCTTGGAGTTGATCGATTCATGTCGGAAGCGCGCGCGATTACCAACTTCATTGGCAACGGTGTTGCCACGCTGGTGATTGCACGCAGCGAGGGAGAGTTTGACGATACGCTCCGACTGGCCGCCGATGCGGCGGAGCAGCGCTGATGTCGTCAGTGCCGGGTCAGATGGAGGTGCAACTGTTTGGTACCAAGAAGCACAGTGACACGCGAAAAGCGGAGCGCTTTTTCAAGGAGCGCCGAGTGCGGCTACACTTCGTAGATTTTGCAATTCGTGCACCGGCGCTCGGTGAGCTGCGGCGTTTCTCGCAGAAGTTCGGTGTGGAAGCGCTGATTGATCGCCAGAGCAAGCGGTTTGCCGAACTGGGTCTTGGTCCGGCGCTCTACGGCGAGGAGAGATGGTTAGACATCCTGATCGACGAGCCATTATTGTTGGTCCAACCGCTGGTGCGTTTTCAGCAACATGTCACCGTTGGTCTGGCGGAGTCCACGTGGAAGCAGTGGGTCGGCAAATAGGCAAGGTGCGCCATGTCCACTGAAGAAGACACGCGT
The DNA here is from genome assembly GCA_038203945.1 of Gemmatimonadales bacterium. Taxonomy (GTDB): domain Bacteria; phylum Gemmatimonadota; class Gemmatimonadetes; order Gemmatimonadales; family Gemmatimonadaceae; genus JAABRT01. The sequence goes on from JBBRDJ010000084.1 coordinate 13,558, forward strand.
CGCGCTGAGCAGTATGCGGCCGATCTGGAGTGGTCTGTGCGCGAGCGACAGCGGGACAACCGGCGCATGCTCGCGGGTATTGCCGCGTCACTGGTGATTGCGCTGCCGATCATGCTGTCGTCGGCTACGGTCCGGGACGAAGCCATTGGTCGCGTGTTGTTGTACGGTGGCTTGGTGATTGGGCAGATCGGGGTGTTTGGCAGCGCGCTTTGGGGGCTGTATAAAGCGGTGGAGCGTGGTGACACGAAATGGTAGTGGTGCCCCCCCCGCGACGCGCGAGCTCCGCTGACATTCAGGAGTGCGAGGGTGTGCTGCAGCGCGGGTGCCGAACGCTGCGCGGGTGCGTATGCGGCGCCGAAGCGGACGGTGGGCGAGCGGATTTAGGTAGACCGAGCGAACCGTGCGGGACGCATGGGCAAGTGGCTGGCTGGCATCGAGTTGCGAGGTGAGCGCTCGCGCGTAGCGTGGCATCGGGTGGCGCGGATAGCTTGCGGACGGGAG
>JBBRDJ010000085.1:0-13899 GCA_038203945.1 Gemmatimonadales bacterium
CAGCCGCCATACACCGACAAGCTGCCCAAGGCGCTTGATTTTGTGCGTCGCGGCATGGTGAAGTTTCATTCGAACACACGCGACAACGTGATTCGTCAGTTTCTGCTGCTGGACGTTGGTGACGTGTGCACCGAGTTGCAGCGCTCGGAGTCGGAACGTATTCTTCGCGCGCAGCCGTATCTTGTCGATGCGCGAATTCGTGTGTTTGATGACGGCGACGGCGGGGTTGAACTTGAAGTGGAAACACGCGACGAGTTTTCAGTGGTCGCGGGCCTTCGCGTGAACGGAAAGTCGCCGAACTTCCGCGGTATTACCGTGGGTGAAAGCAATCTGGCTGGTCGCGGTGTGTTTAGCGCGGTGCAATGGCGTGATGGTTTGGCGTATGACGACCTGATTGGCGTTCGCCTTGTACACAATCAGTTTCTCGGTCAGCCCAACGTGGCGCGTCTTTACGGCGTGCGTGCAGAACTCGGCCACATGTACGGTGCCGAAATCCTGCGGCCGTTTTACACCGACCTGCAGCGATTGGCGTGGCACGCCGGATACGGCGGGACGCGTGACTTTGTACGCATCGTGCGACCGGCCGACGAGGGCGCGGCGCTCTCGTTGCAGCGTGAGTTCGGCGATATTGGGGCGGTGTGGCGCGTGGGTGAGCCGGGCCGTCTCAAGCTTTTGGGTGCGTCCATCACGCGCGAAGCGGACTTGGTAAACCGACGACCGGTGCGCATAGAGGTGGACGGCTTTCAGGACGATCCGCTGGCCGGTGAGTATCCTGATTACTACCGCGATGCGAGTGTGACGCGAATCAATGCGCTGGCTGGCATGCGTCGCTTGTCGTTCATGCGGGTAGAAGGTTTTGATGCACTCACCGGTGTGCAGGACGTGCGGCTTGGCGTGCAAACCGCGCTCACCCTGGGCCGATCGCTGGGCAGACTGGGCGGTCGCGACAACGATCTGTTTGTGCGCTACGACGTGTATCTCGGGGGGGGGACACCGCGAAACTTTGTAGGCTTTGAAACGCAAAGTGAGGCGCGGCGCGATGCTGACACGCGGGAATGGGACGGCATCATCACCAGTGGCCGACTGGCGTGGTACCTCAAACCGTGGCGCAATCAACTCACCGTCACGGCCATTGATTGGGGGGCGGGGTGGAACGTGCGCGTGCCGTATCAGCTCAGCTTCGCCGATCGGGACGGCGGGTTGATCGGCTATCGTGATACGCGGGACGGCGGCGCCGGTCGCGCGGTGCTGCGTGTGGAGCAGCGCTGGCTGCCCACACCGCGCACCACGATCGGTGACCTTGGACTGGCGTTCTTTGGCGATGTGGGGAAGCTGTGGTCAGGCGAAGTGCCATTTGCGGCATCGAGTCGCCTTCGAGGCACCGTTGGCGTAGGCATTCTGGCCGCTGTCCCGCGCCGCTCGCGGCGACTCTGGCGACTCGATTTCGGTGTGCCGGTGGGTGGTGATCCGTTCTCGAGCTTTGAAGTGCGGTTGAGCAGCAACGACCGTACGCGCGTGTTCTGGCGTGAGGCACGCGATGTGAACTTCGCGCGAGAGCGCGCGGTACCGGGGGCATTGTTCAACTGGCCGTAGTCCGCGCGCTGCAAGCGTTTGTGGGCGCTCTACTTCACGCCTGCCATCATCCGTCGTACCGGCACAATCAGCGCGGCCAGAATCAGGGTGGCGGCAAATAGCGAGATGGTGGTCAAGGTGAAGAGTTTGGGCATCTGATCCAGTTTTTCGGGATCGACATTGCCGCCCACCAGTCCACCGATCAGGTTGCCGACCGCAGACGCAAGGAACCAGATCCCCATCATCTGTCCCACATATTTGCGCGGCGACAGTTTGGTCATGGACGACAGGCCAACGGGACTCAGACACAGCTCGCCGATGGTTTGCAGCAGGTAGCTACCCACCAACCACCACGGCGAGACCAGCAACGTGCCGCCACTGGCGACGACGCGTTGCGCGGCGAAAATCATGATCAGGAAACCGAGTCCGGCAAAGAAAAGGCCCAGCGCAAACTTGGCCGGACTGGAGAGATCAATGCCACGTCGGCCGAGTCCTGTCCACAGCATGGCGAAAAGCGGCGCGCAGATGATGATGAACAACGAGTTCACCGACTGAAACCACGTGGCCGGAATCAGGAAACTGCCCATCTGTCGGTCGGTGAAATCACGTGCGAACAGATTGAGTGAGGTGGGCGCCTGTTCAAACGCCGACCAGAACACGGCCGCGAAAACAAACAACACCACGATCACGCCAACGCGTTTTTTCTCGTCGCTTGAAAGATTACCGGCCAGAAATACATAGGCGAAGAAACCGATCGCAAGGCCAACCAGAATGAACGTCATGTAGCCGCCAATCACCTGTGCGTCGAGGGTCATGACTCCAGTGGCGGCGAGCGCGAAAACGGCGGTGAGCACACCCAGGCCACTCCACATCACCAGCTTGACCTGCGCCTCCTGCCGGGCCTGAATAGCCGCATCCGGATGACGCGTTGGTTCAACGCCAATCGGACCCAATGTCTTTTTCGCCGTGATGGCGTACACCACCAAACCAAGGAACATGCCCACACCAGCGGCGCCAAATCCGTAGTGCCAGCCCACCGCTTCGCCGAGGATACCGGTAATAAGCTGTCCGGCAAAGGCGCCGACGTTGATTCCCATATAAAAAATTGAGAAGCCCGCGTCTCTGCGTGCACCACCTTCCGGATACAGATCGCCAACAATCGCCGAGATGTTCGGCTTGAGCAGGCCAGTACCCAGAACGATCAGAATCAATCCGAGAAAGAAAAAAACCTTGCCGGCGGTACCGCTGGCCAATCCCGACAAACCGATGGACAGATGACCAGCCGTGATGAGCGATGCGCCAATAAAAATTGCGCGGCGCAGTCCAAGCAGACGATCGGCGATCCACCCACCAGGCAGCGACGCGACATACACAAACGCTCCGTAGATACCAACGATCGCCGACGCCTGGCCGCGATCAAATCCAAAGCCGCCTTCGGACAGCGCGGCGGCCATGAACAGAATGAGCAGTGGACGCAATCCGTAATACGAAAAGCGTTCCCACATCTCGGTGAAGAACAGCGTCGCGAGCCCGCGGGGGTGCCCGAAGAATCGCTTGTCGTTGACGTAGGGTGCCGCGTCAGCAGAAGAAACCTGAGACATCAGACGGTGGACAAAGTGGAAGAAGAAGCGGGTGAGACCGGCACTTTATGGCAAGCCACCCAATGATCGGGACGTTTTTCTTCGAGCGGTGGAATCGCACGCGAACACTGCGCGTCTTTATCCGGATGTGAACAGCGCGGATGAAATACACAACCCGTGGGTGGATGTGCCGGAGACGGCGGATCGCCAGCCAGCAGGATCCGCTGCCGCCTCCGACCCGGCGAGGGAACCGGCACCGCCGACAGCAAGGCTTGAGTATAGGGCATCTGCGCGCTTTGAAAGAGCGCCCTGCGCGACGCGAGTTCGACAATGCGTCCCAGATACATCACGGCCACGCGGTCGGCCATGTGCGACACCACGGCCAGATCGTGGGCAATGAACAGATAGGCCAGTCCACGATCCCGCTGCAAGTCGCGCAGCAGGTTGATTACCTGCGCCTGCACACTGACATCGAGTGCCGACACTGGCTCATCGCATACGATGAACTTCGGCTCAACAGCCAACGCGCGGGCAATCCCGATGCGCTGACGCTGTCCGCCGGAAAACTCGTGCGGATACCGCGACGCGTGCTCGGGTCGCAGTCCCACTTCTTCGAGCAGCTGTGCCACCCGTTGACGGGCCGCTGCACCACGCGCGATCTGGTGCACCACCATGCCCTCAGCGATCGCATCGCCCACGGTCAGACGTGGGTTGAGTGAACCAAACGGGTCCTGAAAAACAATTTGTATGTGGCGCCGCATGCGCCGCAGCGATTCACCGCGCAGTGCGAGCAGATCAACGCCGTCAAAGTGAACCTGTCCACTGGTGGGCTCCACGAGACGCAGAATCGCTCGTCCCGTGGTGGTCTTTCCGCACCCCGATTCACCGACGAGAGCCAGCGTCTCGCCCGCATGGACGGTGAATGAGACGTCGTTGACCGCACGCACTGCACCACCACCACTCCCCAGCCAACCGCTCCGCACGGGGAAGTCTTTGGTGAGATCTCGCACGTGTAGCAGCACCCGACCGGGCGGCGTAGCGCCTTGCTGTGACACTTCGGGCCTGAGCGTCATTCCACCTCACCGGAACGCGAAGCGGACGGCGCGCGCGGCGATACGGACGATGTGTTGTGCTGCCGTCGTTCCGGTTCCTGAATCAGGTGGCAGCGCGCGCGATGCTGCGAGCTGATTTGTGTCAGCGCGGGCGAATGCGTGGCGCAGCGCTCCCACGCGAACGAACAGCGATCACGAAACCGACAGCCGGTCGGCCAGTGTGTGGCGGGAGGCACCGTGCCGGGAATGGTTTGCAACCGATCGTGCGCAATGTCGAGTGTGGGAACGGCCGCCAGGAGTCCTTCGGTGTAGGGATGCGCGGGCGAGTTGAAAATGGTGTCCACCGGCGCCTCTTCCACAACTTCGCCGGCGTACATCACGAGCACTCTGGAGGCCATCTCGGCGATTACGCCCAGGTCGTGCGTAATGAGCAGCACCGCCATGCCGGTGCGTTCACGCAGCTCACGCAGCAGTTCCAGAATTTGCGCCTGAATCGTAACGTCGAGTGCAGTGGTTGGCTCGTCGGCAATGAGCAGCGCCGGTTCGAGGATGAGTGCCATGGCTATCATCACACGCTGACGCATGCCACCGGAGAGCTCATGAGGATACTGTCGCGCCCGCGACGCCGCGTCGGGAATGCCTACGCTCGCGAGCATGTCCACTGCGAGCGTCCAAGCGTCGGAGCCCGACCGTTTCGTGTGCACGCGCACTACCTCTGACACCTGATCGCCCACCGTGAGCACGGGATTGAGCGCCGTCATCGGTTCCTGAAACACCATCGCCATGCGGCGTCCGCGCAGCGTTCGCAGGGCGGGTTCGGAGAGTCTGAGCACGTCGGTGCCTTCAAACTCCACGCGACTGGTTGGTGCCAACAGTCCGCCGCGTGGAATGAGCCGCAACAGGCTGAGCGCGGTGAGTGATTTTCCCGACCCCGACTCGCCCACGAGTCCGACTGTTTCGCCGGCATCAACGGTGAACGAGACGCCGTCCACGGCGCGTGCGAGGCCGACGTCGGTGTTGAATGAGACCCGCAGGTCATGTACGGCGAGCAGGGGTGAGGTCACGCGGCAACCTGTCCCGGTACGAGGGCGTCGCGCAAGGCATCGCCGAGCGCATTGCAGGCGAGGACGGTGGTCACGACGGCCAGGCCTGGGAACACGGTAAGCCACCAGCGCGAGGCGCCGAGCGCGCCGCGATTGTCGGCCAGCATGGTGCCCCAACTGGCGTCGGGCGGCTGCACACCGAGCCCCAGAAACGAGAGCCCCGCTTCGAGGGCGATGGTGTTGGCAATGCCCAGCGTGGCCGTCACGGCAATCGTTGGCCACACGTGCGGCAGAACATGGCGCAACAGAATTCGCACTTCACGCACACCGCTGGCGCGTGCAGCCGACACAAAATCGCGCGTGCGCAGCGTACGCACTTCTCCGCGTACAAGTCGCGCGATGTCATACCAGCCGGTGAGCCCGAGCAGCAACACCAGCCCCGTGATACCCAGTCCATCCCAGAGGGCGGCAACGCAGAGCAGCACAAGCAGTCGGGGCACCGACATCGCCACGTCGAGCACACGCATACCAGCGCTGTCCGCAACACCGCCAAGCCATCCGGCACACGCGCCGTAGGCCACGCCTACAGACGTGGCCAGCAGCACGCTGAGCATGGCCACGCCGAGCGACACACGCGTGCCGTAAATAATGCGACTGAGCACATCGCGTCCGAGTGGGTCGGTGCCAAACGGATGGGCCATGCTCGGCTGGAGGCTCGATATCACACCATCGGAGGGAATGGCGCTGGGTGACACCAGCGACAGCCATGGCGCGAATATGGCAAGCACGCCCAGCACGAGCAATGCAATGAGCGGCACGGCCACGCGTCGCACTGATGCCGCGCTGCTGGCGCGCGTTGGCGCGGGCGACGGGGAGAGCATGAGCATGGGCGTGGTCATGCGACGTCAGCTACGCGTACGCGGGTCGGCCAGCTGCGACAACCAATCGGCGAGCAGGCTTCCGGTCACGGTCAGCACGCTGCCCACGATGACGGCCGCCGTGACAAACTCATAGTCGCGCGCATCGACCGCGCGGATGGTGGCATCGCCCATGCCAGGCCACGAGAAGATGCGCTCCACGAAGACGGCGCCGCCGAGCAGCGCGGGAAATGCCAGACCGCCAAGTGTGATCATGGGGCTGAGCGACGCACGCCAGGCATGTTTGCGTACGGCCGGTTCAGCCAGGCCCTTGGCGCGTGCGGTGCGGATAAACGGCTCGTTCCAGGTATCACGTAATGCGCCACGCTGAAACCGCGCGAACACTGCGGTGCCAACAATCGACAGGGACAGCCATGGTAGCACAAGATGTTGTAGTCGGTCTGCAATTTGCGCACCGCTCGACATGTATTCGTGCATCGCGGCCGTGGCGCCCGACACCGGAAACCAGCCCAGCTTCAGTGCGAAGAGCTGCATAAGCAACAAGGCCAACCAGAACTCAGGCATGGAGTACGCGACCAGTGATGCGGTTGAAACGAGCTGGTCGGCTGTGGAGTCGCTGCGCGTGCCTTGCCATGATCCGATCGCCATGCCGAACAAGACGCTGGTGCCAAGCGCGAGCCCCATCAACAGGAGCGTGTTGGGCAATACGTCGCGCAACACGTCGCGCACCGGGCGCTGCTGCATGGTGGAAAATCCCAGATCACCACGAGCGGTATTCCGCAAATATCGCACGTATTGTTCAGCCATTGAGGCGTCGTATCCACGATTGGCGCGCCACACCGCGCGTTGCGCTTCGGGCACATTGAATCCATCAAATCGCGTGACGTACGGATCACCGGGTGCCAGCCGCAGCAACACAAAGGCCAGCGTGGCGGCGGCCCACACCACAAACAACGCTTGCGCGATGCGACTCACCACGTGAGTGACTCTCGCGCCTCGATCAGACATGCGGCCGCCAGTCAGTTTGCTGAGACGAGGCCGACGCGGTCACGGTCAATACGTTTTGACGGTGAAATGCGCCATTCCGGAAGCCCATGCCACCAGCCCAGTGCCGACATGCTGCCCAAATCCATGCGTGCATGCACGCCGGCCGGCGCACTTTCTTCGAGCATCCAGATGGCTGGCGCATCGTCAATGATCGTTTGCATGGCGCGCAGCATGGTGCGCTGTGCCGTGGCCAGATCAAAAGTGGTCAGGGCCGTGTCGACGTAGGCGTTGAACACCGGACTATTGTATCCGGAATGATTGAGCCCTTTGACACCAGTGCCCGCAGGGCCCCACGATTGGCGCAATCCCACGTTACCCGGCGAGGTGGCTACTGCTCCCATGTACGCATCAAACCGACCGCTCTCGATGCGTTCGATGAGGGCATTCACCTCCAGACGTCGCACAACCACGTCCACGCCAATCACGCGCAACTGATCTTGCAGCAGCGTGGCCATTTGATCGCGCGAGGCACTGACCGAGGGGACCAGAACTTCCACGCGCAACGGCACGCGGTTTTTTGCTCGCACGCTATCCCCGGCACGCATGGTCCATCCCGCTGAATCAAGCAGGGCCCGCGCCGCGTCAACGTCATAGCCAAGCGTTTGCAGCTGTTCGTAACCCGGCAGGGAAACCCGCACCGCTGGACCGATCGCCACACGTCCGATGGAATCAAATACCGTTTGCACAATGCGCTCGCGATTGGTCGCCAGGCTCAGCGCTCGCCGCACGGCGCGATCACCAAGTACTGGATGCGGTCGGGCGAGGGCGGCGGGATTGCGCACGTTGAATGCCACGTGTTGATACGTGCGCGCCGGATACATGTGGACACTGACACCGGGCGTGGTGGTTGCCTGCTCAATACTCTCCGGACGCAACGGCGAGAAGAAATCAATCTGTCCGCTGAAGAGCGCGATCATGGCCGCGCTGAAATCAGCTGTGGGTACGTAGATCACGCGGTCGAGATTGGGCCGGCCGCGATAGTTCGCCGTGTCAGCCACAATCTCCACGCGCTGGCCGGACACCCATTGCACAAACCGGAAGCGTCCCGTGCCTACGGGCACCCGTGCCAACGGGGCCGTGGCCAGTTGCGATGGCGGCACATCACGCAGCAAGTGTGACGGCATGACAAACAGATGATGCGCCGCATCGTAGAACTGCTGTGGTGAGCGCCGTTTGAACCAGAACGTGGCGGTGCGCGCATCGGGGGCGCTTACCGAATCAATGTTGCCGAGCAGCGGGGCGTTTTTGGATTCTACATCCGGGTGCGTATACAGTTGAAATGAAAGCCGCACGTCCGCCGAGGAGACCGGTGTACCGTCGTGCCAGCGCGCGCGATCGTCGAGCGTGAATGCGATCGACAACGAGTCGCTGGCCCATGTCCACGCTGACGCGAGGCGCGGCGTAAATCCGGCATCTCCGGACGTTTCAAGTGCAGGCCCGATATCGGCCAGCCGATCATATATCACCTCGCTGATGGCCGCTTCGTGGTTGTTCACCACAAACGGCGGCAGCAGCGACGCCGGCTCATTGCTGAGGCCCACGATCGCAGTGCCACCCTGTTCGTCGAGCGCTGGCGCAGGCAGGCGGTCGTCATTGCAGCCAGTCAAAACAATGCCGAAGCAGGCCGCCGTCAGCGTACGCACGGTAGGGAATCTGAACATGGTCAGCGGTGGGAGGCGGGGGGGCACACGCATGGGGAACGATGTGCGCACGTACTCATCGACGCCAGAGCCAGGCCGGCGCCGCGAGTTCGTGATGTGCGAGGGTGTGCGCGTCGATGTCTTCCTGGGACGGTTCGAATGTACAGATGTCACGCGCTGGTGCAGACCATGTCTCACGAATCGCCCGAGCGACATCGGAAGCCGCCCGCTGCATGCTCGGCGCGTCGTGAAGGCTCGCGTTCAATACGCTGGCCAGCGACGGCGCGTTGACGTGCGTGCGCGCGCACACAAGTACGTGGGCAGGCGCGTCCTTCGGCGCAGTGGCAGGTTGGCGAGCACCCGCATCAGCACGGTCGGGTACATCGGCCAAGCGCTTGGCGGTGCGAAATCGCTCCAGCGTGTGTTGCGCGTTGTGTAACAGGATAGACCCATGCTGCAAATATCCCCCGTGAGCGCGCCACACCGCGCTGCCCGCGACTTTTTCATTGCCGAGCATGATTTCTCCCTCGGACGGCGCGGCGAAGCAGAGCGCGCCGTTGGGCGTCGGTGTCGGCGTGCCGTGAGAAAGCGAGACCGGTGCCCCCAACCGCTGCAGCGCCTCCAGCAATCGGGCGTTCACCGCGTCGTACACCTCGCGCCATGCAACTTTGGCGCCCAACGGCAGCGTCACGCTGAAGGTGATGTCATGTGCGTGCAGCAGCGCCCGTCCACCGGTTGGTCGGCGCACCGCGTGCATGTTGGCCGCGCCAATGGCGGTAAGGTCCCACGCACCGTTCACCGTCTCATGTCGTCCAAAGCTCACCGTGGGCCGCTCCCAGGCATAAAGACGCAGCACGGCGCGACCGGACGCACTGGCTCGGCGGAGCAGCGCCAGATCGGTGGCCATATTGTCGAGCGCCGAGGCGGGCGGTGAGTCCAGCAGCGTCCACCGGGCAGGCCACCAGTCGGCAGGCAGGGTTCGTCGCGAAGCGGTCGGCACGAGGATTAAGTTACATGCGTTGACCTGTGGGCAAGCCAATATGCTCCGGTCGGCCCGTCACTCCCGGTACCGCGAGGTCCGGCTCAACACATCGGTTAATCACCGGAAATCGCTCCGGTTTCCTGAGGATGGTCATGGCTACGCGTACACGTACGGCTCCCGGGTTCTCTTCGGCTACATTTGCTTCCCGTCACAACGGTCCCGCTGAGGCGGACCAGCGCACGATGCTCGACACCGTGGGCTATCCCACGCTCGACGCATTCATTGACGCGGTTGTGCCCGAGGCCATTCGCTTGCGCAAACCGCTGGCTATTGACGCCGCCCGGTCAGAAGCCGACGTGCTGGCTGATCTCAAGCGTGTTGCCGCGCGCAATCAAGTCTGGCGTTCATACATTGGCATGGGCTACTCCGACACGGTCACGCCGCCCGTGATCCTGCGGAACATCATGGAGAACCCGGCGTGGTATACAGCCTACACGCCGTATCAGGCTGAGATTGCGCAGGGTCGACTGGAAGCGTTGCTCAACTATCAAACCATGGTGAGTGACCTCACGGGTTTGCCAATTGCCAACGCGTCATTGCTCGATGAAGCCACCGCGGCCGCCGAGTCCATGTCCATGGCGCTGGCCGTACGTGGCGGAGAGAATCGGCACACATTTTTCATTGCGGAAGACTGTCATCCGCAAACCATTGCCGTGGTGCAGTCCCGTGCAGAAGCGCGTGGCGTGAAGGTTGTGGTGGGCGACGCATTGCAGGCGGAGTTTGATGAGAGTGTGTTTGGTATTCTGCTGCAGTATCCGGCGACCGATGGTGCGGTGCACGATTATCGCGCCACGTGCGACCGGGCGCATGCGGTGAACGCACTGGTCACGGTGGCCGCCGATTTGTTGTCGCTCACGTTGCTCACCCCGCCCGGTGAATGGGGGGCCGATGTGGCCGTGGGCAACTCACAGCGCTTTGGTGTGCCGCTGGGTTACGGCGGCCCGCACGCAGCGTTTTTTGCTACGCGTGATGAGTTCAAGCGCCAGTTGCCGGGGCGTATCATTGGTGTGTCACGTGACGCTGATGGCAAGCCCGCGCTGCGCATGGCACTCCAGACGCGTGAGCAGCACATCCGTCGTGAAAAGGCTACCAGCAACGTGTGCACTGCACAGGTGCTGCTCGCGGTGATGGCCGGTATGTACGCGGTGTACCACGGACCCGAAGGATTGCGTCGTATCGCTGAACGTGTACACGGACTCACCACCGTGTTGGCGAGCGGTTTGGAACGACTTGGCCTGCACGTGACGTACGAACAGTTCTTTGATACGCTGCGCGTTGAAGTGGGTGTTCACGGGCAGGAGGACATTCTCGCCGCGGCCGCTGCGCATCAGATCAACGTGCGCGTGCTCGAGTCGGGTGCGCTGGGTGTGGCGCTCGACGAAACCGTGTCCCCGTCCGATGTGATGGATGTGTGGACCGTCTTCAACAGCGGCACGGCACCGGACTTTGCGTTTGACGATATCGCGGATGACGTCGATGCGCATTTTGACGAACGTTTTGCGCGTACGTCGCCGTACCTCACGCACCCGGTGTTCTCGCGCTATCACAGCGAGACAGACATGCTGCGATACATTCACGCGCTGCAGTCGCGGGATTTCTCGTTGGTGCACGGTATGATTCCGCTGGGCTCATGCACGATGAAGCTCAACGCGACATCGGAAATGATTCCCGTCACGTGGCCCGAGTTTGGCCGACTGCACCCGTTCGCGCCGGTGGAGCAGGCCGCGGGTTACGCACAGATGTTCGCCGAGCTGGAGCGTGACCTTTCGGAGGTAACGGGGTTTGCCGCCGTGTCGCTGCAGCCGAACGCCGGTTCACAGGGCGAGTACACCGGCCTGCTGGTGATTCGTCGCTACCACGAAGCACGCGGTGAAGCGCATCGCAACGTGTGCCTCATTCCACAGTCGGCGCACGGCACCAATCCGGCCAGTGCGGTGATGGCGGGCATGCGTGTGGTGGTGATCAAGACCGACGCTGTGGGCAATGTCGATGTAGATGACCTGCAAGCCAAGGCGGTGCAGTACAGCAGCGAGTTGGCGGCGCTCATGGTCACGTATCCGAGCACGCACGGTGTGTTTGAGACGCGCATCAAGGACATCTGCGCCATTGTGCATGAACATGGCGGTCAGGTGTACATGGACGGCGCCAACATGAACGCGATGGTAGGCGTGTCGCGCCCTGGCGATATTGGCGCGGACGTGTGTCACCTCAACTTGCACAAGACCTTTTGCATTCCGCACGGTGGCGGTGGACCGGGCATGGGTCCGATTGGTGTGGCGGCGCAGTTGGTGCCGTTCCTGCCCGGTCATCCCGTGGTGCGCATGGGTGGGGAGCAGGCCATTGGCCCCGTATCAGCGGCACCGTGGGGCAGTGCGAGCATTCTCCCCATTTCGTATGTGTACATCAAGCTGATGGGTGGAGAAGGGCTGGCCGAAGCCACCAAGCTGGCGATCCTGAGCGCCAACTACGTGGCCAAACGCCTCGAAGCGCACTACCCGGTGTTGTATCGCGGTCAGAATGGTCTTGTGGCGCATGAGTGCATTCTCGATACGCGGGGTTTCAAGACTTCAGCGGGTGTCGAAGTCGAAGACATCGCCAAGCGTCTCATGGATTACGGATTTCATGCGCCCACGATGTCATTCCCGGTGGCGGGCACGATGATGGTGGAGCCCACGGAGAGTGAGTCTCTGGCCGAAATCGATCGATTTATTGACGCCATGATCGGCATTCGCGAAGAGATTGCCGAAGTGGAATCGGGTGCGCAGCCCAGAGAGGGCAACGTGCTTTCACGCGCGCCGCACACTGCAGCGCATGTGGTTGGTGATGTGTGGGAGCGGCCGTACGGTCGGGAGAAGGCCGCGTTCCCAACGGCGCACACGCGCGATCGCAAGTTCTGGCCATCGGTGGCGCGTGTGGAGAGTGCGTATGGCGATCGCAATCTCGTGTGTTCCTGCCCGCCGATTGAGGAGTACGCGTAACACGTTGCACGGCAACGCTACGCGTGACACGCCGCGCGTAGCGGCTGCACGTCCGGAGGAACACGCGCACTTGTGATGCGCCTGTTCCTCCGGGCCTGCGTGGCTGTTAACGCTCAGCCAACCAGCGCCTTGTACTCGTCGGCTGACATGAGATTGGCGTCGCCGCCCTCGGCGAGCTTGACCTTGATCATCCAGCCGCCGCCGTACGGATCGGTATTCACCAGGGCCGGCTCACCGTCGAGTGCGCCGTTGATCTCGATCACTTCGCCGCTCACCGGCGAGAACAGCTCCGATACGGCCTTCACGGCTTCCACTGTGCCAAACACATCGTGCGAGTTGAAGCTGGCGCCTACCTTGGGCAGGTCAACGTACACGATGTCGCCAAGTTCGCCCTGCGCAAAGTCGGTAATGCCCACGTACACGACGTTGTCGTCCGTGGTGGACTTCACGTACTCGTGTTCCTTGGTGTAACGCAGGTCGGCCGGGATGTTCGACACGGGTGCTCCGAGAGAGAAAGAAGGTCACGGCCCAACGCGGGCCAGAATGTGCTGCCAGACTACATCGGTGCGCGCCACGAGATCGTCGAGCGAACCGTCGTTCTCGATAAGCCAGGTTGCGCGCTCACGCTTGGGTGCAACATCGCCCTGCGAGGCAATCATCGCCTGCGCATCAACATTGGACAAGCCGCGATGCTCCATGATGCGGCGGCAGCGTTCTTCCACCGGCGCATCCACGAAAACTATCGCGTCGAACTGATCGGCGAGGCCGGCTTCAAAGAGCAGCGGAATATCGTCCACCAGCACGCGCACGCCAATCTCTTCGGCCTCGCGTGCACGCTCGGAGCGCAGGCGACCGACTTCGGGGTGTACGATCGCGTTGAGCGCCGCCAGTTCGTTGGGATTGCGGAAGACACGTGTGCGCAGCGCCGCTCGATCCAGCGTGCCATCCGGGCTCAACAGCTCCTGCCCAAATCGCGAGATCACCGCGCTGAGGCCCGCTGTCCCGGGGGCCACCGCTTCGCGCGCCAGCACATCGGCGTCAATCACGCGCGCACCAAGCTCAGCGAG
>JBBRDJ010000086.1:0-13789 GCA_038203945.1 Gemmatimonadales bacterium
CCCAGCATTGCACCCGACGGCGAGTCGTTCGCATACGTGAGTAGCGTGCGTGGCACGGCGAACATTTGGTCGAAACACGTAGGCGGTCGCAATCCCACGCTCGTCGGGCGCGCTTCGTCGCTTCCTGGACGAGCGCGAATGAGCACCGCCTATCTTGATGGCTCCTGCGTCGTGGCCGCCGCATTCGGAGAGCCCGGCGCTCGACCGATGATCGCGCGACGCCAGGGCTTTTCATTGGTGATCTCGTCGACGCTGCTCGAGGCTGAAGTGTTCAGTGCACTTCGTCGCGAACAGCGCCAGGTCACCAAGACGTTTCATGCCGAGTTGTCATTCATTACGCCCGACCGAGCGCTCTCCGAAGAGCTTGCTCGCGTGCTTGAGGCGGGCTACGTACGAGGTGCCAGATGCTGGCATCTCGCCACGGCGCTATACGTTGCGCCCCAACCTTCGGCGTTGACATTCCTCACGCTCGATCTTGCCCAACGCAAAGTGGCCAGGACGCGTGGGTTTCGCGTGTAATTCGCATGACACGTTGAGCCAGTCGGGCGCACTGCGGTGGCGAAAATCCACCGATCGTCCGGATCTCGGATTGAGGCAAGTTCCAGCCCAAATCTCGCATCCGTCCATCAGCACACTCGGGATTCGCGGCGACGGGTTTGCGATCACCACACGAGCGAGCATGCCATCGTCTAACTGCGCGTCGCGTTGAGTCGAAACACGACCAGCATAAGGCGCATCAGCATTCTACTTGCGTGACGGGCGACGCGCACGCAGTCTAGAACTTTTCCTGTTACACGTTGGCTCCAAATCTCAAGACCGACGGTCGTGTTGCAGGCGGTCGTCGGCAGTACGTACGTTGTCGAACATTTGCATCCACGGCAACATGTATCAGCGGTCCACTTGCTGGTTCGCGTCGATTGAACTGCCATATGCCGGTCCTTGCCTTACCACCATGCACCGTCATGGTGGGTTCGTCCTGCTTTCTCTCGCGGCCATGATGTGGAGCGGCGTGACGGCCGAATCGTAGCGGCGACCGCGACTTCGCCGTGGAGCGTGAGTCGCGCGCGCACGGAATCGCCCGAGAGGTACGGCATCACATAAAACAGCGTCCCGCCCGCCTCACCCGAGTCCAAGAGACTGACAATGTGCGGGTGTACAAGCGGCGCCGCGATTTTGATTTCTCGCGGAAACCGTTCGTGGCCGAGCGTCACTGCCGGATTGGGACTGAGAACCTTGATCGCGACGGAGCGATGGTGCCGGAGATCATGCGCCAAATACACCGTTGCCATGCCTCCCTGCCCCCACTCACGATCCAGCCGATATCGGCCGGCCAGGTCTCGAAAGAGATTATCGAGCCAAATCGGCAAGGCCAACGCTGCTGACTCGCCTCGATGCGCGCGAGAGGCGGCGTATACGTGGCCACATCATCCCCTTTCGGTTGGAGCGCACGACAAGGACTCACCGCACATCAGCCGCGGGATGCCGGATCCCGGTCTGGCGCCAAACGATACAAGTCACGCGTGGCGGCGAAGGGGCGGTCATCGAATACGTGCACGAGTGCCCCGCGACGCATAAGCACTTCGCCTACGAGCAGGGCATCTTGACGAGCCAGCTGAAACTGCGTCTCGATCCACAAGGTCAGCCGATCGCCTCGGCATACGTGTTCGAAGCGCAGCAGGCCTTCTGAGGCGCCGCCGAAGAGGGAATGAGCGGCGCGGCGCAAGCCGTCGATCACCAGCGACACCTCGGGTAATCCGTGCGCGTGTTCACTGTGGTCGTTCAACGACGGTCGGACTTGAAAGAACAGGTACTCATCTTTGAAGTCGTGTTCCTCCATCACGTGCTCGATCTGCCCGAGGGCCGTCAGCCGCTCACCCACGCGCACGGCACGTTCGCGGGTCACGTCCAAATGCGTCTGCAGCCAAGTCACCGCATCGGAGGCCACGAAGCATCGCGGGTATGCACAGAAACGGTGCCACCGGCGGCGGATGGGTACACCATCCGGTCCTTGCATGGCAAACACCAAGCCATCCAGTGAGACTGGCGTCTGTCCCTCAGCCATCACATCCGGGGGCGCGACCAACCGCGAGAAGTCGTCGAGCGGCATGGGTCGACCGTGCAGGAATCCCTGAATGCTTTGTACACCACGTTGGGAGAGGTAGCGATGCTGCGCCTCAGTCTCCACGCCCTCGGCGATCAAGGGAAGGCCGATGCCATGCGCCATCGCGATGATTGCGTCCAGCACCGGACGAGGGGCATCATCCTCCCCGATACTCTGCACAAACATCCGATCGATCTTGAGCTTGTCGGCGGGCACACGCTCCAGCAATGACAAACTGCTGTGGCCCGTGCCAAAATCGTCGATCGCGATGCGGAAACCGGCGGCGCGCAGGGCATGCAGCGTGTCAACGGCAGCGTCGTCCACCAAGTCGCGCTCGGTGACCTCGAGCAACACCTGTTGACGCGGCAAGGACTCGTCATCGAAGACCCGGATCAGTCGATCCAGCAGTCGGGGGTCGGCAAGCTCGCGTGGCGTGATGTTGAACGAGATGTACAAGGCGGGCTGTTGGTGCACGGTGGCCGCGAGCCGATCGCGCGCCTTCGCCATCACGATTTCGGACATCGCCCGAATGAGGTCCGTCGCCTCAGCCAATGCGATGAACTCTGACGGCGGCAGGATACCCCGGGCCGGATGCGCCCAGCGCATCAGCACTTCGCCGCCAACAATCTCGCGGGTGTCTGCCCGGACGATGGGTTGAATCCACGGCTCGAACCGGCGCTTGCGTACCGCACGCCGCATGCGATGCTCAGCGCTGACGCGGCGAAACACCGCCGTATGCAGCGCCCCGCGCGCGATTAACAATCCGATGATCGCGATCAACAGCATCCACGGCCAGTCTCGCTGTGCGCCAACGGGGATAGACATGACATCCAGTCGCGTGGTCCACCGCATCCCGTCGGCAAGCCGCGTCTGCAGTCCAATACTTCCCGTGCGCGACCGCGCGGCCTCCGGCACAATCTCGTGCAACCATCGAAACCGACTATTCGGAACGGGCGTGTCGAGTACGCTAGCGACTTCGCTGTCCAGTTCGACAATGATGTCATACGCATCCGCCGGATACACCACGTGGAGCGAACGGCCGGCGTCAGGCCCGGATACCACCAGCGAAGGCAAAAGCGATGTTCGGGTCGACGCGGGCACCCAGGCGCCGGAACCCAGCGGGCCGCACACCGCGTCGGCGCCACGAAAGCGCACAGAAAATCGGCGGGCATCGGGTGCCGTCAGGCTGTGACTGACCAGTGCACGCACCGTGATGGAGTCACACCGAGCGGAGATGCGCGTGCGCAGCTCCGAGATTTGTACGCGCGTTCGTTCGAGCGCCGTTGATAGAAGCGCGTGTCGGTGGTCATGGTCATGGAGAGCGGCGCGCCATTCGAATGGTACGCGCACGGTGGCCCAGAGCAGCACCGATCCCAGCAAGACGGTCACGACCAGTCCCACTCGTGCCCGAAGACGGGGGCGCGCCTGCAGACCCGACCAGATGTCGGCAACGTGTCCGGTGATGGTGAGTGGCATCTTTCGCAGTAATGATCTACACGCGCTCGTTATTAACGGCCGGTCTGACGAACGTCACCAACGGCAGCGGAGACTGCAGCAGCGGCGGTCGTTCCCGTCGTAGGGCCAGTCACGGCGACGTCGCCGCCGCTTACTTCCGTGAGACGACCATAGACGCCCAATAGTCAAAAGTTTGCCATCGCACGACCAGTGGCTGCACTGGCGACCGGGCGGAATGGGCGCGACAGCTACATGCTCTGCACGAACATGATGTGCGCTTTCGGCGTGCCCGGCAGCATCAGCCACGGTTGCCCAACCAGCGGCATCGTGCTCAGACCGGTTGACGCTTGCGTCGCCCCCGGCATGTAGACGACAAACAGCAGGCGTGATTTTGGTGCGTTGACTTTGATCTCATCGAAATCGCCAGCCGGTCCCGTGAGCGAGTACAGCGCACCCGCCACCGGCATCTTGAGTGTGCCAGCTTTCACTTCGGCGTACCGCACCGTGTCCACCTGTGAGGCGCTCACACCCTGCGCGCGCAGTTCGCGGCCACGCGCCATGAATGGGGCCAGCGATTCGTGGTAGCAGGCCACGTGGAAGCGATCGACATCGGCCGGATTGTGCGCCAAGCACACCATACCATTGCTGCCCTGACGCAGCAGCTCCAGTGTGGCTGCGGAGCGATAGCCGAGGACGGTGGCAGCGGCGCGCATGGCTTCGGGAAGCGGCAGTGTGGCGGCCGCAACTTGTGTTGCCGCTCGCGGCACGGCGGTGACTGCCTGCGCGATGACGCGGTTCGGCAAGGCAGCGGCCGCACACACGAGCAGGGCGGGCAGTGACATGGTGCGAATGACGAGGCGCCACATAGAGGATCCGGTTCTGAGAAGACGGGACATTGACAGCCTACGGCGACGTACGGCGACCACTGAAATACAACCAGTCGTTTTTGCCCCGTACCGGGAACTGCATGCGCCCGTCGACCTCGACAAACGTAAACATGTAGTCGGGACGCAAGACTTCATAAACTTCGCCCGCGGCAAACACCTCGGCCGCCATGTAAAGACCGGCGGCAAAGATGTCGGGCCCCACGCGCATGAGCGCGAACGTCTGCATGTAGGTGTCTTCCGGCTCAAACCGGGCCTTGAGCCCACCGTTGGCGTACGAAATGATCAACGTGCTTTGCGTAGTGTCTGCCGCGTTGGCCTGTTTGATCGGATAGCGACCGAGATACCGGGACGCTTCGGCCTCGGGCAACAGGTCGGTGAGTGTTGGTTCGACCGTGTAATCCATGGTGACGCGCATGCGATGCCACTGCATGGCAATGGAGGCGCCGCGCGACGTCACCGATGGAAACGAGAACGTCAACACGTCTTCACTTGAGTTGGTACTCGAATCGGCGCGTACCGTGATCTTGATGTGCCGATCAGCCGGTTTCGGATGCGCCTCGTGGAACAGTCCCCACACGGGATCGAGCAACATGGTCCACGTCGAGTCCGGCTGGACGATCATCCACACGCCGTACTTGCCTTTGGGCACCGGCGTGCCCGAGAGCGTGATCGCACGGTCGACTTCCAGTGTGGTGGCGTAGTTTGCGCCCGGCGTCCACACTTCGCCCCATCGAACGGCGCGTGTGCCGAAGACCACATCGCGGCCACGCAGTCGGGGGCGCGAGTAGGTAATTGTCACCTTGGTGCCGTCCACGATCTGCGAAATCGTCTGCAGTTCGCTGGCGCGAATCTGCGCTTGTGCGACGGATGGAATGAGCGCGATCTGAACGAGCGCCAGCGCGGCGCTCAACATTCCCAGCACTACGGCGTTGCGCATGCGTTGCTCCAGTTTCTCGGGTTTCTCGGATAGGTGACCGCGTCAGCCGTACTGCGCGTCAATCGCAATTCGAATATCGGCCAGTGATTTGCCGGACCTGGCCATACGCACCGCGACGCGTCCTTCGCCCTGACAGATCGGACAGATGCGCGCCATCGCATTCGCGCCCTCGTAGCAGGTGAGCAGCGAATAATGCCCATGCAGATCGGCGCAGCCGCAGTGACAGCGTATACCGTCAACCACCTGCGGAATGTTGCGCACCTTATCGAAGAGCTCGGTGAGCCCCTTGTCGCCGTCGAGCATCTCGGCCGTGGCAACTTTGCCCCCCGTAATGCCCGGACGCGGCGTAGGGTGCACAGAACCCAGTCTCGCCAACTGCGCGCGCAGCGGTCTCGGCAGCACGGCCGCAACGGCGCCCAGGCACACCACTATCCAGCTTCTCCGGGTGAAACCATCAGAGGGGCGCATTGGGGGAAGCTCCATTGAGAGGCGAGTTTTCGCAAGTGCAACCATTGCGCACGCCTCTGCGCATCGCCCGTGCCACGCGTTACGCAGGTTGCTGGCAGGCGGCTGCAATCGTCTCGCGATTTCACCACACTCTCTCCGCCGACAATCGGCTCACTAACCCCGAAATCGAGGCAGCCACCTACCGGCGCCATCTCGAAGCCGTCTTCGGCTTTTACGCGCCAATGGAGCGCGCACTGACGGCCGTTGACGGCTGGGGTGAGCAGAGCATCGACCTGCGTACACGCTGCAGGACAGAATCGCTGCGAGCCGAACTCGTCACGCTGCGCGTTGAGGAACCCGACTTGCTCCCGATGTGTGAAAATCCTTCCGTCGCTGCCGACCGCGGCAACGTCCTTTGGCACTCCTTACGTGTTGCAAGGCGCCTGCCTCGGCGGGCGGATCATCAGTCGGCACGTCGCGGCGCAGTTCGGCTACGACGCGACGCACGGCGTCCAGTACTTCAACGGGTTCGGTGCGCATACCAATGAGATGTGGATGACATTCCGCCGAGCGGTAGACGCCTACGGTGGCGAGCCGGGGCCGCAGGGCGAGATGATCGCCGGCGGGCTCGCCACCTTCGTCGCGTTCAGAGAGTGGTGCGCGCAGCGGGAAGCGGCGTGAACGACAACACGAATGAAGCGCGGTTACGGTGAAATGGCCAGGCGTTTTTCTCGCGCTGGCCGGTTGATCGTAATTCGTTGTACGCCCTGACACTTGCAGGTCACAACGGTGCGGCGTTCGATGTCAACCGTGCATACCATAGACGGTGTCGTGCTTATCGAGTTCGAATCGACGGCCCACATCTCAGCCGACGGCCACGATTACTTCACGCTGAGCAAGCAGAGTGTCCATCACCTGCAAAGCGCGTCGTCGCTGCATTCGCTGGGCGACGCCGCGACCGCAGAGATCCGCGCGCTCACGGGGCTGGACCGGGTCATTGCTTACAGGCGCGCGACGGGCCGTTTCGATGCAACGTATGGTGTCGCGGGCCTCACGATGCTTGCTGCAGCCGGGCGGTTTGGTAGCTCGCTGCGCTCGCATTTTATTAGAGCGCCCGCTGTAGAAGCCGGCGTTATGTGGTCATCGACCACGCCGGTTGCGTCAACGGCGAACATGACAAAAGCTGAGCGATGCCTACCGTCGTCCGCGTTGGCCCGTACGACTTTTTCTTCTGCGCCGGCGATTGGTAAAAAGGCAGAGCCGCCACAGTGGCTCGCCGCACGTGAACCCCCAACAGCCATGACGTGCTGCTGGGAAAGATCGCCGTCGCCGCCACGATGATCTGGACCTTGCGCCTTACCTGGAAGTTTCTGCGTCGCGGCCTCTCGAGCCTCCAAGCCAGCCTCGACAACTTGCGCCACACCTGTTGGCTGATCCGGCGGAACTTCGATCCTGCCGTGGCGTCTCACCCGTCGTGGCCACGCAACCCTGCGGGCTGCGCGATACGTCAGGGACAATCAGGGAGAAGCCCCGAGATGATTAATTACGAAAATTTCTTCAGCTTCGAGTACTGGCAATACGAGGCGATCCGACACCTGTTCACCTTTACCGTCGCCGTGTTTGCTGCGTCGCTCTTGTATTTCACCGTCACCGCCTCCGAGGCGCCGCAAAAATATCGTCGCACGTTCTATATCTCGGGCGTCGTGATGGTGTCGGCCACGATCGAGCTGTTCCTGCTGTTTCAGATGTGGGACCGGACCTTTGCCTACAACGAAGCAACGACGATGTTCGAACGCATCGAAGGAGAGGTGTTTGCCAACGGTTATCGCTATGCCAACTGGCTGATCGATGTGCCGATGCTGTTGACCCAGTTTCTGGTGGTGCTGCAGTTTACCGGGCGGGCCTTCACCACACGCTGGGCCAAGCTGGTGGTCTCGGGGGCCGCGATGATCATCCTGGGCTATATCGGGCAATACTACGAACCGCAGGTTGCGGGCTTTGTCGAAGGCTCGGGTGCGCCGTTCTGGATCTGGGGCGGGATCAGCTGGATCGCGTTCTTCTATCTGCTTTACGTGGCCAACGAGGCGGTCACTGAAGGCAGCAAGAGCCTGACGTCCGAGGCAGCAAGCCTGATGAAGATCGCTTGGCGGCTGCTGATCGTGACATGGTTCATTTACGGTTTTGCCTACCTGATCCCCGGTGTCCCCGGCATCAGCCAGAGCGCCGACTGGGTCGTGGTGCGGCAGTTCATCTACACGATCGCCGACGTGATCTCGAAAACCGTCTTCGGCCTGCTGCTCAGCCAAGTCGCCCTGCGCCAAGCTCGTTCCGAAGCCGCCTAGGCCGGCACCCCAACGCCCATAGTACCGTGTGGTGACATGGCCTTTGTCGGGGATGTGGACCAGCACTCGGGTCAGAAACTCCAGCGGGTCGGCGGTCTCGGTGCCCGCCGTCGGCCCCTCGGACTTGTCAGCGGAATAGCGGACGACTGCGGCAGCCCCCCCCCCGTCATCGTTTCGACAACGCGTATCTCTCAAGATTGCGCAGCCCAACGTCGAAATCCTTGCTGAGCCTGTTCGGCATCATGAGACCACGCCAGCGGCCGATAGGGCTGTTCCCCACATCGGTCGTCAAGTCCCACGTGACGATCGTGCCGCTAGAGTTGCGTGTGAACCTAAAGTCACCGTACGACGGGGCATCCACGCCCACGGTCGTCAGCACGTAGCCAATGCTCTTTACGGGTTCGGCGCGGATCAAGACCACGGCTCCGTCGCCCTGCGTTTCGCTCTCCCAGTCCCAGCGCGCACCCTGGCCGCTGGACGGGCCGGAGAAGCTGCTGATCATGTTGGGATCGCGCTGGCTCCGCGGCGACCACTTGGGCCATTCAGCCGGTGTAGCAACGATCGAATAGAGCGCTTCGGATGACGATGCGAGTTGAGCGGCTCGCGACACCTCGACATACCGCGGAAAGAGATACGACACTCCGACAAGTAAAACCAGCACGCTCACAACGCCCGGCAGAATGTTCTTGAGCATGGTTTGTATCGCGAGGAATGGACAACAGAGAAGTTGGTAAGTGAAACGATTCAGCTCACGTTCGCCAGACTCCCCCGCACACTCCCATTGGCATCACTGAGCCTGAGCGTTTTCTTTCGTCATGCTCTATCGCACAATCGCCTGGTGTGCCCGACGTGCCTTGCACTGGTGCTATCGCGAGGCGCACCTCGTGGGCACCATCCCCGCCACCGGACCAGTGCTGCTGGCGGTCAATCATCCCAATGATCTGCCGGATATTTGCGCGGTGCTCACCTTCGCCGGACGACGCGTAACGTTTGTGGCCAACGTGACTTCGGCCGAATCACCTGTGGTGGCCTGGGCGTACGCCCAAATGGGAGTGATTCCGGTGCACCGCGTGCGCGATGCGCGGCGTGCCAAGGCGCGCGGTGAAGACAGCGCGTTGGTGAACGCACAGGCGTTTACTCGTGTACGCGAGGTGTTGGCCGGGGGTGGCTGCGTGTGTGTGTTTCCCGAAGGCGGGGTGCAACGCGGTGTGCATCTCGCACCGCTGCGCACCGGACTCGCTCGCATGGCGCTCGACGCGCTCGACGCGCGTGACGCGGGTGGCGCGGGTGATTTGGGTGACGCGGGTGACGCGGGTGACGCGGGCGACGCGGGTGACGCGGGTGACGCGGGTGACGCGGGTGACGCGGGTGACGCGGGTAAATCGGGCGATACGCGTGATGGCGCAGGCGTGCGCGGACTGTTGATCGTTCCCGTCGGTCTCACCTACGAGTCGCCGTATCACGCGCGCACACGGTTGCTGGCCACGGTCGGTGAGCCGATTGAGCTCGATAGCTGGCAGGCCGACGCCGCACGTCCACCGGAGCCGCAACTCACGGCACTGATCGCTGAACGGTTGCGCGCCGTGACCCGAAACGCACCAGATGCAGAATCAGCACAGCTGCTGCGCGCCATGGCCAGTGCCGTCGCCGCGACCAGCACCGGTGCAGATCCGCTGCGTGACGGCACGCGGGCCTGGCAGCGGTACGCGGCCGAGATATTCGGACCCGGTATAGCGCCCTTGCCTGCGGTTGATGCCCGGATGGAACCGGTACGCGCGCTGATGGCCGAAGCGGAGCGGATTGGCGCTCCGGTCCCGCTGGAGCGGCTATTGCACGCCTGGTATGCCGAGCGCAAACAGCGCCGAACAACAGACTGGTGGCTCTCTCCGCTGGCCTGGTGTGGACTGGTGCTCCACGCTCCCGCGTGGTGGGCGGTCGCGCGACTGGCCAAAAAGTCGGCCGCTATTCCCGAAGAGATCATCCCTCGGCGCATCGTTCCGGGTCTCTATATCGTGGCGCTTTGGTACCTGCTGCTATTCGTTGGCAGCGCGACCGCGCTGCGTGCGTTGGGCACGGCGACCTGGCTCAGTGTCGCCGCGGCATGCGGCTTGTTGGCCTTGGCACCCCGGCTCGCGAGCATCGCGCTGCGCTGGCGGGACAGGCGGCAGGACCGTCACTGGGCGAGGGTCATACGTGGGAAGACGCCAGACATGGATGCGCTGCTCGCCGCTGCAGCGGCAAACTTTTCACGCGATAACCCGCGCACAACCGTTGTCGGGTGATTTGATTTGACGTATGACGCTGCTCAGTATTGGAAACGCCTCCGTATCGTTTGGAGCCACAGAGATTTTCCGTGACGTATCCGTCACGATTGCCGATCGTGACCGCTGGGCGCTGATCGGGCGCAACGGTGCCGGCAAGACCACGCTCATCAAACTGCTCATTGGCGAACTGCAGCCCACCAGTGGCTCGATTGCTCGCCGTCCGGGCATGCGCATTGCGCTGTTGGAGCAGCATCGTTCGTTCGATCCTCGAGCCACCGTGTGGGACACCGTGGCCGATGCGTTTGTGGAGCTGCGTGCCTTGGAGCGCTCGCTGGCTGAACAGGTAGCGCGCATGGAGACCGATCATGGCGAAGAGCTCATGAGTGCCTACGGACACGATCTCGAGCGCTTTGAGCATGAAGGCGGCTACCAGATGGCCACGCGTGTGGATCAGGTGCTGCAGGGCTTGGGTTTTGAATCCGATTGGGCGCACGCCACACTCGCGGGTGTATTGAGTGGCGGTGAACGCGGACGCGTTGCGCTGGCACGGCAGATCGTGCAGCCCGCCGAACTGCTGGTGCTCGACGAACCCACCAACCATCTCGATCTCGACACCACGCGCTGGCTGGAACAGTATCTGCGCGAGAGTGAGCGTACGTTGCTCATCGTGAGCCACGATCGCGCTTTTCTCGAAACGGTGTCTGATCACGTGCTCCATCTGGAAGGCGGCACGGGCTTCACGTATGTGGGCGGCTACCGAGCCTTTGTGCAACAGCGTGAAGAACGCCGCCTCACGCAGCAGCGACAGTTCGATCAGCAGAAGAAAAAGGTGTCGGCGGAGCAGGATTACATCGCGCGCAACCTCGCCGGTCAGAACAGCTCGCAAGCCAAGGGCCGTCGCAAAAGACTGGAGCGCATGCCCAGACTTTCTGCTCCCATTGGCGGTGAGTCGGTCATGGCACTGCGTCTGGCCGCCGGTGATCGCAGTGGCGATCGCGTGCTGGAAACCAGCAAGCTCACGCTGCGTGTGGAGGATCGCACGCTGCTTGAAAACGTCACGCTCGTGATGCCGCGCACCGAAGTGATCGCGCTTGTGGGTCCCAATGGTGCAGGCAAGAGCACGTTCATCAAGACGGTGCTCGGCGAACGCGCGCCCGACGGTGGCACCTGCAAGTTGGGCCTGTCAACCACGGTGGCTTACTATCGTCAGGATCTGGCACATCTGGCACTCGATTCCAGCGTGCACGATGCAATCACCACGTTGCGTCCCTTTTGGGAACGACGTGAAGTGCATGGACATCTCGGACGCTTTGGCTTTGGTGGCGAAGAATCGCAGCGCGTGATCGGCTCGCTATCGGGCGGCGAGCGCGCGCGCGTGGCGCTGGCGTTGCTCACACTCTCACGCGCAAACCTGCTGGTGCTTGACGAGCCCACCAACCATCTCGATGTCGAAAGCATCGAGGCAATCGAAGACGCGCTCGAAGAGTATGAGGGCACCGTGCTGCTGGTCTCGCATGATCGTGCGGTACTGCGCGGGCTGGCTACCCGTGTATGGGAGATTCGCGATGGTGAGCTGATCGATTTCGCGGGCCCGTTTACGGAGTGGGAAGACCTGGCGGCCAAACGTCGTGCCGATGCGGCAGACACCGCCCGACAGATACGGCTGGGCAAAGCCGCGTCGGCACCCCCGTCGTCGCATGATGTGCGAAAGGAAAAATCGCGCGAGGAGCGGCGGACGCAGCGTGACGCGGTCAAAGTGGTGGAAGAAGCCGAACGCGCGGTGACCATCGCGGAAGCGGCTGTGCACCGACTGGTCCATGAGCTTGAGAACCCGGCGCTCTACGACGGTTCAACCGCATCGAACACCAAAGCACAGAAGCTGGGCTCCGAAGTGGCCAAGGCGCGCGCAGTGCTGGCGAAAGCCGAAGCGGTGTGGACGACGGCCAGTGAGAAAGCGGAGTCACTCGGCGCGCTCTGATTCGGGTTCTGTCGCGTGTGCTGAAATGTGCGTGAAAGCATTACCTCCCTCGGATTTTTGCGCGAGACGCGGGAAACCTTGGCTGACGCCGGCGCGTAGGAACACAAAGTTGCGCTCCCCCCAACCGGTTGTTCCTGTGCGGCATTTTTCGGACGGAAAGTCTCTTCTGATGCAGCGCGTCGGTCTCCTGACCGTGGCGATTGCAATTGTGGCATCGCCCGCCAACGCGCAGGCGCAAGCCAGCACGGATTCGGTTGAGCGCACCGTTGTTCGCGAAGCGACTGACAGTGCATTGCTCACTGACGCGAGCCGAGCGCGTAGTGAAGCGCTTGCCCGATTGGTCAACGACGCAGCCGAGCGAAATCGTATGCCGCGCTCGTTGCAAGCGTTCACAGCAGATGTCGAAACCGAAATCTCGCTGGTGATTCGACGCGCCGATGGTACGGAAGCCGTGGGCAGCGTGGAGCAGATTGCCAGCGACTTACGGTGGACGCGCACGGGGCTCTATCGCCAGCGCATACAGGGACACCGCGTGCAGCAACTGGGCACGCCGGTGTCCATGCTCGGCGTGTTTCGCGTTGGCTGGCTCAATCCCACGTTGTATGGAAACCGGCTGCGTGCGCGACAGCAGCCGCTACCGGACAGTGTGCCGCCGGATCAAGTCACGCGTGCGGCGCTCGAGGGTGTGACTGGCGATCTCACGCGCGATGTGGCGCGCGACACAACACGCAGCGAGACAACCGACGCGCGCCGAGATCGATCGCGTGATACGGCTCGCGATGCGTCTCGTGGTGTGTCTGCTCGCGATGCGTCTCGCGATGCGGCTCGTGAGGTGCGACGCAATGACCGACGCAACGACTCGCCCGACCGTTCGGGCGACACCGCCGCCGTCGTGCATCCGCTGGCCGATGATCGCAACGCCTGGTATCGCTACAGTGGCGGCGATACACTGGTCACGATACAGGATGGCGCGCGACGCATTCCGATTGTGCGCGTGTTGGTGGAACCCAGAGACGACATCCAAGCGCGCGGCACACTGTTTCGCGGCGAAATGCACCTCGATGCGTCGCGTGGTGCGCTGGTACGTTTGCGCGGAGCATTTGTTCAGGTGGGGAACTGGCCGCGATCAGGGGGGCCGGTGGCTCGTCTGGCCGGATCGTTGGTGGACGGCGTGGCCTACATCGATGACGAAAATGCGGAGCGCGATCAGGCCTATTGGCTGCCCACGTCACAGCGCATCGAGCTGCAGGTATCAGCGCCCGTGTTTGGCGATGCGCGCGCAGCGGTGCGCGTTGTCTCGCGCTTTACGAACATGCAACTCAACACGATTCCCATTGATACCGCACGCATTGCCTTGTTCGACTCGCTGCAGCCTCGG
>JBBRDJ010000087.1:0-13617 GCA_038203945.1 Gemmatimonadales bacterium
GCACCATAGGTCACCACCGTGATGTCCGTGCCTTCACGTGCGATGCGCGCCTTGCCGAACGGAATCATGAAGTTCGGTCCGGGATAAACGCCCTTGTTGTACGTCTGGCGATAAAGATGCTTGTGCTCGAGGAAGATGACCGGATCGTCGCAGCGAATGGCCGTGCGAAGTAGTCCGTTTGCATCGAGCGCGGTACTGGGGCACACCACACGCAGCCCCGGGCAATGCGTGAAGAGCGAGGCCCCGGTCTGCGAGTGGTAGACGGCGCCACGGATGTAGCCGCCATACGTGGTGCGAATGACCACTGGCGAGCTGAATGCATTGTTGGAGCGCCAGCGCATGGGCGCCAGTTCGTCGCGAATCTGCATGTACGCGGGCCAGATGTAGTCGAAAAACTGGATCTCGACCACTGGCTTGAATCCGCGGTGTGCCAGACCAATCGCGCGGCCCACAATGTTCGCTTCGGCCAGCGGTGTGTTGAACACGCGCGTGCCGCCGAACTTTGTCTGTAAACCGTGCGTTGCCTTGAACACGCCACCTTTGCCCTTCACCTTGCCGAGGTATTCCTCGCGCGAGACATCGGCCACGTCTTCACCGAACACGAGAATACGTTCGTCGCGCTGCATTTCGTCGCGCATGCAGGCGTTCAGCAAATCCACCATGGTGCTGGGCGCACCCGAGAACTGCGGATCGTCTTCGGTGTCAAACGGTTCGCCTGTTGGATCGACGTCGGGCGAGTACACCGCAAAGTGGATGCTGTCGGCGTTCGGCTGCTCCTGTGAGAGTGCGTCGTCGGTGGCGGCCAGCACTTCGTCATCGATCGCCACGCGAATCGCTTCCAGTTCCTCTTCCGTTGCGTGGCCCTGAGCAATGAGCCACTCGGGGAAACGCGCAATCGGATCACGTGCGGCGTCGGCTTCTCGCTCGTGATCCGGGCGGTACAGTACTTCGTCGTCGGACAGCGAGTGCGAATACGGACGAATCACCTTGGCATGCACAAACGCGGGACCTTTGCGCTCGCGCGCGTAGGCCACGGCGCGCGCCATCGTTTCATACGACGCGATAAGGTCGCACCCGTCAACTTCCTGGATGTAGAGATCCGGGAAACCTGTGACGAGCTTGGAGATCGAGCCGCCGGCGGTGCCCACTTCTACGGGTACCGAAATCGCGTAGCCGTTGTCTTCCACGAGATACACAATGGGAAGCTTGAGATTGCACGCCGTGTTGAGCGATTCCCAGAACTCACCCTCACTCGTTGTCCCGTCACCGGTCGTCACGAGTACGACCTCGTCACGTTCAAATCCGTCGCTGATGTCGAGCGCCTGCGCGCGCTGCACGGCTTCGGCGGCACCAACGGCCTGCAGAAACTGCGTGCCCGTGGGAGACGACACCGACACAATGTTGAGATCCTTGTGCCCCCAGTGACTGGGCATCTGGCGTCCACCCGAGTTCGGATCGTTGGCTGCACCGACGGCCGAGTAGAGCATTTCGGCGCCGGTCATGCCGAGCATCAGGCAGAGGGCGCGGTCGCGATAGTAGAGATAGAACCAGTCGTGCGCCGGTTTGAGCACAAGCCCTGCGGCGGCCAGAATCGCTTCGTGGCCGGCACCGGAGATTTGAAAGAAGATCTTGTTCTGTCGCTTGAGCTGAATCTCCTTGTCATCCAGGCGCCGCGAGAGGTACATCATGCGATACGCGTGCAGCAGTTGGTCGCGCGTGAGCGGCGCAGCCTCAACGACGTGCGCACCCGTGTCAGGGGAGGAAGGCTTGCGGGCGCGGGTCGGTCGAGTGGAAGTAGCCATGGTATTCAGTCCCGTTCAGGTTCAGGGGTAGCCTCTTAACGTAGTGAGGCAACGCCACTCTGGTCCAGTCGGGGTAGCAGAGTGTCAACAAACCTTGACACCGGGCGTGAAATACTGGATGCTGACAGGTGTCAGGGCGCTGGTGTTCGGCGCGCGCTCCAATATTGGCCCCACTCCTCCTCTCCGGTTGATCGCCCGCATGCACGCTCCCACGCACCCAAGCAACGTGTCCGCCGGACAACACTGCATCTTCTGCGACCTGATTCAGGGTGCGGCCGAGGTCTCCATGTGCTATGAAGACAGCACGGTAATTGCCTTCATGGACATCCAGCCGGTGAATCAAGGTCACGTGCTGGTGGTACCGCGCGAGCACTACGAGATTCTGCGCGACATTCCGCGCGAAGTGGGCCAGCACATGTACGATGTGGCCACGCGCCTGATTCCCGTGGTACAACAGGTGTCCGGCGCGGAAGACATGAACATTGTCGTGAACTCCGGTGCGGCCGCCGGACAGAACGTGTTTCACTATCACATTCATCTGATTCCGCGAAAGTCGGACGATGGGTTTGATATCCCATTGCCGTTTCCTGGCTCGGATATGCCCAACCGACATTTGCTGGACGCCATGGCGGCACAGATTGGCGCCAAGCTGCGCAACGCCAAGCAAGCGGTGTCGGCGCGAGCGTGACGAAATCCGGGTAGAGCAAAGTGATGCAAACCGTGTGATGCGCCCGTCGCGGCGCGCGTATCGTGACACAGATGTTCCGTCTTGATCGTTGTGTTGTAGTAGTCGTATCGTAGGGTTGTCATCGCTGCAGTCCCTTACTCTCGCCAAGTCAGGAGGACGATGCTTACCGAACGTTTCGTTTGCCCCGCGTACCTCATGTTGGTACGTGCCAGCACAATCGCCATTGCCAGCACGTATCGCGCCCTTTCGGAGCGGCGTGTTGCGCCCCCCAACACTTTCCGCCCTGCGATGTGGCCACAAGCCGCGCGCGGGGCGTCTGCGTTTTGGAGGAGACCCGCATGAGTCGACGACACGTGACATCCGAGCGCGGTGGCCGCGGCGCCGTTCGCAGCGGCGCCCGTGGTGAACGTCCGTCGCGACGAGGTGCGGTGCAGGACAGACGCAGCAGCAGCACGCGCCAACGCAGCTCGGCACCCGCGCGTCCGCTGCTTATGGCCATGAAGCGCGCGATGCGAAAACTCGCCCTGCGTGACTGTGGTCAACGTTGCGTGTACTGCGCCTCACCGCTCGATACGCACAACGCCACGCTTGATCATGTGATGCCACGGGCTCACGGCGGCGCCCACGATGCGGAGAACATCGTGGCCGCGTGCGGACCGTGCAATCGACTCAAGGGCGATTTGTTGCCGCATGAGTTTTTCATCCGCTTCCCTTGGGCCGGACAGAACTTTGTACACTACGCGCGCTCCGTACATCGGGCGCTCAAACGCGTGGCGCGGCGAGCGGTAAGCCTCGCGTACGCCGATGGCGAGCTTGACCTCCGTCGCGGGAGAGACCGACTGGCGGCGTAGTATCATGTAGGATCGTAAGGAGCGCAGCGAATACGTCAGCGCCCGCGTATTTGTGGCATGCCGAACCTCCGTATCTGGAACCGAAAGCTCCATCGATGGGGCGCCATCGCGGTCGCCGTTCCGTTCCTCATCGTCATCGCCACCGGCGTGCTCTTGCAGCTCAAGAAGCAGCTCGCTTGGGTGCAACCAACCGAGATGAAAGGCACCCCCGGCGATCCGCAGGTGACGATGGCGGCCGTGCTCGAAGCCGCGCGCAGTCGGCCGGAAACGGGGATTGAGAGCTGGTCGGATGTCGACCGGGTAGACGTCCGTCCGGGCAAGGGGCTCATCAAAGTCATCGGCCACTCGAGTTGGGAAGTCCAGATTGATCAAGCGACTGGCGAGGTGCTCAAGACAGCCTATCGGCGCTCAGATCTGGTGGAAAGTCTGCATGACGGGTCGTGGTTTCATGACGCAGCGAAACTTTTTATCTTTTTGCCGTCGGGCGTGATCGTGTTTGTGTTGTGGGTTACCGGGATCTACTTGTTCCTGCTGCCCATCCGCTCTCGCAGAGCCCGTGCACGCGGCGAAGCGCTTAGTAAGGCATCGGTACGCACGTTCTGAACAGCTTGTGCGTACAGCTCTCGTTTGTGTCGCACAGGCCGTGATAAGCGCCACCACAGCATGGGTAAGCACAGGACAATGTGCACCCCGGCAGTGTACACACGCCACCACATAACGATGGAGCCGGCTTCGAGCCCAAGATTCCCGGCCGCTCCACCGATCAACCCGAGATCGACAATGCCCGCGCCGCCCGGTGTCGGCATCGCGATCTGTCCGTAGAGCATGGCAAAAGATGCGATCGCCAGCACATCAGACGGCGGCGCGCCCACCACGTTGATGGCCAGCATGGGCAACAGTGCGATGCGCGTGGCCACGTCAATCACGGTCAGCGGCACGGTGAGCAAGGCCGCAGCGGAACCCATGCGGCGTGCCAACGCCAATCCTTCCCTGACCGAGCGCCCCACCATACGCGATTTGCCCGGTGCGGCCCGTCGCGCGATGATCACGAGTAACCAGCCAAACACAAACAGTCCACCAACGGTCTGAGCCACGCGTCCAGCCGTCGTGCTCGCGGTCTTCAGCAGTTCAAGCCATTCGAGGCCAGCCGAGAGAGCCAATGCACCGCCGAGCAGAGCATACACAGGATAGAGCAGAAGCGACTCAACGAGCAGCGTCGGTACGGACAGCTGCGGCGGCGTGCCAATGCGCTGAAGGAACGCCACCTGCGCTGGAATCCCGCCCACCCGCAACGGTGTGAGCGCCGCCGCCGTATCACCAGCCAGATTTGCGGTGGCGATATCCACGAACGCCACGCGATGCCCAAGTCCGGAAAAAATGACCTGCGTGCGCCATGTACGGACGATGAGGTTCAGTGCAACGAGACCGAGGCACGTCGCATGAATCATGAAAAACGTGGTCACGCGTGACGGTCAGCGCGCGACGCGCCGTTGCGGAAGCCAACGGGCAGCGTCACCGGCTGCCGAATGACACGCGGCTGCATTCACTCGCTCGAGAGGCATGTTGAGCACACTGTGCGAATGAACGCGGCGATTGATGATTGTTACTGACGCAAGAACTGGCATGCGGTATGGGAACGACAAGTACAATTGGGGACGAGGCAAAAAATATCGGTTGATTCCGGCTGCGTCATGGTGCCACGACAACGGCCCTCGCGCCAGTGGGGGCGCGCCGACGCGCTGCCGACGCGCTGCCGACGCGCTGCCGATGCGCTGCCGACGCGTCGCCGAGGTGGCGCCCGTGAAGCCGACGGGTCACCTTTACAACATGGTCAATCCAACTCCGCGTGTCTCGACTGCCTTTCGGCAGACCCCAAGGGTCGGCGCGCTTCTTGCTCTCTTTGGTCTGTTGATCGCGGCTGCGCTCACACCGTTGGCCGCGCAGAGCACTGGTGGACCTGCTGTTCCTGCTGTTCCTGCTGTTCCTGCTGTACCTGCTGTTCCTGCTGGACCTGCTGGACCTGCTGGACCTGCTGTATCACCGCGGCCCTCGGCTGGCCCGACGACCACCATTTCCGAGCGCGTCGTCTCAGTCGACTCGCTGCCGCCGGCCCTGGTCCTGATCGTGCGGCACGCCGAAAAGATGGACAACAGCGATGATCCACCGCTCAGCGCCGCTGGAGTCGTCCGAGCGTTGGCACTGGCCGAAGCCCTTTCCGACGCCAACGTTGAGCATGTGATTGTGACGCACCGGCAGCGCACGCGGCTGACGGCTGAACCGGCGATGCGTGCGCGTGGCCTGCAAGCCGAAGTTGTGCCCTTTGCGTCGGACATGGCCACGCACATACGGCTGGTGGCCGAAGCGGTCCGACGTCAATCAGGAAAGGTCGTGTTGGTGGTGGGACACAGCAACACCGTCCCAATGATCGTGCACGCACTGGGCGGCTTGAACATGCCCGCTCTATGCGACGCGCGCTACGCGGCGCTGTTTGCCGTGGTACCAGGCTTCGTTGGCGAATCGGCGCGCGTCGTGGTCTCAAGCGTTGGAGCGCCTGATAGCCCAGGCGCGTTGTCCTGCGCCGGCATGTCACCACGTTGATTGAGCCACTCGATCACGGCGGCCCAGCCAAGCGATTCAGGATCGTTGCGCAAATAGTTCTCCGCTACGCCCAAGACCTGAAATCCTTCGCGCAGCTGAAAACTGAGCGTGGCATCACGCAGCTGTCCGCGTGCGATACGTTCTACGTACTCTGCCGCAGTCATACGGTGTGCTACCCGGTGATAACCGCGCAAACGAGCACCGGCGCGAATGCGCTTGAGTGACAGGCGTTCGGTCAGTTCGCGTCGCGCCGCGTAGAGCGCTCGGCCAATGCCGAATCCGCGGCGACCCGGCAACACCATGACTTCAGCACCGTACAGCGTTCGTCCACGCTGCGGGTCGTGGTTGCTGAAGGTGCCATTGCCGGTAAAGTCGCGCCAGCTTGAATCAAAGTTGTAGTCGTCCCACAAGATGATGAGACTGGCCGCCATGCCCACGATTTCACCACTCAACGTATCAATCGCAACCAGTTGCCCTTCTGCAAACTTCGTGATATGCGACTCGAGCTGCTGTTCGCGCCACGGTGGACTGCCCGGATACGTTGCTTCGGTGAGCGTGATCACGCCGGCAAAATCAGCCGGCGTGGTATTGCGGACGAGGACACGACGGCTATGACTCACAACACCACCAGTTGCGGGTTCGCCACCAGATCCGAAGTACGCTCACTGTCGAGCAACGGCAACACGGTGCCTTCTTCACGGCTGCGCCGAATGGTATCGAGATTCAGATCGCCAATCACCATCATTTCCTGATTCACGTTGCCTTCGGCGAGGATACCGTCGCGCGCAAACGGGAAATCACTGGGCGTAAGGATTGACGCCAATCCGTAGTTCAGCGAAACAGCCGGCACCTGCGGCAACGACCCAACCGTGCCGGCGTTGATCACGTACATCTGATTTTCGATTGCGCGAGCGTGTGCGCAGTAACGCACGCGCCAGAAACCCTGCCGGTCGTCGGTGCAACTCGGCACACACAAAATGTCAGCGCCAGCGCGGGCCGCCGCACGCGCCATTTCAGGAAACTCAACGTCGTAACAAATGGCCACGGCAAACTTTCCGAATGGCGCCTGAAAAATACGCAGCTGAGAGTCGGGGGAAACGTGCCACTCATCACGCTCGAAGCGTGTCATGTGCAGCTTACCCTGCAACCCACGCGTGCCGTTGGGGCCCAACACATAGCAGTGATTGCGCACGATGTCCGGATTCTGCGCATCACGCTCAGGTACCGTGCCGGCCACCACGTGCAAACCATAACGCTGCGCACAATCCGACATGAAATCAATCACGGCCGGCGCCTGATCGGCCAAGGTGCGGATTTGCTCACGGATGGGGCGACGGATATCGCCGAGTGTGAGCAGCTGCACCGAGAAATATTCCGGAAACACGACCAGTCCACAGCGATAGTCCGCTGCCGTTTGCAGCAGCGCGTCAACCTGATCGCGAAACTGCTCAAAGGTGGTGACGGGGCGGATCAGATACTGCAGTGCTGCGACGCGCAGTCGCTCCATGCGGAACCTCCGTTTGGAGTGAGAAGCGGGCTGAGCCGCAAGTGAACACAACGAGTCTTGTGAATCTAAACGGAAACCTGTATACACGAGCGTAGCGGCTTTTCAGGCGCCATATTTCTTACTTCTGGCAGATCAGCGCTGGCGGCTTTTGGCCAGATTTTACGCCTGAAGAAATGCAACAGCCACCGCCGGTGGCATTCATCCATCCCTGTGAGGAAAGTCTCGTGTTCAACGTAGAGTGGAGTCATCGCAGGAAGCGGCTGCTCAGCATACTGGCCGCCAGTACCGTAGCGCTTGTGAGTGCATGCGGTGGCGGTGACGACAATGGTGGGACTGATCCGCAGGGCGATTTCTTGTTCAGCATTTCACCCGCGTCACTCAGTGTGCAACAGGGGCAGAGCGGAACTGTCACCGCGACGGTTTCACGCACGGGCGGCTTTACGGCTGCGGTGACGGGCAGTGCAGATGGACTGCCGACCGGTGTCACCCTCTCCGCCTTCTCGTTTGTTCCCGGCACCAGCAGTGCGACAGTCACCGCGAACGTGGCCGCCAGCACTGCGCCCGGCACGTATCCAATCGTGGTGCGCGCTCAGGCGAGCGGGGTCTCGTCAAAGCAGACCACGCTGTCGTTGACGGTAACAGCGGCACCGGTTCCTGCCGCGACGTTGTCGCTCAGTCCGGCGGCTGTCGCCGTGCAAGCGGGCGCCACCGGTGCGTCGCAAGCCACGATCACGCGTAGCGGTGGATTCGCTGGTGCGGTCACGCTCACAAGCACCGGTGCACCCTCGGGCATGACGGTCACAACACCCGCGATTGCCGCGGGTAGCACAACGTCGGCGATTTCCGTGAATGTTGGTGCGGCGGTGGCGGCGGGTGCGTATCCCGTCACCATCTCGGCTGCTGCAACGGGTATTACGACGCCAACCGTCGTGCTTACCGTCACGGTAACAGCGGCACCCGTACCGGCCGCAACGATCGCCCTCAGCTCCACGGCAATCACTGTGCAGACGGGGGCTTCCGGCACATCGCAAGTCACCCTCACGCGTAGTGGTGGATTTGCTGGTGCGGTCACGCTCACAAGCAGTGGTGCGCCAACCGGCATGACGGTCGGTGCGCCGGTGATAGCCGCTGGCGCGACGACGTCCACCGTGACGGTCACGGTCGGAGCCAACGTGGCTGCGGGCGCGTATCCCATCACGGTTCGTGCGAATGCCACGGGCATCGCCGAGGCGACTGCGCAGCTCACCGTCACCGTCACCGCCGTCGCGGGCTACGCGGCGACACTCAACCCGGCTACGCTGAGTATCGCCTCAGGTGCGCAGGGTGCGAGTACGATCAACATCGCGCGCAGCGGTGGGTTTACCGGAGCGCTCACGTTCACGTTGCAGGGCAATCCGCCGTCAGGCGTGGTGCTTACGTTGCCCTCCGGTCCCGTAACGGCGGCAACAAGTCAGCTCACGGTGGCCGTTGGCGCACAGGTGGCGGCGGGCAGCTATCCGCTCACCATCAACGTTACCGGTACCGGTGTGCCCGCGAGTACGCTCACGCTCACGCTCACCGTTCCAAGCCTCGGCGGCCTTTCACTAACCGTCTCGCCAGCAAGTGTGTCGGTAACGCAGGGACAAACCGCACAGACGACAGTCACGGTGACGCGGGTCGCGCCACTGGTCGCACCGGCGCAGATAACGGTGAGTGGTTTGCCAAACGGCGTCACGGCGGCGGTCAATCCGAATCCGGTTACTGGCTCTTCAGCCACCATCACGTTCACCGCCACCAGTGGTGCGGCAGTGGGCAGCGTCAATGCGACGATCGTGGCAACAGGCGGTGGTGTCACGTCTACGGCGGTAACAGTTTCCCTTGCCGTTGCGACAAGCGGCGGTGGCGGCGGGACGGGCAACGTCACGTACAACTTCTGCTCGGTCAGCGGTTTGCCGGCATTTCTGGCCTATCAGGACAACAACGGACCGTGGATACGCGCCACGGCCGGTGCGAACAACCGCTACACGTTCAACATTGCGAGCGGTCGCGGTGGTGTTGCCTACGTGTTTGACAACACGTTCAGCTCGGATCTGGACGTGGAGTTCGGGACGGTCGCTGAGCTCAACGCGTTGGGCAGTGACGAGTGCGACGGATCCACGACCACTGGGCGCACGTTCACCGGTACGGTGGTTGGGGCCGGTCCGACAGACTTTGTATCCATTGTGGCTGGTAATGCGACGGCGAATGTGATCACGGCGACGTCCCCTAACTTTACGATCGAAGACGTCAAGAACGGACCGTTTGACTTGCTGGCCTCGCGCTTCAGCTTGTTCGGCGGAGCGTCCAAGTTCTTTATTCGGCGCAACCTCAATCCGGCCAACAACAGTGTGCTGCCCACGATCGATTTCAACGGTGCAGACGCGTTTGATCCGGTGGAACGCGCGCTCACGGTCAACAATGCGCTAGGGCAGAGCCTGTCGTCTATCGGTTTATACGTGCTGCAGGGCGGGTCTGCGGGTGCGCTGTACTACGCCGATCTCCAGCCGTCCCTTTCCACCAACCGCACATGGCTTGGCGTGCCAAACAATCGCCGTGCGGCGGGCGACTTCCACGTGCTTGGTGCGATCGCAACATCGGCAACGAATGATCAGGTCACTCGTTCAGTATTCCGCGTATTCCGCGAAGCCACTGATCAAAGCCTCACATTGCCGGCTGTATTGGGCACCGTCAGCGTGTCATCGCTCGGCGCAAGCGGCAGCAACGCGCGCCTGCGTACCAGTTACACGGCGCAAGCAGACTACAACAGTCTCTGGTCTGTGGGTTACATACAGAGCTCGATCAATGTCACGATTCAGGGCTCGAGCGGATACTTCGGCAGCTCGGCAATCGTTCTTGAGGTGCCGGATCTGACCGGACTCTCTGGTTGGAACACTGCGTGGGGGCTCCGCTCCGGTATCAATACGCTCTGGCAGTTTACCGCCTCCGGCTTCTCCGTTTCCGGCGGCGGCATTCCAAGCGTCACAGATGGTGCCCTTACCCGTTCGGCCACCACCAACGGAGACATCACGCCGTAACTGGGCGCCTGCGGTGTAACGACCACGGTGTTTGTGTGTAGGTTCCGATCGGGGAGCGCGTCATGACGACGTGTCTCCCCGATCGTCGTTGTACGGGTCAGGGTAGGTTGAGATATGACTTCACCCGCCAGCAATCTCGCGTCAACCGGTCGCGTGTCGTGACCTCCAATCCCCGCCGCATGCGCCGATTTTCTGCCGCGCCGCATCTGATGTCGTCCTTGCGGACGTCTGCACGGATGTCGGCACGAACGTCGTCACTGACGTCGTCACTGTCGTCACTATTCGGGCGTCCACCAATACGGCCGGCCCGACTGCTCTTGCTGCTTGGCTTTGCGCTGGTCCCCGCGACTGTGACCGCGACTGTGAACGCGCAAGGCCAGCCACCACAGCCGGTGGCGCCCGCTCCGCTCCAGTCACAACCCAGTGATTCGATTACCCGCTGGGCGGTCAACGCAGCGTCCGCCGGCAACATCGGAGTGGTGGTGTTGCTCGATGCCATGGACGCGCGCGTCGAGCCCGACGGCACCGGGCGTCGCACCATGCGCAGCGTAGTACAAGTGCTGCAGCAGAACGCCGTCAACGGCGCGGCGGAGCGACGCTTCAGCTGGCAACCGGGACGGCAGGAGCTGCGTGTGGATTGGGTGCGGGTGTTGCGCCCCGATGGCACGGTGATCAGCAGCGCGCCGAGTACCGATCAAAGCGCTGACGCCACGGCGAACATGCAGAATCCGATGTATCTCGACAGCCGCACCCGGCGCCTGTCGCTCTCCGGAGTGGCGCCCAACACAATTGTGGATGTGCAGTACACGGTGATCGACAACGCACCGTGGCGGGATGGTGATTTTCTGATTGGCTGGCGCTTTACGCCCGGCATGCCATTGCGCGTGTCGCAGCTTCGTGTGTCGGTGCCCGAGTCATTCAGGCCTCGCATTATCGAAGACAACCTGACGTTTCGGCGACGGGAAAGTGAAGCCGACGGTCGTCGCACGTACGAGTGGCGCATCACACAGCCGCAGGTCGTTCGACCGGCGCCATTCGCGCCCGGAGAGGATGATGTGCGCATGAGCGTGACGCTATCCGCACCGCAGCCGTGGGACTCAGTGAGCACGTGGTACAACACGCTTGCTCGTGATCGATACACCGTGAGCAACGAGCTGCGCACCACACTCGACAGCATTGCCCGCGGGGCGACCACGCGCTCTGATTCCTTGCGTGCACTGCATCGATGGATTGCGCAGGACATTCGCTACGTCTCGGTGTCATTGGGACTGGGCGGCTATCAGCCGCGTAGCGCGTTGGAAGTGATCAGCACCGGCTACGGAGATTGCAAAGACAAAACGTCATTGTTTGTCGCGGCTGCGCGGTTCTGGGGCTGGGATGCGCGTCCGGTCCTGCTCAACTCCGGTGGCGTACGCACCGCACTGCCGGTGGCGATTTCGCGCTTCAATCACGTGATTGCGGCAGTGGCCGAAAGTCATGGACGCTACACATTCACCGACCTCACGGCGTCCACGATTCCGTACGGTGAGCTGCCGGCGAGTTACCGAGGCGCATTTGGCGTGGTGGTCAAGCCCGACGGACTGGCCGACACGTTGCGCTTTCCGGAGCGCGCCAGCGACTCCACCGGATCAACGATCACGCTCGCTGCGACACTGACCGCTGACGGCCGCATGGACATGACGGTTAGCGACACACCGCGCGGCGATGTCGCCTGGGCCATGCGGGCGGCCTTTTACAACCCGCTCGACTCGGCGCGTCAGGCGACCGGTCTGCGCAGTCTGGCCAACACGTACTTGCCCGAGTCCACCGCCGACTCCCTTGAGGTGTTTGACGGACGCGATTTTGCGGCCACTCCGCAACTGAGGGTGACGCTGCGCAACGGACGGGGAGCACGCGCGGCGGGACCGGTATGGCTGTTGCACCTGCCGGCGCCGTTTCGTCAGCTGCCCAGCGGCACCGCCAATACCGCCAGCGAACTCGAGGCGCAACCGAATCGCGTCTTGCCCATTGATTCGCGCTTGGTGATCGGACCACGCACTATGCAGGTCGAGTATCGTGTGAGACTACCAAATGGTTGGAGCGCTCAACTTCCGCCACCGGTGGTGGCGACGAGTTTCTTTGGGGCCTACGAAAGTTCGTATCGCCTGGAGGGGAGGGAGCTCGTGATGCGGCGCACGCTCCGGGGCCGAGACAACGGCGAGCAGCCAGCGCAGCGCATCGCCGAGGTTGTGGCATGGATGCGGGCGGTGGCGGGGGATGATATTGAGTATGTGACGTTACTACCGGGGTGAACGGGAGGGGGATAGTACCCTTTCCCAGGCGCGGTAGGAACAGCCGTTTGACTGCGTTGACGGTTACAGTCAACAGTTCACGGTTGAGGTTTTCAAACCTCCCACTGTTCACCGTTCACCGTCACCGTGAACGCCGTCAAACGGCTGGTCCCCCCACCGTTCACCGTGAACCGCAAAAACAGCCGTTCGACCGCGTTGACGGTTACAGTAAACAGTTCACGGTTGAGGTTTTCAAACCCCCCACTGTTCACCGTTCACCGTTACCGTGAACGCCGTCAAACGGCTGGTCCCCCCACCGTTCACCGTGACCGCCGTCCTCCCCCCCCCAACGTTTCAATAATCCACCGGCCGCAAGTACGACTCCCCAATCGCCGTGTTACTCACCACCGCCACCGCCGGTCCGCGCCGCTTCCAGTGTGTGCTGTCCAGCCTGTCCCGCACAAGTCTCACCTCCGCCGAACGGAACCCGCGCGCGATCATCGCCTCGGCCGACCAGCCGTGCAGCGTCCAGTGCAGCACCTCATCCGCCCGGGCGTAACTGATGCCCAAATCGCCTTCGTCTGTCTGCCCTTCGATCAGGTCCGCCGTGGGCGGCTTGTCAACGATTACCTCCGAAACGCCCAGGTGTCGCGCCAACTGTTGCACCTGCGTTTTGTACAGATCGCCGATCGGGTTCACCGGTGGGGCATCGTCACCGTGCCACGTGTAGTAGCCAAACAATCGCTCGGTTTTATTGCCCGTACCAAGTGGCAACGCCCGATGTTTCGCCGAGAGATCAAAGAGCGCAATCATGCGCACGCGTGACATCACATTGCCGCGCCGCGCCG
>JBBRDJ010000088.1:0-13456 GCA_038203945.1 Gemmatimonadales bacterium
ACCATTCCAGCATTTGTTGTTGCTGTTTCCTCTGTGTCTCTGCGGTGAACCATGAACGTGCGCCTCACACCGTGCAGCGTTCGTTGGGCGATTGTCCGGCGTTCTCTCAACTTTCAGGTACGTTCGTGGGTAGAATGCGCAATGGCACTGTCACTACTCTCATCGACCAATCCCGCGCCGCGCACCGTGATGATTACCGCTGCGCTGATGCTGTGCGGCGCGACAGTCGCGCTGATCGCACCAGTGCACGCGCAGAGCACCGCACCGCCGCACGCGATCATTCCCGCGCCGCAGCGAGTGGAACTCGCACGCACCGGCACCTTCACCATTACCGATTCTACGCCTGTGGTCATTGCCACCAACGCCGGTGAAGAAGTCGAGCGTATTGGCCGACGTCTGGCCACCATGCTCGGTCCTGGAGCACCGCGCGCTCCGCGGCGCATCGCCGCCCGCGCGACGCTGCCCGCCAACGCGATTCAGCTGGTGCTGGACAAAGACGACGACATCGGTGCAGAAGCCTACGCCATTGACATTCGCGCCAACGGTGTGCGGATCTCCGCCCGTGAACCAGCCGGACTGTTTTACGGCGTGCAGACGTTACGGCAAATGTTGCCCGCGTCTATTGAACATCGTGCGGCGCTGTCGCGGCGGTTGACCCTGCCGGTTGGCAAAGTACGCGACGCACCACGTTACAGTTGGCGTGGCGCGATGCTCGATGTAGCACGACACTTCCTGCCACTTGAAGATGTCAAGCGCTACGTGGACGTGATGGCCCTGTACAAACTCAACGTATTGCACCTGCATCTGGCCGACGATCAGGGGTGGCGCATTGAGATTCTCTCGCGTCCCAATCTCACGCTCCACGGTGGCAGCACACAGGTGGGCGGCGGACCAGGCGGGTTTTACACACAGGCGCAGTACACCGAGCTGGTGGAATACGCGCAGGCGCGCAACATCATGATTGTGCCCGAGATCGATATGCCAGGCCACACCAACGCGGCGCTGGCAAGTTATCCGGAGCTCACCTGCGACGGCGTGGCTCCAGCGCTGTACGCTGGCATTCGTGTGGGTTTCAGCGCGCTTTGTCCGGGCAAGGAATCTACCTATGCGTTTGTCCTGGACGTTGTGCGGGAACTCGCCGCACTCACACCCGGTCCGTACATCCATCTGGGTGGTGACGAGGTTGAAAAGCTTACTCACGACGAATATCTGCGGTTCATTGAACGTGTGGAGCGCATCGTGCGCACCGAAGGAAAGAACATGATTGGCTGGGGAGAAATTGCACCGGCCAATCTTGACCCGAGCACGCTGGTGCAACATTGGCGCAGCGACGCACGCGCGAGTCGCGACTCCGCGTATCTGCATGCCGAACGCGGTGGCATGATCATTCTCTCCCCCGGCAACCGCACGTACCTCGACATGAAGTACGACGCCAGCACCATACTCGGACTGCGGTGGGCTGGAATGATCTCGGTAGAGCATGCGTATTCATGGGAGCCCGCAACATTTCTGGCGCGTGTTCCCGAGCGTGCGATACTGGGCGTGGAGGCACCGCTGTGGGCTGAGACGCTGGAGAAGCGCAGCGACTACGAGTTCCTCGCTTTCCCGCGATTGATCGCGATCGCCGAGCTCGGATGGAGTCAGCCCAACCGACGTGGCTGGCCTGGCTTTCGCGCACGTCTGGCTGAACATGGACCGCGCCTGCAGGCTATCGGTGTGAACTTTTACCGATCGCCCGAAATACTGTGGAAGTAGCGACGGTGCGAGGCGCTGTGGCATGCGGGCCTCGCGATTTTTGTACGCCGAACACAGCACCCTCACGCAGTCTTCGGCGCATCGCGTTACGGCGTATACGTCACCCCGGCCCACGCGCGCACCGCGTCGCTGCGTGGCACGTCAAGCACGTAGCCCACGCCCATGGTGGCCGAAATACCTGGGAGCCGGTAAAACGGACGGGCGAACTCCGCCAGATCAGCCGTGACGCCGGCCGTGCGAAGCCACGGGCCGCCACTGCGCACCGCGCTCGCGAACGGCGCCAACACACCAGCAGCGCGCCAATGCACCGTGTGGATCGTGACGTCGTTGCCACTCAGCGTGCCAGCCGACAACCACGGCGCGGGAATGCGCTGTGGTGCCACGGAGTTGTTCACCAGCAGCGATGGCAGTCCTCCAACGCGGAACAGCTCCATGGGCGACTGTCCGCTCAGCGTCCCAATCACGCCGTCATACGCAAACGATATCGGTCCCCACAAATCGAGCGCCAGTCGCGTTTGCAGTAGTTGCCGCGTGACCGCGCCAGTGGCATTGGCCGAGGCGCTGAGATCATTGAGCAGATCAAGGGACGCGCCCGACATGTACAGCGACGACGGCAGCACATTGTGTGTGCGTGACACATGACCACGCACGTCGGCGAAAAGATCCGCCGGCCCGACGCTCATCGAAAGCGTTCGCTGCAGTTCAATAAATCCGTGCCAGCGTGTGGTTGATGCGGCGCGTTGC
The DNA here is from genome assembly GCA_038203945.1 of Gemmatimonadales bacterium. Classification (GTDB taxonomy): domain Bacteria; phylum Gemmatimonadota; class Gemmatimonadetes; order Gemmatimonadales; family Gemmatimonadaceae; genus JAABRT01. The sequence goes on from JBBRDJ010000088.1 coordinate 2,500, forward strand.
ACGTTTTGTGTTCCCGTGCTGGTGATGGACGGTGTCCGCACGACCGAGATCATTTCAATCTCCGCGCGTCCGTCCAGCTCGTGCACACCGCCGCCAACTCGCACTCCGGTATGCCCGCGTAAATCTCGGCGAGCCAACTCAGCGCTGATGGAAGCGCCGCTCCATAACGCGTTGGACCACTGCAGATACTCGCCACTTTCCAATTGATCGTTTGCGGGCACGCTTACACCTCGCGCGACGGCACGATCGCGTATCGCGTCTTGCGACGTCACACCCAACGAAACGCGCGATAACTCTGCAGAAAAACTCACGCGTGGCGTGCGCAGTGTTGCCCGCAAGGCGCCACCGCGTTCAGCAGTGTTTTTAGTACTGCCCATCCCAAGCAACATCCAGCCAAACCGACCCACCGCGTCGCTTGTGCCAACGGCACCACCCCAACCTTGTCCATCGCGTGAGCCAGCCCCCATGGGAAACATGTTCCAACGCGGTGTGCCTCGTCCGTACGCTCGCTCACGCACCGGTGCGACTGTATCAAAACGCACACCACCATCGCGCGGCGGCTGACGCACCACGGCGCCAACACGCGGGTTGGTGAAACGCGCCAGCAACTCCGACGGGAGCGCCGTCACAGCCGAGTCTCGCACAGAAAGCCGACGCAGTTCGTAACCACGCGCGTGCAAACTCAAATACAGCAATGATGTGTCGCCCGGAAACGGCGACGGCGCCATGGCGGCACCAAACACGCTCGAGAGTGTCACCTCGCGATTGGTGGACAGCGTGTGACGCACAAGTTGCGCAATACCCGATGCTTCGCTCGTGAGCAGCACCGCTTCACCTGATCGAGTGGGCGTAGCGTCGTAGCGATCGTAGGCCACATCCGGACCAATGTTGCTTCGCTCACCGCTCAGGACGTTCACGAGGACAGGTCGCCATATACCACGCACCTGACTTGAGGCCACAACAAACGGTCCCTCGGGCATGGCGCGCGGACGTACAAATTGCGTGAACGCGTCACCGGCAATCACCGTGCGCACGTCGCCGGTTCGCAGGTCAATGCGCACGAGATCGCACTGACCGGCCAGACAGCGCGTCCCCACAGCCACCGTGTCCCCCGGCAGCACATCGGCATTGCTGATCGCTGCACCGTGCGTGATGCGACGAACACTGCCTGTCGCGAGTGTCCACTCGAATACATCCGGACGCAGTGATCCATCGGAACGGAAATCGCTGCGTATCACCAACACGCGTTCTCCATCGCCAAACCAGCGCGGTTCGCGAAAGCTGGCGCCGTTCACATCACTCAGTGTGTAGCGCGCTGTGCGTCCACGTGGAATTAGTGGCACCGGCATAAGATCGTCAGGATCGGTGCGCGACAATCGTTCGGCACGCACACGCTGCGTACTGTCACGCGCGGCGTCCCGCGTGGTGTCGGTAGACCACACCACCACGCGTCCCGGTTCACCCACCGGTCCCGGCAGCGAGAGCGCCACAAACTCACCCGACGGACTGACTGCCGGATCGCCGCCACCGCGCGCAATGCGTGCCTCGAGCCGTCCTTCCACACGTCCCACTGAATCCAACGCTCGTTCCAATGCGACAGCGTTGGCCGTAAGCGCAGCGGTGTAGCGCGCGTACGCGTCGGCCGGTGTATCACCAAACGTTTCTTCAAACGCGCGCGCAAACGAACGCGATCGACGCGCCGAAGCACGACGCCAGAGCGCGGTGAGCGATGAATCGCCGTGCTCTGCTTCCAGTCGCTCCAGAAACGCGCTGCCCATGAGATACGCAAACGAGCCACCCTCAAAACCAGCCGTGCCATCGAGTGCAGCGTACGTGGGCAGCAATCCCGACACCGCCCACTCGCGCAGCACGGCGGCACGCAGCGGCGAGGCTGGCCGACCACTCCCGGTCAACCGCCCTTCAATCACCGTGGCGTACCCTTCCTTGACCCACCGCGGCGAGCTCGCGAGTGGTCCCACGCGTCCCGGAAACCAGCGCAACCAGCCGCGCTCACCGCGACTGGGACGCGTAAGGTGCGCGACGTGGGCAAACTCGTGCACCGCCAGCAGCTCACCCCAATCGCGCGACCGCCCAATCTGAGAGCGCGGATCGGGCGGCACCGGGTAAAGGGCAATTTGCGGCGCATCGAGCCATGAGATGGCGTTGCCGTTGGCCGAGTTGGTCGGGTCGTCCACTAACACGGTAATGCGTTGTTCGGGAGCGAATCCCACCGCGCCCGCCACCGCCTGATAAATGGACTCCAGCCGCACAGCCACGGTGCGTGCCCACGAGCTGAACTCGCGTCGCGCGTGTACGACAAAGTGTTCAGTCTCAAACGATGTCCACTCGGCGGCCGCGCGTGTTGGCGGCTCGATGGGAGCCAGCGGTTGAGGTTGTGCCGTCAGTGTACCGGCAAACACGAGTGTGCCCGCCGCCACTGTGTGCATTACACGTGGCGGAACACACAGGCGTGCGACACGTGATCGTGCGCGCGTGAACACGGTGCACAGTTGCAAAACCAAGTCTGTCATGCCGAAAACATACTGCGCGCAACGAATCCTGCACGTAGCTTTCTGTTCCGCTCCAACTCTTTCACACGAGACTCATCATGCCCTGCTGGAATCGCTCACATGCGCGCCGCGTGGCAAGCATTTCGCCAACAAGCCAGGGTGACGTGATCCTGGCGTTCACGCGAGTCGTTCAGCGCCATATGCTCACGCTGGTAATGCTGACCGCGGTAGTAGTCATCGCCACTACAGCACAGGGGCAAGACACCTCAATGTCGGAACGATCGATGGCCAACAAAACGGTGCTGATCACCGGCTCCACAGACGGTCTTGGACGGGAAGTCGCGCAGCGGGTCGCGGCACTGGGAGCGCACGTGATCATTCATGGACGCAACGAGGAACGTGGCGGTGAGGTTGTGCGGGCGATTACGACGTCCGGCAAGGGATCGGCCCGTTTCTACGCTGCCGATCTGGGTTCGATCGCCGCCGTGCGTGCATTTGCCGCCGCTCTTTTACGCGATTACACGCGACTCGATGTGCTCATCAACAACGCCGGTGTGCTGGTGCCGCGTGGTGATGCGCGACAGCTCAGCAGCGACGGACACGAATGGCACTTTGCGGTGAACTATCTGGCGGGCTATATCCTGTCACATGAACTGCGTCCGCTGCTGCAGGCCGCGGCACCGTCGCGCATCATCAACGTCTCATCCATCAGTCAGTCGCCGATCAACTTTGACGATGTCATGCTTGAGCGACCGGGCGCTGCGGCGCGTGGTTACGGACAGAGCAAACTCGCGCAAATCATCATGACGGTGGACATGGCGCCGGATCTCGCGCCGATGGGCATCAGCATTGTGGCGCTGCATCCAGCCACGTTAATGAACACGAACATGGTCACCTCCGGCGGCATGCAGGCGCGCACCACGGTGGACGAAGGCGCCGACGCCGTGATGCAGCTTGTCACCGTGTCATCCGTGCCAACCGGTACGTACTACAACGGGAAACAACCGGCCGCACCCAACGCGCAGACGCAAGACGCCGAAGCACGTGCGAAACTTCGCGCGTTGAGTGGATCGCTGACTGGTGTGCCCTGATCTTGGTTACTGCCGGCTATCGTTAATTTCTTTCGGTCACTGTCAGTTGCCGTCGACTACTGTCCGTTGCTTCGGTTACTTCTCGTCGGCCGACGGACCGTACAATCCAGGCACGGGAATATCGAGCAGTCGCAAATACACCGTGAGCTGCGCGCGGTGATGCACAATGTGATTGAGCACCATCGAACGCAGCATCTGCGTACGAGGCATGGCCATGAGCACATGATCACCAGCGCGCAACGTCCACGTTTCCGCCAGTGCTGCATCGTCGGTGGCCATTAAAGCCGCCTTGCCGTCTTCGACACTCTTGTCGAGGCGGGCCGTGAGCTCTTCCGGCGTCGTGAAGGGCGGTGTCTCGTAGCCTTTGGCGAAGTCGAGTTCGGTGGTATTCACCGTTGCCGCTACCCAGTTGTGCATGTCTGCCACGTGCGCGGCCAGTTTGCCGAGCGAAAACGACTTGGGGTGGGGCTTGAAATCCGCCTGATCAGCCGGCACGAGCGCCAACACGCGACGTGTGTTCGCAGCTTCGTGCTCGAGCTCAGCGAGAAAACCGTGGTTCATACCCATGTGCAAACTCCGGACAAGTGAACACTGGCGACGCATCGAACGTCGCAGGGAAAGTAAATGTGAAAATGCGTGTGGATATACAGACAAAACAGGGCGGAGCAGATGGTGCGCACACCGCGCGATGCATCAACATCCCGTCACGGGACTTTCCCACCGCACGCGCCAAAGATCACCGCGTCGTTCGAGCACGGCCAACGAAGCGCCCGATCCGTCATCACGACCAAGAATGAGCGCGGTGTACGGCGATTCGGATCCCACACGCAGCGCCGCCAACGGCTCGGTGGCGATGACTTCCTCTTCGCGTCCACTGGTACGCTCATGCCACACAATGCTCCAGCGCCGAGGGTCGGCACCGGGCGTGGCAATCACAACCAACAGACGTTCTTCGAGTGGGCGATCTTCCTGCGGAATACGACGCACGAGTACGCCCACGACAAATCCCTGGGCAGGCGGCAGTGCAGCGCCGGCGCTCTCAGTGGCGCTCACAGTGGCGCCGAGGGCGCGGTAGGCACGTTGCACAGTAAACGGCAGTCCACGAAACGGACTGCTACTGTCCGCCGGCAGCGCCGAGGCCAACCGCGCGAAGGTGGCGGCCAGCGTGGAGGAATCTCGGCTTCCCAGCGCCTCGATGGAGTCAAGCGGAATCGCGCGCGCGCGGCCGTTTGGCAGGGCTACCAGCCAACGCGGTAATCTCGACTTCGCGGAGAGCGGATCGGCGGGCAGGCGGGGTGCGGTGCCCGGGGGCGCGGGGTCGGGCGAGACGCTCGAAGAAGCCCAGCGACCGGAAGGCCAAGCGGCACAGGCGGTGGGATCGGCGACGGCGACGAGGGTAGCGCCGTCGGTGGCGCCGGGGGTGGCGCCAGGCGCCGTGTCATCCCAGGTGATTACGCCGTCGCCCACTTTACCGGCCCGCGAAAAGAGCTCCATGCGGCCGTCGCCCAGCCGTTGGCGGAGTCCGGCGGTGTCGGTGACGGGGAGCTCAGGCGACTGACGGGGGCTGAGCAGGGCCACGGACGATGACAGGGCGCCGTCGACGAGTAACGGTAGGACAAGCAGGTCGCCGAGCGCAGGATCGTACGTCGAGCGAGCGAGGGAGGCGGGAGGTGAGTTGGGCGCTGAGTCGGCGCGCGGTTCCGCGGAGACAGCGGGCGGGGGGTCGGGGGGCGGCTGATCGCAGGCGACGACGGCGAGTAGGAGGCCGGCGAGAGCGAGGGGGAGGGGGAGGGGGAGGAAGCGAGGGGGGGGCACGGGGGGAATCTGGGGGCGGGGGAGGGGGGACAGCGTTTACGGTGAGGGGTGAACGGTGGACGGTTGGGGTTGAAAAGCGCGTGGGACGGCGTTTACGGTGGGGGTGAACGGTGGACCGTGAAGGTTGAAAAGCGCGTGGGACGGCGTTTACGGTGGGGGTGAACGGTGGAACGGGAAGGTTAGAACGCGCGTGGGTGGGGGAGGTAGGGGCCGCCGAGGTCCCAGTGCCAAGCGGGGCAGCGTTGGCCGGTGGCGGGGTGTTTCAGAGGTTTGTCCTGGAGGCGGTTGGCGGGGATGCCGACGTAGGCGCCGTAGGCCAGCAGCAGCTCGCGGTCGGTGGAGACGAGGTGTGCCATGGGGTGGCCCTTCCACACGTGATAGTGCAGCCACAGCCCACCGGACATGGCGTGACACATACCGTCGCGTCGGCGCGCGAACTCGCGCAGCGGGAATCGTGTGCGTGCCTCCTCGGTACGCTCGGCAATCGCGACCGCTTCCTCGCGGCTGGGTCTGGGCGGGGGAGTCACGCCTGGTCTGGCGGGCGGCGGAGGAGGCGGCGGCGGAGGCGGTGCGCTGGAAAACATCGAGTCGGCTGTCATGATACTGCAACCTGGGCCATGCAAGACGCCGGCCGCAAGCGTGCTCGGGCTCGGCGTCCTCGCAGTTACTCGCAGTTACTCGCAGTTACTCGCAACGCACAATGCCTTCAAGCAGCGCGGGATTCACAGCGGCGGCACTTCCATAAAATACGCCACAGGTGAGCGGTGAGGCCAACGGATGCGTGGCCGTGGCCGACCAGCCTCCGAGCGTCGCTTCGGTGATGTTTAGCACCACGTCGGCCGACCCTTGGAAAGACACCAACGCCAGGCTGTTCGTGTATTGCCCGGTATTGTAAAAATAGTTCTCCTGCTGCACGGCCAGGTTTCGCAGGTCGCTCTTCATGGCCGCAGCGTAGCTCTTGCCTTTGGTGCTTGAAAACTTCGGAATGGCGATTGCGGCCAGAATGCCGATGATCACCACCACGATCAGCAACTCAATCAGCGTAAAGCCGCGCCGGACAACTCCAGTGCTCGACGACATGACACCACCTCGGAAGAAAATAGGGGCCGGGGGGCATGAAGGGGGCGCCCTTCACACGCTCACATCGGCTGCTGATTCTCTATAGGGCAAGGCTGGTGCCGCAGCGCACGCACAACTGTAAACCACTGCAAAACAAAGACTTGGAGTTTTCCACCGGCCGCAACGATGTGACCTGACTGTGGCGAACACCAAGCGCGTCTGGCAAAACGCGAGACTCACATCGGGCAGATCGACCCACCGATCTCACCCATTTCAGGCCTTCGACGCCAGCCAGTTGGGACCGACACCAATGTCCACCACCAGCGGCACCTGAAGCGACGCCGCGCCTTCCATATGCTCGCGCACCAGCGCCGACAGCGCCTCCACCTCGCCCGCCGGCACGTCAAAGACCAGTTCATCGTGCACCTGCAAGAGCATGCGAGCCGACAGCGGACCCGTAGCCAGCGCGTGGTGAATGCGGAGCATTGCAATCTTGATCAAATCAGCCGCCGAGCCCTGAATGGGGGCGTTCGCGGCAATGCGCTCGCCAAAGGCCCGGACGTTGAAGTTGCGGTCACGCAGCTCGGGCACAAAGCGCCGACGCTTGAAGATCGTCTCCACGTAGCCACGCGCCTTGGCGTCAATCACGCACTGCTCAAGAAACGCCTTCACGCCGGCAAATCGCTCAAAGTAGGTGTCGATGAATGCCTTGGCGTCGGCCTGAGAAATCTTGAGTTGACGTGCCAACGCAAACGCGCCCTGTCCGTAGATCGTCGCAAAGTTGATCGTCTTGGCACGCGCGCGCATCTCGCTGGTGACGTCCGGCAACTCCACACCAAAAATCACGGCAGCCGTCTGCTTGTGAATGTCACCACCGGCATTGAACGCATCGACAAACGCCGGATCACCAGACAAATGGGCCAACAGACGCAACTCCACCTGCGAATAGTCTGCAGCCAGAAGTAAACATCCGTCGCGCGGAACAAAGCCCCGACGGATATCGCGACCGAGTTCCCGTCGAATCGGAATGTTCTGCAGATTGGGATCGCTGGATGACAGACGTCCCGTCGCGGCCACGGTCTGGTTATACGATGTGTGCAACCGGTGATCGCGCGGATGCACGAGCCTGGGCAACGCATCGATGTACGTGCCTTCGAGTTTGAACAGCTCGCGATACTCCATGAGCAACGTTGGCAATGTGTGCCCTTCCTCGGCCAACTCCTGCAACACACTCGCGTCAGTGCTCGGCCCCGAGACTGTTTTTTTCTTCACCGGCAATCCCAGCTTCTCAAAGAGAACGGTACGCAGCTGCGGATTTGAGTTGATGTTGAACGTCTCGCCCGCTTCGGCGTAGATCTCCTGCTCTACTCGCTCACGTTCGCGCTGAAAACGCACCTTGAGTGAGCGGAACCACTCGAGATCAATCGCAATACCTTCCCATTCCATATCACTGAGCACGTGCACCAACGGCACTTCAATGTCGTCACACAGCGATTGCATGCCCGAGGCCGCCAGCATTGGGAGCAGCACATCGTACAGTCGCCAGGTGATGTCGACGTCTTCACACGAGTAGTCACACGCGGCATCTACCGGCACCACATCAAACGGCAACTGATGACGACCCTTGCCCACCACCTGCTCGTATGAAGTCATGGTGTGGCCCAGATGCTCAAACGCAAGCTGATCCAGACCGTGCGATCGCCGACCCGGATCGAGGATGTAGCTCATGAGCATGGTGTCGGCATCGAGTCCATGCAGCGCGACACCGTGACTGCGCAACACGAGCATATCGTACTTGGCGTTCTGCGCGATTTTTTTGACCGATACATCGGCCAGCAGTTCGCGCAACGGTCGCATCGCTTCGCCATTGATTGCCGGCAGGTTCAGCGGCGTGCTTTCACCTGCCGACAAACGCGATCCGGCGAGTCCCGCATCACCCGAAAGCAACGACAGATTGCCCGCGCCGTCGTACGGCTTGTGCGCCAGCGGCAGGTAGTACGCCTCACCGGGCGCCACCGCCAACGACAGTCCCACCAGTGTGCAGCGCAGCGGATCAATCGCCGTGGGCGAATCGACATGAATAGCCGTTTCCGTATCAAACGCCACACGACCGGTTGCGCGCGCTCGTGCAATCACTCGCTCCACGCCGCTCACCGTATCAATGAGCGTGTAAGTGGAATCGGTGCGCACTGCGATGCCGGATTCGCCGGTGCGCATGGCCACGCCAACAACGGCGCTCGTTGCAGCATCAACCGCACCCGCGGCACTCGTCGCCGCACTATCTGCAACCGAGACGGCGCCCTGTGCGCTCGGCGCGGCACTCGCTCCTCCTGCGTTTGGCGCGAGATCACGCAACAACGAGTTGAACTCGAGCTCCTGGTACAACGCACGCAGTGCGTCGGCATCGGGCGCGCTGATGGCCAAACGCTCCGGCTCAAACGCGACCGGTACATCCGTGCGAATGGTGACCAGTACTTTCGACAACCGGGCTGCATCGGCCTGCGTCTGCAGCGCTTCGCGCGGACGTTTCTTTTTGATGTCGTCCACGTTGGCCAAAATGTCTTCGAGAGCGCCGTACGCATCAATCAGCTCAATCGCACCCTTCTCGCCAATGCCCTTCACGCCCGGCACGTTGTCCGACGAATCACCAACCAGTGCGAGGTAGTCAATCACTCGCTCCGGCGCCACGCCAAGTCGCGCGCGCGCGTTGTCCATGCCCACCCACTGTTCGTCCACCGCCGCCGGACCACCACGGCCCGGGTTGAGCAGCCAGACGTGCTCACTCACGAGCTGATGAAAATCCTTGTCGCCCGAAATGATCACCACATCAAAACCGGCGGCCGCACCCTGGCGAGCCAGCGTGCCAATGACATCGTCCGCTTCGTAGCCTTCAACGGACAACACCGGTACGTCATAAGCGCGCAGCAACTGCAACACCCGCTCAATGCCGGTGTCAAAATCCGCCTGCAAATCGTCGGTCAGTTTTTCGCGCGTGGCCTTGTAGTCGGGAAAGATCTCGTCGCGAAACGACGCGCCCGCGTCGTGAATCCACGCCAGATTCTCGGGCTGGTGCGTAGCCAGCAGTCGCTTGAGAAAGTTGGCAATCCCCCACGCAATGGAGGTGTTCTCGCCGCGGCGGGTGACGAGCGGACGATTGATCAGCGCAAAAAAGGCGCGGTAAATCAGCGCGTACCCGTCTACGAGAAACAATCGCGGACGAGTGGGCAAGGTGACGTGAGTAGTGTCGGGCACAACGAGAGGGAACGGGTCGCGATCAGGGGAGTTCGGCCAACCGGCGACGAATGGTCGCTGCCAACTCGACAGACTGGCCGGGCGAGAGCCGCCAGCGTCCGAGACCGGTTTCGTCGAAGTATACCAACTGCAAACGCCAGCGCCGGTACTCCCAGATCTGTTGTCGATTGCGCTGCGACATCTCGTTCACCATCGGTTCAAAGATATTGTCCGGTTCGCCCAGCCCGATAAAGGCGATGCCTCGATCACTCAACCAGCCCCCGTTCGCGTCGTCACGAAAGCGCTGATTCGCCAACCGGATGCGCGCGAAATACTCCGACAATCCTTCGTGCTCAGGGGTGGAGGGCACCGGATCGGTGGATTTGAGAAACTCGCTCCACGCCTGCGCCCGTGCCAGACCCGACGTGTTGGCCAGTCGCTCGAGGCGAGAGGAAGAGGCAAAGAACTGCAGGTAGCGAATCATCTCGTCAAAACTCGTCACCGGCAGATCTTCACCCAGCGTCACCAGGAGCTGCGTCCGGGCCGTGTCCGGTCGATCGGACTGCGTTACCTGCAGGCTCACCACTCCCACTCCGATGCTGGCCGCTGGCACGAGCACGGTACCGCTCACCAGATCACCGCCTCGGCCCAGCAAAACCATTGAATCGCGCCACAGCAGCGCGTCGCCCTCGCCGCGCACTTCCGTACGAATCCGCGTGGCCTCGCGCGTACTCGACACCTCGATATAGACCGGCACCACGGCGTCGACACCAAACGTTACCGTGGCCCGCGGACGGGCCAGCAGACTGGGGATGGAATCGGCCGTGGTACGCGGCGCGACCTCGTACACCGGCACCGGAGAGCTGAGGGAAACGCTATCGAACGCTGGCACGGTAAGCGTGACTTCTTCACCGCTGGCTCGCGGACTGCTGGCGTCGCGCACCCCCACCGACAAGCTGTACTGTCCCGGCGCCATGCGCACAAACTGCTGCCAGATGAGGCTTTCATCGGTGCGCGCCGTCTCGCGGAAGGTGGCCACCCGTACCGTTTCCTTGGCCTCAACCTGCCGCACCAGATTGGGACCCCGACGCAGATCCAGTCGCACCGTATATCCACCGGCGTACTGATTGTCCTCACGAGCAAAAGACAGGTAGCGAGGTGACAACGACATGGACACCATGACCAGTGTGGAGTCGCTGTACCGATCAGGGAAAAACGCCACGCGGGCAACAAATGGCATGGCCCCTCGAC
>JBBRDJ010000089.1:0-13133 GCA_038203945.1 Gemmatimonadales bacterium
TCACGTCTGCTCCGCACGAGCCCGTGTCCGGTGCTTTCGGTGAAGCAGCCGATGGCCGGACCGTACCGGCGCCTGTTGATCGGTGTTGGTGAGGGGCCGGATACTGAGCGCCACATACGCATAGCCCGGGCGCTTGTGCCCAACGCGGAGGTGGTTCTGCTACACGCTCTCACGCTGCCCCCCGACGACACGCTGCGCGAGGCGGGGATCACGTCCGACATGTTCAACGCTTTTCGCGACGAGCAAATGGCGCAGGCAACGCAACGCCTTCGCGCGTTGGCGCAGCGGCTCGGTCTGCCACAGGGCAGCACGAACATCGTGGTGGTGTTGGGTGACGCCGCGCGCGCGCTGCTCGATTACGCGACGTCGGCCGAGTGCGACCTGATCGTGCTGGGCCGCATTGACCGCAAGACGGACGAGCCGTTGCCCGTGGGCAGCTCGTCGCGGCAGGTGTTGGCTGGCTCGACTGCCGACGTGCTGATCATCCCGGATTCGGCCACGGTCTCGTGAGCGTGAAAAACAAACGAGCCGTCTGAATCTGATCAGACGGCCCGTTTGTAGCGCGGCGTGATACGACGCGCGCAAAGTGTTTGGGATCAGAAGTTGTAGCGCACGCCCGCTTGCACCTGGTAGCGATTGCCCGCCAACACACTCTGTCCAAAGTTCTGATTTACCGTGTAGCGATAGTTCTGCGAGGCGGCATCAAAGCCCGCCGTGCGCAGCAGTGTCTGATTGGCACCCGGTACCACACGCACGCCGCCCCATCCGTGGTTGAGCAGGCTCGCGAAGTTGAACACATCCACCGTGAATTCGGCCCGCTGTCCACGTACCGAGGGCAACCGCTGCGAATAGCGCAGGTCGATTTGCGTGACGAACGGATTCCGCACGGCATTGCGGCCCGCGATGTTGCCAAGGTTTTCGCGCAGATAATCCGCCGCGAGATTGTTCGGGTTGTCGAGCACCGACTGCATTTGCGACGCGAGCGTGGCATCAAGGCCGGTCCTGCTCGGATCAAACAGGAACGCCAGATCGTTGGCGTTGGCGAACGAACCGCCTTGCCCCACATCGTCGTAGTTGATGTCCTGCGCCACTGTGGGCGACCAGTTCGCACCCGACTGTCCAATCACACGCGCGCTGAAACGACCGCCAAAGATTTCCGGCGTCGAACCGTAGAGCACGAGCTTGTGGCGGAAATCCGTGGCACTCGGCCCCCACGACATCTCGCGCGTGTCACCCGGCACCGGCATGAACACAGACGTAATCGCGATGCAACAGTTGTACGAATGATTGTCGCGCGTTTCGTTGAACGTAAACGAACCACCAATGTTGCCACCGCGCGGCAGCACCATGGTGCCGTCGAGAATCAACGCGCGCTGCACCAACGCCGCGTCGGAGCGGAACTCGAGGACGCGCTGAAACTGCTGGAACGGTCGGATGGCCGCGCGTCCAGCCGCTCCCGCCTGCGCCGGATTGGTCACCACCGAAACCGGTGCAAATACCGGGCGATTGTTTTCGTTTGACAAGCGAAAGGCCGGCTCCGGCAAGTTCAGATCGACGTATCGGTAGTTGTTGCGCGTGTCACCGTACTGACCGGTCACGCCAAGGGTGAGCTTACCGTCCAGCATGCGCTTCTGGTAAGCGATGTCGGTCTTCCACGTTTGCGGCACACGGAAGTCATCGGCAAACACATTGAGAAACTGAGGACGCGCCGCACTGCCCGCCGGAATGCCAGGCACGTTGGCAAAACTCTGGCGATAGCTCGCAAAGTCAGGCCTGGGTACCGCTGAGCCGGTGAGCAACAGATCGCCGAGCTGCGATCCATCGTTGAGCAGGTGATTGATGTGTGACATGTAGTGCGGCTGCGCTGTGAACAGTCCGGTGCCCACGCGCAGGACATCGGTGCCACGAGACCCGATGTTCCACGTGACCTGTCCACGCGGCTGGAACTGACCCGTTACCGGGGTCCTGTCAGTGCGCACACCAAACGCATCGAACGCGGCCTGATTAAAGTTCGCGCCCGTCAGGAAGGCCGACACGTCATAGCGCAGGCCACCCGTGAGCACGAGTGACGGCACCGGACGGAACTCGCCTTGCGCGAACGCACCGCCGTCGAACACCGTCTGCGACATGCGCGGCTCGAGTTCCTGGAGTGGCACCAATCGCGCAAACGACGACGGGCGGCGCTGTTCGAGCGCGGCCAGGTTCGGGAACTGGAACAGACCATCCGTTTCGATGGAGACAAACATCGACAGATCGTTCAGCGAGTTGTCGGTGCCAAATGTCCAGGCGGTGTTGCCACGCTCAAAGCGCGTGATGTTTACCAACTGTAGCGAACGTTCAGTCTGCAGTTCCGGGCTGGTACGCTGTCCACCGAACTGCAGGATCTGCGGATTGCCCGTGCGGCCATCGGGCAGCGTGGAAGCCACCGCCACCCACGCACGTGGCAGGCGCGTATTGGCCTGATTTTCGAGAATGCGATCGGTGAAGGCGATACGCAAATCATTCGTGCCGGTGGTGCCGAGGCTCGACTTGAGCGACGTCAAAAACTGGTTTTCCCTCGACACCTGATTGCCTCGGCTCTCCAGCACCGACAGCTCGCGGTCGGGAATGGAGTTGTCGTATGTCCAGTTGCTGAAGTTGTGCCGCAAGGTGAGCCGATGCCGGTCGTTGATGGACCAATCGGCGCGAGCGAAGATCGTGTTCAGCGAGTTACCGCGATTGAACACGCCCGTCTGCTGTCCCTCCGGTAGCCCGTACTCGTTGCGCAGAATGTTGAGAAATCGCGTCACGGAATCCGGACTCACCTGCAGGCGCGCCCAGTCGGCGTCGCTCGCCACATCGAGCGCGACAAACGGCTCGGTGACGTCCTGGCGGTCGAACGCCACGGTATAATGCAGCTTGTCCTTGATAATCGGACCTGCCAGCGTTCCGCCCCACTGCCAGTTGCTGAAATCGGTGTTCGCCTGACCAAGAAAGTTGGTATTCGAGGTGAGCGCCTGGTTCCGGTTGTAGAAAAAGAGCGAACCGGTTCTGGTGTTCGTCCCGCTGCGCGTGGCGACGTTGACCGCGCCGGCTCCCTGTCGTCCCTGTGTCACATCGTAGACGTTGGTGACGATCTCAAACTCCTGAATCGCTTCGACAGACAGGGAGTATGGCCCGCGGCCGGAACCGGTGCCCCACAACGTATTCTTTTGCTGCACGCCGTCCACGCGAATGTCGGTGCTCGACACGCGGCTACCCGAGATCGACGAAGACGAGGTGATGACACCGCCGGTGCCGGAGAGAGACGTGGTTGGGGCAATGATGGCAAGGTCGGCGAAGCTGCGGTTGGCGATTGGCAGTTCGCGAATCTTGTCCTGATCTACCACGAAGCTTGCACCCACGCGCTCATTGCGTTTGGCTTCGCGATCGCCGCGTACCTCAACCGTCGCGATCTCCTGCACGCTGGTCGCCAGCGTGAGATCAAGCGTGAGTCGATCACCAAGATTGAGCGTGATGCCCGTGCGCGATTGAGCCTGCAAGCCAAGCTTGCGCGCGGTCACGGTGTACGGTCCACCAATGGGGAGCTGGGCGAATACATAACGTCCGCCGCTGTCGGTGCGCCGGACTTCCTGAAAGCCAGTGGAGGTGTTGCGTGCGGTGACAGAGACATCAGTGAGCGGCGTGCCCGCAGAATCGCGGACAAAGCCACTGATGTAGCCCTCGGTTGCCTGGGCATGGGCCGTTCTGCCAGGCAGGAACACAAGTCCAACGGCCAGCGTGGCAAGCGCTGACGCGCGGTGCAGGGCGCGGTTCACACGGTTGTGCATGGGTGCGTATTCGGTGAAGACGTGGAGAAAGCTCGACGAAATGATCGCGAGCCATCAAGACACCTTGCGCCCATCACCAAAACGTCGCGGAAGTGTTCCGCCATTGTCACGTTCGGGAATCACTTTGTCACGCTCAGCGCGCAACAATCTTCGCGTCTTCCACCAACAAGGCAAAAACGTAGCCCGCGCCAACGTCCCGGTTCGTCTGCACCGTGCCGGTGACGGTTACCGTATCGCCAACCGCAGCGGCGTCCAGCGAGGTGACCACCAAATCGTGTGTACCGTTCGCGGCGTCACCGCTTCCGTCCTGCAGGTGAATCCAATTTTTCCCCATCACGCCGGGGTTGTACTTTACCACCACGCCGCGAATGGAGACGGTCGCGCCGATGAGGTGCACCTTTTCGCCCCATACCTCGCCGATGGTACGCGCATTGGCGCCGCTAGCCCGCTTAACGGGGCCCACCTTGGCAACTTCGGCTAGCGGCGTGCCTGATGCGCCCGGAAACGCTTCAGAGGCACCTGCAGCTCCAGCGGCTCCTCCATTCATGGTCGCACCGCCTTCCATGCCTCTCAACGGCTCCAGCGCCCCGAAGTAGATCAGCTCGAATGTGCGATTGAGCGTTTCGGACGCGAACTGCTCCATCGCGAACGCGTTGTAGACCGTGACCGAGGCTCCGATGGTAAGCGGTGCCTCGTTCACCGCCGCCCAGATATCGCCGTCGACTGTTTCAAGGCGCACGTACACATACGGCTCCACGGGGATCTGCTCGCGCAGGATTCCCGTGAGCGTGCCGCCCGCCTCCGCAGTCCGGGGCATCGCAGCCGCTGCGGGAGAAGCAGCCGCCTGTGGTGCTGGCTCGTCTTTTTGCCCCTTGGAACAGGCAACGGTGAACAACGCAACGAAACCCAACGTGATAGTACGACGCATGATGAACTCGATCAGTGAAGGCGAAACCGTGGTGCCACTGGGCACTGGGGAGACATAGCCAACTCCACAGCGCTTCGCCTGATCCAACGCGCCAACCGGCGGAAGGGGTCCCTGGTCTGATCGCGACTGCCTTTCCCGCTAACCCTATTCTCGCCCATGGCGGCCGACGAGCACGAAGCGGACACAACGCACCCAAAATCAGTCGTAACCGTCAAGCGCTTTCTACGGCCCGGCAGGTGTCACGCGCGATCAACAACTCTTCATCGGTCGGTACCACCCACGCTTCCAGCGTTGATCCGGCCGTGCTGCACCGTCCTTCACGCCCGCCATGCAGCGCGTTGTTCGCGTGATGGTCGATCGTGAGTCCGGCCCACTGCAAGCCATCGCAAATGCGCGCGCGAATCTCCGGAGCATTCTCGCCAATACCGCCAGCGAAGAGAATCGCGTCCGCCCCGCCCATGGCTGCGAGGTAAGCCCCAATGTACTTGCGCGCGCGGTAGCAAAACATCTCAATGGCCAGCTTGGCGCGCCGGTCATCGTGTTCACGCGCCTCAGCCAGCAGATCACGCATGTCGTTGGTGAGACCGGAGATACCGAGCAGTCCCGACTGCGAGTTGAGCAGCGACTCGACCTGCGGCAACGACAGTCCCTCCTTGCCGGCGATGAAGTCGAGAACGGCAGGGTCGATATCACCGGAGCGAGTTCCCATCACGAGCCCTTCCAGCGGTGTGAATCCCATCGACGTGTCAACCGATTCCCCACCCACAATCGCGCAGGCCGAGCATCCATTGCCCAGATGCAGCGTGATCACTTTCACATCGGCTTTCGCCTTCCCGCTCAGCTGACGCCATCGATAGGCAACGGAACGATGGGACGTTCCGTGAAAGCCGTAACGTCGCACGCGATGTCGGCGATATAGCGGATACGGAATGGCGTAGAGATACGCGTGTTCAGCGAGCGTCTGGTGAAACGCCGTGTCAAACACGGCAACCTGCGGGACGCCGTCGCCGAGTGCACGCTGCGCCGCGAGAATGCCGGCGAGGTTGTGCGGATTGTGCAGCGGTGCGAGCTCGATCACGTCTTCGATTGCGCGCGCGACCTCGGGGGTGACACACACGGATCTGGAGAACTGCTCGCCGCCATGCACCACACGATGGCCAACCGCGTGCAAGTCGGCGCGCGATGTGAGTCCCGTACCACTCTCGGCGGACGTCGCCCACGACACCAGCCACTCAACCGCCGCGTTCATGTCGCGAAGCGGCGCGGTCCGCCGCGTGAGCGCACCATCCGGCGCACGCAACGTGATTACCGACTCGCCGCCGATGCGCTCAATCTGCCCGCGAGCAAGCTTCTCGTCCGCATTGTCGGCGATGCGTGCGCGATCGGTGCGCACCACCTGAAACTTGAGTGTGGCGGAGCCGGCGTTCAGTACAAGTATGTGCATTTATCCGTGTCCAATATCCGCAAGCGAAAATTACTGGGTGGCGGAATAAACTTGTCAATCGAATGCGCATCGACCATCGTTGCCCACGAGAATGCTAAGTACGAGTCCACGCCACCTCTACGCCATTCTTCGTGCCAAGCGCGTTTCGCAGCAACGTGAGTAGTTCGGTAGACGCGCCGTCCGCCACGAGCAGGTCAATCGTCCCTGCCTGGATGTAGTAGTCAGTATCGGTACGAGATTCCTTCTCAAGTGAGTCGACCAGCAGGGAGAGGTCCGTTTCGGTGATCGTGCCGATCACGACACCGGAGTCTTTGTCATGGAGAGTGATCATGGTTTGCAGGTAGGAAGAGGCTTGATCGGCATGGGTGAGGTCGCAGGGTTCCCGACTGTGTCGAGATCGACGTGAACGTTCTGCGAAAGCTCCCGTGTTCAGTAGGTAAAACGCGATGTGTACGAATTGTTCGTCCCTCAAGAAATCGGAACGGAGGGAACGCCCATTGTCGGGAAACTATATGCGGTGCGGAAGCGAGTTCTTACCGTTGTACTTCACTTCGCCGTTGTTGGACATCGGGCGTGTATTGACGCCGTGTTCGCCGACCGTTTGCATCATGCAGAAATCAATCTTGGCCTTGGCATGGGCGACAGCGGCGAACTCTTTCGTTTGTTTCATCGCGTTGCTCAGTCAGGGTGTGTGATCGCTCGTCGGCTGCGGGTGGAACTTACGACTTGTCAGGCGTGGCGGAACGCGCACATTGTGTCAGAATCGACTCTCGCGCAATACAACGGTGACAGCAGAAACATTCAACGCGCCGCTCTCGGCCGAGGCCGCCTGACCCAGGTAAGCCGTGACCAGGTTGTGCGTCGTGTCGGTTCACGTCGGCTCGTGTCGGCTCGTGCCTGCGGTCGCTACAGCCGATACGCAGCACCGAATGTCCAGTCGGCAGTGACACCGTGCTGTCGGCCGATATAGCGCGTACGCTGCTCCGGTTGTATTTGCGATCGCACCACCGCCTACGCCGAGGTACGGACGCAATACAAGACTCAAAGCGTCGCGTAGGACGGGGGGCGTTCCGTGTCTTTTGCTCGGTTTTCCCTAACCGGCAGCGCTTGCCCACCACAGAAAAACCGAGCCGAAGACGAGATCAGGGGTCGCATTCAGCGCCATACCAACCGGCACATCACCCCTCAGACAGTAGACAACGGTGAGTGCAAAGAAACCCAGAGCCCCGAACATGACGGTCGGCCCGACCCGTCAATCAGCGGGCCGAGACGCACGCATCGGCGGAAAGCCGCCACACATGGAAAGCCCTTCATGCATCAAGGCCTCCCTCAGTAGCGATACGTCGCGGCGAGCCCACTCTTTGACGGCATACGGGCCGCTGGCACTACAACGACTTCACCTTTGCGCCGCAGCACCGCTTCGGCGAGATCGTCAAGCAGGTCGTCCACTGCCGGGACGGCGTCCGGAGTGAGTTCTACCTGACCGGTATCGTGTAAGCGACCGCGAATCACGCGATCCGCTTCTACCAGCAGCGTCGCGACGCGTCCTGCCACGACCGCTTCCGCGACCTGCGAAAGATCATCGGATCCACGCTCTTGGGCGTGCGCTGTTTCGTATGCATCAACGAGCGCCGCAATTCGTGCAACGTAAATCGGCTCAACGTGCTCCCAGGCCGCCACGCGCAACTGCTCGACATCGAGCGCGTCGGCGTTCATGGCAAGGCCTTGAGGCATGAGAAACGGATTGTGGCTGATGTCGCGAAACGGCGTTTGATGCTCGGGTAACGCCGCGAGCATGAGCGGCAATCCTGATGGCCGCGAGTGATGTTCGAGAATCGAGCGATCGATCACGCGAAAGAAACGTTCCATGTCGACCTCGACTTCGTCTTTTTTCCCGCCTGCTCCATGATGCATGCCGCCGCCCGTATGTCCCGTGCGTCCTCCGGCGTTGCCACCGTACGCCACCGTATTGTGATGCTCGTCGGTGAGTTCCGCGCCGAGCGCTTCGGTAATCGTGGTCGGTACCTCGAGAAGCGCTACCGGATCCAGCGCGTCGCGATTGCCCTCGAACAGCTTGGCTTCGTGTCGGTTCAACGAAAGGATCTGATAGCGATCGGCTGACTGCACCACACGTAACAGCGGCTTGGTGTGGAACGAGTCGGCAACCACAAGCAGCTCCGTCACCGGTCGCTGCAGATCTATTACGTCAAAAGAGCCGGGCGCACTCAGAATGGCGAGTGCCTCGGTGCGGTGCCTCCAGAAGTCGCGATCCTGCTCAAGCGCATGGAATGGCTCCATTCGCGCGGCAACATCAATGTCCGGATACGTTTCGTTGAGCGACGACTCGAGGGAGCGCAGCATGTTGCGGAAACGAATCGGATCCTGCGCGTTTGCCGGATGCTCGCGGTGCGTGGGCTGATAAAGCGAGATGCAGGGTGGCTCATGATGCTCGAGCCATTTGCTCAGCTGATCGGTGGAGAATTGTCGCACGAAAGCTCCTTGTGTGGGGGGATGGTCATCGGTTGGCTGCATTTACGACAGTGCGTGTCGGATGCGTGTCTGAGTTCAACCGGTGATACCCCGCTGGCGGCGTAGTGAAGCGAGCGCTGCCATGTACTCGTTCATGAGCGCAACGCAACGCAACCCTTTGAGCGCAACGCAACGCAACCCTTTGAGCGCAACGCAACCCTTGGGTGCGGGCTGCACGCTTTGTTGTACGCCCCCGGTTGTCCTCGCGTCGGCGCGCACCGGTTGTTCTCGAATCATCGCCCTCGCGGACCGTCTGTGTGTCTGATTCCCCCGTGCGCGACGGGTTATCTTTCAAAGATGGCATTGACTGATCGCGCCGCCGACGCGGGCGGTTTGCCGCATGTGGTGATTCTCGGCGGCGGGTTTGCCGGACTGTCTGCCGCGCGCGAACTGGCCAACGCACCGGTTCGCCTGACCGTGGTAGACCGCGCCAATCACCACGTATTTCAGCCACTGCTCTACCAGGTGGCGACGGCTGGCCTCGCGCCCAGCGACATCAGCGTGCCCATTCGATGGCGACTGCGCGCCCAGCGCAACACTACCGTGTTACTCGGCGAAGCCACGGACATCGATCCCGACACGCGCTGCATCGAACTCGATCACGGTACGCAATTTCTCTCGTACGACTATCTCATTGTGGCCACTGGTGCGCGACACGCGTACTTTGGCCACGACGAGTGGGAGCAGCACGCCCCGGGACTCAAGTCGCTAGAGGACGCGTACGCCATGCGCCAACAATTTCTCCTGGCTTTTGAAAGTGCCGAACGCACCACCGATTCGGACGAGCGTCGTGCTCTTCTGACCTTTGTGATCGTGGGTGGTGGCCCAACGGGTGTGGAATTGGCCGGCACTCTCGCCGAACTCGTGCGCGGCGCGCTGCGACGGGAGTTCAGGCACATCGACACGGGCGACACGCGGGTGTTGCTGCTGGAGGCGGGACCGAGGGTGCTCGCCACCTTTCCCGACGCGCTCTCCGATAGGGCCAAGCGCGATCTCGAGGAACTCGGCGTCGAAGTGCGCCTCGGGGACGCCGTCACCGATATCACCGCCAAATCTGTCACCGTAGCTGGCGAAGTGATTCCCACGCGGGCCGTCTTCTGGGCAGCCGGCAATCAGGCCTCGCCGCTGGGCGGCATGCTAGGCGCACCGACCGATCGGGCAGGGCGGGTGAAGGTCAACGCGGATTTGTCCGTCCCCGAACACCCGGAAGTCTTTGTGGTGGGGGACTTGTGTTGGACCACGCGAGCCGATGGTTCACCGGTACCGGCGGTGGCACCCACGGCCAACCAGACCGGAACACACGCGGGGCGCATGGTCGTGGCCAGCGTGCGTGGGAACGCACGACGTGCGTTTCGCTACTTCCACAAAGGTGATCTCGCCACGATCGGACGCCACAGAGCTGTCTCCGCATTCGGCCGCTTCCACATCACGGGGTACGTGTCATGGCTGCTGTGGGTGTTCGTCCACCTCATGTATCTCGTGGGCTATCGTAACCGGCTCTCGGTGTTTTTGCAGTGGGCGTACGCCTACTTTACCTATCAGCGCGGCGTGCGGTTGATTATGCGGGAGCCTGGCGCGTCCGACGTTTGACCACGGCATTGACCGCAAAACAAATCCTCGTCGGACACGCAGTGGTGACTGGCGTGCGCGCTACTTGCCGCTCGTGAATCGTGCGGGCAGCGGATCCTGGCTTGCCGCCAACAGTCGACGCGCACTTTCGCTCACGGCGTTGTCAGGATGAGCGGTATAGCTGTTGAGCAGCACCGCCGCATCGAAGTTCCGGTAGAACGACGCGATCTCGAGCGCGCACACCAGTGTGACCTGATCCGGCGCTTGTTGCGCAATGGACGCCAGTCCGACGAATCCTCGCGCGTAGGCGATTTTTGTGCCAAGTGCCTGAACCGAATCAGGGAGCGGCGTGGCCAACGCTGTGGTCCCTTGTCCGCTCGTGAAGGCTGCGTTTCGAAAGGCGATGCAGCCATCAACGGAGCGGACAACGCGGCTCCCCAGCGTTTCGCCACAGGCCGTCAATGCCACTGCGGCAGCGAGCGGCGCGAAGGCGCGCAGAACAGTGGTGCGGAATCTCATGGTGCAGTAGTCAGGTAAAACGGTGAACACATTCGCTCAGCTGGCGCACGTTGAAGTATACCGTTCGGCCGATTGTTGCGCAGGGCTGAGCGGTTGGTCCCTCCCGCTCAGTCAGCACCAGCGCTCAATCGTCACGGCGGCGGGAGCATGAGGCTGCGGTCACCGGTGGCGACAGCCAGCGCGCCGCGGGTGCTGGCGACTTTCGCTTCAAAAGAGGCGAGTTTGACGGCCTCGTCGAGTACCAGCCGTTCGCGAATATTCACAATGAGCAGCGTACTTTCGCCGTTCTCAAAGCGGATCTGTTCGGCATTGCGCAGCAGGGTTGCATTGCTCAGGTTGGCCGCCTGCAGGTCGAGCAGCCGCTCAAGATTGGCAAGGTCAAAGATGGCCGCCCGTGCGTCGTACTCCACCTCCCGACGCAGCCGGTCGAACTCCAGTTCCTGAAACTCAAGCCGCTGGCCGGCTGCCGAGAAGCGTCCGGTTTCTCGCAAGAAAAGCAGTGGAGACTTGATCTGCAGCCCGGCCATGAAGTTGTTGTCGAGGCGCTCACTCGCAAAAAAGTCTACGTCATCGCCGCGTTCGGCCAGTCCAGCCAACTTCGCTTCAGCGAACGGCAACAGCCCCTGCGTAGTAAAGAGGCGCTGTGCTTCGGCCTGCCGAACCCGCGCCTGCACTTTGAGCAGATCCGGATTGCGACGCGTGGCGATGTCGAGCAGCGATGCCAGGCGCGTGGAGTCGATGGCACTGCGCTCGATGCCATCGAGCACCGGCTTGGCGTCAAGCGGCAAGGGCACCGGTCGACCAGCGTCGTCCCAGAGATAGGCCGTGACGCGCAGCGTGGAGACATAAAACATGGCCTCGGCTTCGAACCGTGTGACGAGACGCCGCTGCAACTCGAGCGTGGCCTCAACGGTGTCGATAGGCGCACTCTCACCAATCGCCACGCGCAGGCGCACGGCCTGCAAGCGGAACTCGGCCAGCGCCTCACCCTCTTGGGCAATGATCCGGCGTCGCCAGCTCTCGTACCACGCACCATAGTCTTTGGCCGCCTCGAAGATCAGCTTGTTGACAATGCCGATCTGGTCGGCGGCACCGGCGTCACGCGCGGCACGCGCCTGTTGCAGCGCGTTGCGACGTTCATCCGTAAGAATTCTCTGGCCGAGCGGAATGGACACGCCCGCCGAAAAGGTACCGCGGCCCAAGGCCCGCCGATCGGGATTGGTGAACTGCCCCATCGTCCGATCGTACGTGAGCGTTACATCGGCGCCGATGGGCAGCGGAATTTTGAGCTCGCTCTCCACGTAGTTGTAGTACGACGTGCCATCAAGACGTTTCCGGTCCCACGTCGCAGTGACCGTGGGATCAAACGCACCCCAAGCCACCCGCAGGTCGCTACGGGCCTGCTCGGCGACGAGGCGCGCCTGCTGCGACACCGGATGCGTGCTCAGTATGGCGTCGATGAACGCGGGGAAAGCAAACGGGACCCCCGACGTGTCCACGCGCTCGCCTAAAAAGGCGGTGGCGCGCACCATCATGCTATCCAAACGCTGTTCCTGCTGTGCATCGACACTTCCAATCGCCACGGGAAGCAGCGCGGCTGCAAACCATCGCCTCACTTACTTCCTCCGCTTTTTTCCGCACCGCTCGAGCCGCCCGCCACTGCGTCGGCAGGGAGCGCGTCGTTGGGATTGATCGACAGGGGGAAGCCATTCAGCTGACGCCACAGCTCCCATCCGACGGTGACGTTGTCGAGCATCGCCCATCCCTGTGCGCCCGTGCCGAGACGCAGCTGCGCCGGCCAGTCGACGTCGTGCGTGAGATCCGGCGTGAGCAGCACGCGGAACATGCCCTGACGGTTCGGAAACTGATCGATCACCGCGACCGTCGCCCCGAACGTGCCCACGGCCACCTGTGGCCAGCCCGACACCTGCAACGCCGGCCAACCATCGAAGAAAATGCGAACGTGTCGGCCCGGACGAAGCAGCACCACGTCCATCGGCTTCACGAACAGCTCCACGGCCTTCTCCGGGCGAGCGGGCTGAATCGTTACGATCGGCTCGCCGGCTTTCAAAATTTCACCTTGGCCGCTACGGGAGGCGCGCACCACGTACCCATCCTGCGGCGCTTTGATCAGGTAAAACTCATTTCGGACGGTGAGGGCTCCCACCTTGTCCTGCAGCTTGGCGAGATCCGACTCCCCCTCGTTTACCTCGGCCAGCGTGGACGCTCGCTCGGAGTTTGCTTTCGCAATTTTCTCGCCGTACTCGGCTGGAATGCCCAACAGATCCGTCTGCGTGATCTGCAGCTGCTGTTGCTTCTCAATGACCTTGGCTGC
>JBBRDJ010000090.1:0-13129 GCA_038203945.1 Gemmatimonadales bacterium
GAAGTGGCAGTGTTCTCGTTGGGTGGGGATCAGTAGGGGGTTGTGTTTGCTTGATGTACAAAACGGGCCCGGACGACAATTGTCGTTCGGGCCCGTTTTGCGTTTCTCTTGTTCTGCACGGTTCTCAGGCGAGTGTCGAACCTGCTGGTGACTGGAAACCGAGAGTCGGCATTGCTTGACCGCGTCAGGCTCACGTCGGAGATTCAAAAGCTGATAACTGCTGCTCGAAAATCGGCGTAAACAAAGCCAGGGTCGCGATCCCAGCCGCACTCAGAGATGGCACATAACTACACAGATGACATTCACCATCCGACGTGCGGCGGCGGAGGCGAAGTCTGAAACGGCGAATGTCTCATCGCCTGCCTCAAGCAGGCGGGGACCGACGTGTGCTAGCACTTGGCATCGTCTTGCGCATGCTGGCGTGCCTGATTCTCGGCGCGATAACCTCAGCGTGCGATCAGTCGGCCGGCAGCGCGGGAGCGAATCCCCAACAATCCATCGCTCCGCTAACATCCTGCGAGGCGGTGCTCCAGCCGCGTTCCGCCTCCATCGCCGGCGACAGTGTTGAGTTGGTCGTGGTGCCTGACATGGAACCGGTGTGTGATGCCGAGTTGGTGTCAGTGCTTCGACTCATGCCGTCAGATGCAGAGGACGGATTGCTGGCGGCACCGTCAATCGCGAAGCGAAGCGACGGCGTTTACGTAAGCGCCGTCTTCGGTGAGAATGCACTCGTGGTGTGGGACAGCAGTGGAATGTTCGTACGTCGTATCGGACGATCGGGTGCAGGGCCCGGTGAGTTCTCCAGCGGGATTCAGCCGATCTTCGGGCCTGGCGACACATTGTATGCCATCGATAACTCACGGCATCTGAGTGTTTTTGACAACGATTTTCGGTACATGACACGCTCCATACAACCGGCTGCAAACGCGCCGTCTGGCTCATGGTTTCTCACCGCAGATGGTCGGCGCTTTGTCAGTCCTCCGCCGTCAACCGCGCGGTCGTCGCACCACGTGGCCGAGCTCGACGCCAAAGGCAATGTTCGCCAGCTGCTTGTGCCGGCGGATCCGGAACGAACGGGTTCGCGATTCGAGGAAGCCGAGCGAACCATTGCGTGCGACGGCGACAACTCGTTCTGGGTGGGACCGGATCAGGTGCCAACGCAAGCATATGAGATGGAGCAGTGGTCATTGGACGGCCGCCTGCTGAGGTGTGTAAGGCGTGAGGCCGAATGGTATGTGCCGCACACGAGCGGGCCCAACGCCGATACGTCTGCTTCACCGTCCACGTATTTTGCCATGTTACAGGTCGATAGCAGCGGATTTATTCACACCGCGCTCAGCCGAACGGAAGCGAAACCGTTACCGCCGGAGTTCCGGACGAACAGGGAGAGTCGGAAGCAAGGCATTTCGGTACGGTGGAAAGTTCTCGATCCGCACTCCGGAACGCTGGTAGCCAGCACGCTCATGACCAATGCAGACTCAGTGCCCATGCCGTTTATTCCACGCACCAACACGGCGAGAATTTTGGTGACCGACGATCTCAATGGATACGTTGACATCGTGCGATGGCGATTTGTGCCACGAGTACAATCGCAGAAATGATCCGTAGGAGTAACCGCAAGCGCCGCCATCGCAACAATCAAGGCAATCACAACCAATGATCCAACACGCTGCGAGCAACATCGCTCGCAGCGTGTTACAGCCCTCCTGCCCGTCGCGCGCGCATCAGCAGTGACAGTGGCATCGGTGCCTCGGCCGAGCGCGGTTCAGCAACCGACTCCAGCACAAAGCCTGCACCCTGCAACTCGGCAACCCACGAACCGACCGTTCTAAAATACCACGGCATCGCCGCGGGAAACCGTCCGCCAAATGCGTCGAACGTTTCTTCGCGCCAACCATTCTCATACGGTCCGTCACCACGCGCGGTGAACGGGTGCGCCGTTTGAATGAACAGCGTGCCAAGCGGCGAGAGCGCGGTGCGAATGGCGGTGAGCGCATCTGCGACGTTGTCGTCGAGCAGTGCAAAGTTGCACACGGCCACGGCAAACGGCGCGCCGAGTTCCACTGCACGGTCGGCCAGTTCCGCGTAGGACACATGTTCGTAGCGCGGTTCGTTGCGCGGTCTATTGATCAGTCCATTATCTGGTTCATTTCTCGTCGCAGTGCTCGGTGCACTGCTGTGTCCATCGCTCGTCCCCGCAAGCCGAGCTGCCGCAATGAGTGGTGCACTCGCATCAATGCCAACCACTGTACGACGGTGCGTACGCTGAGTCGCAATTGCGCGTGACAGCCACCCTTCACCACAGCCTACGTCGAGCAGCGCACCGTCGGGCGCGTGCGCAATGGCCTGCAGGATCGCTTCGTCGGTGCCAGCGCGTCGACTGGGAATGGCCCCCGAGCGCACGGCGTCGGTCCACGCGTGCGCGTTGTGTACCCATGACTCCGCAAGGCGGGTTGAGGAGGAAGGTTGTGTCATTGCGGCAGTTTTCCATCCAGCTCCAGATACACGCGGCGCACGGCAATTGGCGCCTGCCCCTCGGCGAGGAACCAGTGTGCGTACTCGCCCCAGTTGGCTTGGGCCGCGGCCTGCTCCACCGGCACTCCCGCCGAGTGCAGACGTGTGGCCTCAGCAATCACCGCGCGCAGCGCTTCGCGAAACGTTACCAGCTCTTCGCGCGAGACAGCCGGTGTTTCAATAAAGCCGTGTCCCGGGATGTAGTGCGCAACGTCCATGGCGAGCGCGCGGTCCACCATGTTCAGCCACTCGCTGGGGTAGGCCGAACGCATCGCCGGGAAGACACGGTTGAGGTACGCCTCGCTCATGAACAGAATCTTCTCGTCAGGCACGAGCAGCATGAGATCGCCGCCGGTGTGTGCACGGCCGAGAAACTGTACCTCCACCACGCGGCCGCCTACGTCTATTCGCTCACGGTCGCCGGTCATGGCAACGGGCGGTACGACGACGCGACGCGTGCCGGGCGCGGTTGAGGAATCACGCAACAGTTGTGCACGCGAGTTGGGGTGCACCACATAAGTGATGTCCGCGGGAAGCACGCTGTTACCGGCCGTGTGGTCGCCGTGGTCGCTACCCATCACGTACCACTTGACCGGCAGCGGCGTCAGCGCGCGGATGCGGTCGAGCATGGTCTGTGTGGCGGCGGGGCTGCCCTGTCCGTCGGCGATAAGCACGCCATCGCGTCCTATTACGACCAAGCTCACCGTGGTGAATCCCGGCTGGCGGATTTCCTCGTAGCCGTATACACCGGGCCCGAGCGGCACGAATCGCGGGAACTCACTCAGCGCGACGCCCCGCACCGCCGGGTCGGCAGTGCGGGGCTGCGCGGTGAGGGCGCGCGGCGCGGTCATCACCCCAAGCGCCATCACCGTTACGAGCGTAGCGCACACACGACAACAGAAACGCACCATTGATCACACTCCGCGTAAGCTTACCGAAATACGCCTGCACCCTGGACAGGGTAAATCTCCACTGCGGCGCGAGTCGGCGCGAACTCCGTGTTTTCCGAAGTTGTAGAAACCTCAGGAATATCCGGCTGGCATCGTACTGTTGTGAGGCGCGTTGAAGTGGTATGATGCTACGCCGAGCGACGATAGTTGTGGCGCCGAACACTTATGGGCGCAAGGTCCGGCGCGCCGACTGGCAATCGCGCCGGTTCGCGCGGCCTCGGTCCGCGCATCTGCGTTGTTTACCCACAACGCGGCAAGACGGTTGATCGGCGGATAAAAAGACGCTGGCAGCTGGTTGGGAAGTAGTAACTGTAACTGCGAACGCGCTGTACAATACACCGACTACGAATGCACGACTTTTACTCCTCCCACCCTTCTCCCCACACTCATGATGCCTCTCCGTGCGTACCTCCGGGCGGCGATTGTTGGTCTCATAGCCACAGTCGCCCTGCCCGCACTGGTGCAGGCCCAGCTCACAGTCTCCGGTCGGATTACCGACGAGACTGGACGCGGCCTTTCGTCTGCTTCGGTGCTCATTGACGGGACCCGTATCGGAACCGCGACAAGCGACGACGGCACCTACCGGCTCGTTGTCCCGGAACCCACGTCCTCGATGGTGCTGCTCATTCGCGCGTTCGGCTACAAGCCGCAGCGCTTCCCGCTCTCGGCCACCAGCGGACAAGTCACGCAGGACGCGAAGCTCACGCGCGACATTCTCAACCTGTCTCAGTTGGTGATCACGGCCACGCGTACGGAAACGGAACGCGCCAGCCTTGGTGCATCGCTCGCGACCGTCACGGGCAGCGAGATTGCCAACGCGGGTGTTCCGCAGGTAGACGCCGCGCTGGCCGGCAAGGTGCCCGGCGCGCTTGTCACCCTCAACTCCGGCACACCGGGTGGTGGCTCGAGCGTGCGGTTGCGTGGCTTGTCCACGATCAGTCGCAGTGCAGAACCGCTCTATATCGTGGACGGTGTCATTATAGACAACGGTTCATCGCAGCTGGTTGATCTTGGTGGCAACACCAGCAATCGCGTTGCCGATCTCGATCCGAATGACATTGAACGCATCGAAATCGTGAAAGGTGCAGCCGCTGCAGCACTCTACGGTTCACGCGCCAACAATGGCGTGGTGCAAATCTTCACCAAGCGCGGACGGCCAGGTGCGCTGCGCGTGAGTGTGCGCACATCAGTGGGGCAGGACGAAGTGGAGACACGTCTTCCGGTAAATCAGGCCACGGTCAACGCGGCCGGTCAGCCGGTGGCGCGTCGCTTTGATTATCAGGACGAGATTTTTCAGACTGGCCTCACCTCCAACACATCGGTTGGTCTCTCGGGCGGTGATGACAACACGCAGTTCTATCTCGGCGGTTCGGTACAAACGCAGGACGGCATTGTACGTACTACCGACTATTTGCGGCAGAACATCCGTCTCAACGTTGACCGCCAGATTGTACCGTGGCTCAAGCTGTCCACGAGCACGGCCTACGTGACCAGTCGAGCCAACCGTCAGGCCAGCGGCGGTCTGGTGAACAACCGTGGTGTGCTCACCAACTTTCTCTTCAACTC
This sequence comes from Gemmatimonadales bacterium, assembly GCA_038203945.1. Lineage (GTDB taxonomy): Bacteria > Gemmatimonadota > Gemmatimonadetes > Gemmatimonadales > Gemmatimonadaceae > JAABRT01. The sequence goes on from JBBRDJ010000090.1 coordinate 5,031, forward strand.
AAACGACCGGAATCTTTTCCCGAACCCCGAAACGGGTGTCTTTCCACTTGGTCAGCTCGCCTCTAATCCGCTCGAAGTGATGGCCAACTGGAGGGCACCACAGGAGATTTCACGCTTTACCGGTGGCCTGCAGCTCAACGCCACGCCGTTTGAAGCGCTCTCCATTGACTATCGCGTTGGCATCGACAACTACACCGATGCACAGTCATCATTTGTACCGCGCGGCAGCTCGGCGCCCGATCTGCAAGGTGGCCTCGCGATCTCTGCCAATCTGCGCGCGCGTTTGCTCAATCAGGATGTCGACGTGACCTATCGCTGGCCCACGATGGGCCAGTGGCGCTTTGTATCTGGCGTGGGCTCCAACTACCAGCAGCAGCAGTTCAACTCCACGGTGGCGCGCGCGGAGAATCTCGCGTTGCTCGTGACAACGGTGCAGGGCAGCGCACAGTTTGCCAGTCAGTCCATCGATGAACGCCGCATTATCGGCTTCTACGGTCAGCAGCAAATTGCGTACGGTAATCTGCTCACCCTCACCGCTGCCGTGCGCTCCGATGCATCGAGTGCATTCGGACGTGACGAGCGTCAACAGTACTTCCCCAAGTTCGGCGCGTCGCTCGACCTTACTGAAGTCGAAGCCTTCCGCAACTTCGCGGGTACGTGGGTAAACCGGTTGCGCATTCGCGGTGGACTGGGCTTCTCGGGCGAGCAGCCACCGGGCAGCTTTGATCGTCTGTCAAACTATGTGTTTGAACCGTCCGGCACGCTGTCGGGTGTGGTGAACAGCACGCGGCAAGGCAACGAAGGTTTGCGTCCCGAACGGGCGCGTGAAACGGAGCTGGGTTTTGACGCCGAGTTCCTGAGCGGACGCGTTGGGATTGAGTACACACGATTTGATCGCAGCGTGACCGATCTCATCCTGCCGCAAACCGTGACGCCGTCAAGCGGATTTACGGAGCAGCTGTCGAACGTTGGTTCACTGCGCAACAAGGGTAACGAAGTGCTACTGCGCTCGTTCAATGTGCAGCGCGATGCGTTCAGTTGGAGCACTACCGTCACGTACGCGACAAACGATCCCATCGTCACACAGGTCGCCTCGGGCGGTGCGTTCTTTATTCCCGAGAGCTTCAACATCATCCGGGTGGCGGCCAACCAGGCGCCAGGACATTTCTGGGGCACCACGTATCGTCGCAACGATGCCGGTCAGATCATCAATGCGGCCGGTGCTCCCATTGAAGATGCGAATGGCAACATCACCGGCATTCCCGCGATCGGTCCGGCCGCAGTGCTCGGCAACCCGAATCCCAAGAACTACTGGTCGGTGATCAATGAGTTCACGGTGCGTCGCAGTCTCACGTTGCGCGTGCAGTTTGACGGTGTGGGCGGCGTGGACCTGTTCAACTTTGACCGTCGCGTGCTCGAAACACCGTTCTTCGGTGTTGGTGCCGCGTATGCCGACGAACTCGAAGGTCGCGTACCTCGCGGGTTCTTTGCCGCTCGTCGTTCCGTGTTCGAGGAGTATGTCGAAGACGGCAGCTTCGTAAAGCTGCGTGAAATTGCGCTTACCTACGCGTTGCCCGGCAGCGTCACGCAGGTACTGCGTTCGCGTGGCGCGTCCATCACGTTCTCCGGACGCAATCTCATGACGTGGACCGATTACACCGGCTGGGACCCGGAAACCAACACGGGCGGACAGCGCACCGTGGTGCGCGGCTTCGGCTTCGCTGCCATACCGATTCCGCGCAGCATTGCCATGTCCGTGAACCTGAACTATTGAGATGCCGACCATGACTACGACATTGAACGGGCCGGCTCGACGCTCAGCGCTTGCGATGGCTCTCATGTGCGCCGCGTCGGGCGCGCTGCTCGCTGGCTGCAATCTTGACATCGCCAATCCCAATGCGGCGACGCAGGAAAACGTGCTCACTACACCCGCTGGCGTACGTGCGCTGGCCGTTGGCTTGCAGGGCCGATGGGGCAATGCACGTGGCGATGCGGTGTGGATTCCCGGACTTGTTGCCAACGAGTTGGGCGTCACCAACGGCTCGCTCGCGCCGCAGCGTGCGTTCCAGCGCTTTCCGGATGCGAGTGCGCTCACACCGCTCGAAGACGTGAATGTGGACGTGCTCAACTTCTGGAGCCGGCACTACCAGATTGTGCGTACCGCTGATGAACTGCTCGCCGGCATTGAAGGGGTCACGCTGGCACCGGGCACTGTGTCCGGCATTCGTGCGCTGGCATTCACGATGAAAGCGTACGCCTTTGGTACGCTCGCTGAAGCATGGCAGCAGATTCCGGTAGACATTACCGGATTTCAGTCGCCCTTTGTGGATCGCGCTGCTGCGCTCAGTACGGCGCTGGAGTTGCTGAGTCAGGCGCGTGCGTCGCTCGACGCAACGCCCGCGAGTGCGGAGTTTACGTCGCAGTTGCTGACCCCCGGCATTGATCTCCCCAACCTTGTGCGCGCGTGGCAGGCTCGGTACGCGCTCGCGGCGGGACGCAATGATCAGGCACTGACCTTTGCCAACGCGGTACCGGCCAGTGCCGCCAGCGAATATCGCTACGCCACCGCAGATCAGAGCCCACTCTGGTCGGTGTTCACCGGTCTTCGCTACTTTTCGGCGCAGGCATCGTTGCGTACGGCCGCGGAAGCGGGCGACACACGTGTGGCGCGCTTGTTCGGTCCCACGCCTCAAACTTCGTTCGGGGGGTCGAGCATTGTGCCGGTACTCGTGTTTGCTACGCAGACGGAAGCGATCTCGATGTTCACGCAGGACGAGATCACACTCATTCGCGCCGAAGCACTGGCGCGGCTTGATCGGTTGGCGGATGCACGCACCAGCGTGAACGCGGTGCGCGTAGCCGCCGGATTGGCGCCACGTACGGCCACCGAACTCGCGACGCAGCCCGCGTTGTTGACAGAGATCGCCCGTCAGCGACGGTACTCCTTGTTTGCGAGCGGGTTGGCGTGGTCCGATTTGCGTCGGTTTGGACGAGCCGCAGAGGCTCGCGTGAGTTGGCTGCCCTATCCGCTCAACGAGCGGTCGGGCAATCCGAATACGCCGCCCAATCCGTGAACTGCTGACTAGCCAGGCGATGTGCACTGCATTTGGCGTGTCGCGGTAGCAATGCCCGAGTCCGTGTTGGCTGCGGACTCGGGCATTGTGTGTTGCGACGCTCACATCTGCGCCGCCTTCGCCCGTGAGCTTCATGCGTGGCACGATTGTGCAGCACGTCGACATCGTGTCACCGCTTCATGACATGTGCGACACTTCGACAACAGATCCGCTTACTCCGCACGGAGGTGTGGCGCTTGGCGGCTTTCTCATGCGCCTGCGTCACTGACACGCCGTGCGCAGTGGCGCACCGCCTTACGGGTGCGGCATATCCGGTCTTGATTTCTCCGGTTGAGAAATCTCCGGTCGCGGAATCTCCGGTCGCACAGGCTCCCGCCGACCGTCCGACGGTGGTGGCGGCCGACTGTTCACACGCGTTCGTGCCTCGCGCCGCAATGTATCGAGTCGCGCCAATACCCACGTGGCGGATGGTACCAGTGCCGTCGTCGCCTGCGCGCGCGATGCGTACTCGGCGTGCAAGCGCATGGCGGAACCGTTCTGCACATCAGTAAGTGCTGTAATCACCACAATGCTGTCGTTGCGCAGAAAATATGCGCCGCTCAGCACGTAGTTGGCGCGTAGTGAAAATCCGATGGCCGCCGATTGATTGGGTGCCGGCTCACCCACGAGCTTGCGCGTTGCATCGGCCGACAACACATCGATGGCGCCGCGCGAACCTTGCAGCGACGCGGCAATGCTATCAAGCAGCATCGGCCCCAGAAATGCCAGCGACGAATCGCGTGTGCGATCGCTCAAGGCAAGCATCGCGAGCCGAAGCCGACCGCGAGGTGGTGGCGCAAGAATGGGCGTGGCACCGCTGCTCGTACCACGCGACGGCTCCACGACCATTGACTGCAACTCGCGTTGCCTCGGCAGCGTGGACAGGGCTGTTTCCATGCTTTGTAGCGCCTGTCGCAACGAGTCGGCAAACACGCGCGACACTGCCGCGATCAGCAAATCACGATCAATACTTCGCGCACCCTGGCGTGCCAGCTCCGCCACAGATGGCGCGCCGCCACCCATTTGCTGTGCAATCTGCAGCGATTCTGCACGCGTGAGACCAAGCCGCAGCGAGAGGCCTTCGGCTTCATCACGCAACGCCGGCACATCACGAAATACCACCACCGTTTCTGCTGCGGCCAGACGTGCCACGGAGTCACTGCCCGGTGCGATTGCCACCGCGCTACCGGATCGGTTGCGTGTAATCGCGAACACGCTCGTAACCAGGGCGAACAGGCCGAACAGCACCATTACCGCACGACGTGCCGGCGCACTCTTCGCGTACGCGGCTCTTGTGGCAATCGCGGCATCGTCACGCAGCGCGACATCGACGCCATCGAGCGCTTCAAGCAAGCTACCGGCGGTCTGCGGACGCTTGGCAGCGTCCTTTTCAAGACAGTGCATGATGAGCGCCGAAAACGCAGGCGGAATATCCGGTTGCGTGATATGCGGCGCCGTAGGGCGCACTGTGAGCTGCGCCGCCAGTGTAGCCTGCGGTGAGCTTCCGGAAAACGGCGCAATGCCGGTGAGCAGCTCGTACGCCAGCAGCCCCACGGCGTAAATGTCCACGCGATGGTCAGCCGCTGGATCGGCGGCCAGTTGCTCGGGGGCCATGTAGGCGGGCGATCCAATCGCCATACCGCTGGTGGTGTGGCCAGCGGTGGGAATGGCCGCGCTCAGCGCCTTGGCCACGCCAAAGTCGGTCACCACCGCGTGCGACCCGCTCATGAGAATGTTGGCCGGCTTGATGTCGCGGTGCACGACGCCGCGTGCATGGGAGTAGGCCAATGCGTCTACCACGTTGCGCAAAATGCGCAGCACCTCGCCCGCTGGCAGTCGTTTGCGCTCGTCGAGCAAAACGCGCAGCGAATCCCCTTCAATAAACGGCATCGTGAACCACAGCAGATCATCGCGCTCGCCGGCCGTAAGCAGCGGCACCACATGAGGATGCTGAAGCTGCGCCGCCAACTGAATTTCTCGGCGGAAGCGCTCCTTGTTTACGCCGGCGGCCAGATCCGGTGGCAGCACCTTCACCACAACACGTCGGCCCAACGCCCTCTCTGTGGCCACGAACACGCGCGACATGCCGCCGCCGCCAAGCTCACGCTCTAGGGTGTACTCAGGCCCCAAGGCCTCACTGAGTCGATTGGCGAGCGTGTCGGTCACGGCGTGGAGTGAAGTGTCAACAGAACATACGTCAGCAACATGTCAGACGTTACGGAATCCACATTCGTTGCCTCGTACACACGCAAAATCTTTTCAGCAGACGGGCAACGCTTCACGCCTCCCGCGCTCTCTGCTGGTCAACGCGTTGCATGGCCCACGCGGCGGACGCGCCGTGCAACACGATGGACACCAGCACAATGAATCCAGCCGTTGCCCACAGCAGCCGCTCCTGGTCTTCGCGGAACGCGCCGTTGTTGAGGCCATATGCCAAATAATAGAAAGTGCCGATGCCGCGAATACCAAACACGGCGATCACGCCGCGCTCGCCGAGTGGTAACCCTGTGCCCAACAGCGCGAGCCAGCCGGCCAGTGGGCGCAGCACGAGCAGCGCGCCCAGCCCAACCAGCACCACCGCCGGCGTGACCGGTTGCAGCAATCCGTGCGCAATGGACGCGCCAAAGAGCATGAGCAGCGTCGCCATGAACATCATTTCAATTTGTTCAGAAAACGCGTGCAGCGCCGGATGAAATTCGTGGTCCCGCTTATATTGGCGAAAGGTGAGCGCGGCCACGAACACCCCAAGGAATCCGTACCCGTACACCAACTCCGTGGCTCCATAGGCGACCAGCGTGAGTGCAATGGCTACGAAGCCGTCTGACACGGCACTCAGCCGACCGAAACGAAACGTCAGAGTGGCCACCAGCTGTCCAACGACCATGCCGAGCGCCACACCGGCAATGATCTTCCAGAACACGTCGACCGCCAGCCAGTTGGTGAGTTCGCCGCCTGCGAGCCCTGTGGCCGCAACCACCACCGCCAGATTGACGAACGGGAAGGCAAGGCCGTCGTTGAAGCCAGCCTCACTGGTAAGCGCAAAACGTGGTTCGTCTTCCCCACCTTTACCGGGCGGCCCCACCTGCACACTGGTGGCCAGCACCGGATCGGTTGGTGCAATGATCGAACCGAGAAGAATGGCGGCGGCCAACGGCATTCCCAACCAGACGGTGCCCGCGAACGCCAACGCTGCGATGCAGAGCGGCATCGTGATGGCCAGCAATCGCCATGTGGAGCGCCACGCACGCCAGCCAATGGGCCGATCGAGCTTGAGCCCCGCGCTCATAAGCGAAATGATGATGGCCATTTCCGTGAGGCGCTCCACCAACGCGCTGTGCATCAGCGGCTCAAAGCGCACCGAGCTCGTAGTTACCCCGCCGATGGCCAGGCCCGTGAGCACATACAGCAGTGGTAGTGCCGCCGCGCCTCGAGCGAACAGCCTCGGAATCACGGCGGCAGCGAGAAAGGCGATCCCGAAAATGAGCAGCGCGGTGTGGTACGGATTAATGCGAAGCACTCCTGCTGAATGAGGGCGGTCCATGAAGGGACCACTGAGTTGGAGTAGGACTCGGACTACCGTCCGCCGGGGAAGGGCACACCGCCAGCCCAATATTGCAAGTTATTCAAGAATACGTGAGACGAACTCTGTTGACGTTCTGCCTGAGACGGGGGGCGCTAGGCGTTCGCCGGTCCATCGCTGGCACACACCTCAGCCTCCACATGACCACGCCGAGCTAGCAGTCGCGCCACAAGCACGCACGTCACCGCCCAAGCCGCACCGGCCAGCCAGCCCGCCGCGACGTCGGTGGGCCAGTGCACGCCCAGATACACCCGACTCACTCCCACAAGGATCGTGAGCGTGATGGCAATGCCCAGCACATACGCCTTCTGCCGTCGCTCCGGCAGCGCCCGTGAAATCAGCACCCCGAGAGTCAGATAGGCGACCGCCGCCATCATGGAGTGCCCAGACGGAAAGCTGGCCGTGTACACGATGGATCCATGCGACACCAGATCGGGGCGCGGGCGGTCGAAGAACTCTTTCGCCACGCTCGACAGCGCAATGCCACCGCCAGTGGCGACCAGCAGGTAAACCAGCGACCCGATCTGCCGGCGCATCAGCAAAAACCCGCCCGCCAGCAACGTCGCACCCGCCAACACAAACGTGCCCCCAAGCGCAGTCAGATCGCGCCCGGCCTCTTCCAGCCATGGCGGACCAATGGGTTTGGACAGATCGCCGGGCGTGCGCAGCAGCAGCAGGATGTCGTGATCAAGGTTGCGGGTGGAGCCTTCAACGACTTCGTCGGTGAGTTCGGCGACGCCCCACACTGCGCACACGATCAGCGCCAGCAGGACCAGCGAGCCCATCTCGACGTTGCGGCGCAGGATAGCTGGCACAGCCGACAAACGCAGCTTAGCCATGAGGCGTGATAAGACATCGGGTTGTCGGGTGTAAACGAGCCAGTCGCATGCGTAGTCATACGCGTGCTCGGCGGTGCGGTTCCGATGCGCACGTCTTCGGGCCGTGCTCAGGGAAGCGCGATCAGTCCGGCATGTAACCTTCGCCGCAGTTTCCCCGTTTCGTGGGGAGACGAGTCCGGTGCCACTTGGCACCACATACAGGCCTGCGCTTGAGCCGAGCGCTGCGACCAGAACTCAGTGGCGGCGAGGATGATCTGAGGTTGACCCACGCCCCCTTCCTGAATAAGCTTAGGGTTCTGTTCCGTGCCGCCTGTCAGGCCCGGTCGCCTCGTGCGCCCGGATCACTGGTCCCGGGGTCCCCGACGCCCGATGTACCCGATACGCGATCCACGTAGAAGTCGGAGTTCGAACATACTAACGCAGGGAATTTTCGGCGAATGCCAACGATCAACCAGCTCGTCCGCAAGGCGCGCAAGGACGTCAAGCGCAGCGACAAGGCGCCGGCCCTCAAGGCCAATCCGTTCAAGCGTGGCGTCTGCACGCGTGTGTACACCACCACGCCCAAGA
>JBBRDJ010000091.1:0-12995 GCA_038203945.1 Gemmatimonadales bacterium
GACGCGTGTGACGCGTGTGACGCGTGTGACGCGTGTGACCCGTCGCCCAATACGTGCGCTGGCATCTCTGCTGGCACTACGGCGGGAAGTGCGGCGGCGTGTGCTGTGAGATGGTCTGTTGCATCTCTTTTCGGCTGCGCACCTCGCGCCCGCAATCGCGCCATCGCTTGCACGGTCTCTGGCGCAGGTTCTGCGTCCAGCTCGCGCGCCAGATTGTCTACGAACCGATCGTACACACGCTCAGCGCCCACCCGGTCACCCGACGCGTCAAGCGCCTGCACCAGCAACACGAGGGCCGACTCATCAAACGGGAGAATGGCGGTTGCCTTTTTTGAAAGCGACACCGCGCTCCGAAAGTCATCCTCCGTAGCCGCGGTCCGCAACGCACGGTCCGCGAAGGCCAGCGCGGCGCTCCCTGCATCCCGCGCCAACGCGGACCGTGTGTCTTCCACCCAACGATCAAAGCGCGGCACTTCGTCAACGACAAAGTCCCGCAAAAAATCGCCGTGATATACGGACAACAGCTCAGGCGTAATCGGACCCGTACGGAGTAGCGTTGCATCGCAGTGCAACACGTCCGCGTCGACACCGATTTCATCATCCCCGCGAGTCCTGATCGCGGCATCGCCGAGTGTTCGTCGAACAAAGGCCAGCGCTTGGCGCAAACTCGCGCGCGCCCGCTCGTTGTCGGCATCAGGCCAGAACAGCTCACATAGCATCTCACGTCGCACGAATCGGTGCGACGCTTCCACGGCCAGATACACGAGCAACGCCAACCGCTTGGGCTGGGCCAGCAATGTCGCAATCGGGTGCCCGGAGGCATCGATGAGATTGACGTGACCCAGCGTACTCAGCGTGAAGGCGCGCATGTTACATCTGTCTTAGCCGCACCGCTCGACCCACTGCACCTCGGGATCTCGACCGGAGCGGAACTCCGTCACTACCTTGCCATCGGTCTCAAAGACCATGTGATGCATGGAGTCCTCCGGCTGCGTAACCACCATGTATTTGCCCTTGGTGTACTTGTGCGGCATCATGAGCATCTTGCCGGCGTACAGCGAATTGATGCGTCCTTCATTGTCGCCAATGCGCGCTCCGCCCGCTGAACTCACGCCCGCCTCGGTGACCTCAATACGCACCACCGTATCATGCACCAGCATCACACGAACGCCGGATGGAGCAGCCGGCCACTCCGCGTAGCTGCACTCGGCCGGTGCGCCCGCGACCGCAGTAAACGCACCACCCGCGGCGGCGGCGGCTTCGGCCACCGTCTGACCGGCTCGTAGTGGTCCAAAGCCGGTTTCCGTAATGCGCCATGCGCCGGAGCCTGTGGTGGCAACGGCTGAGCCCGATCCATCGGTGTCACCCGAGGAGCACGCAGTGAAACCAAAAACTGCCACCAGCAAGACGCCCGAACGAAACATGGATTGCATTTGATGAGAGTTCATTGGTGAAAAACTAAAGTCGACCGGTAGCTCACCACATCTCGAAACTTTCGCCCCGGCCATTCCCGTATTGAACATACCGTCTTCGCTGCGCGTCGCGCATCACACGCCTGCTCTTTTTCCGCCTCGCGGGAGTCAGTCATGAACGAACCACGTCGCTTTGATGACCGCGAGATCGCGCTCATCTTTGAGCGGGCCAATGCGTCACAGGAGTTGCACACCGATGCACACGACCCCAGCGGTGGGTTGACCCTCGAGCAGTTGCACGAGATCAGCCGTGACGTGGGGCTGTCGGCTGAACACATCACGCGCGCCGCACAGGCGGTGGTGCGAGGTGATCTGGTCCCCACGCAGCAGCGCCGATGGATGGGATTGCCGGTCTCCGTTGCACGCACGGTGGAATTTGGTCGACCGGTCTCGGAGGACGAGTGGAACCGGCTTGTGTCAATGCTGCGCGAAACGTTCGATGCGCGCGGAAAGCTGGTTACCGAAGGCCCCTTTCGGCAGTGGCACAATGGAAATCTCACCGCCCTGCTCGAACCCACGCCTACGGGACACCGTCTTCGCCTGTCCACGCGAAAGGGTAACGCACGCGTGCGCGTTGCCATGGGCGCGCTCTACCTCTCACTCGGCGCGGGCTTCGGAGCGCTGGCCACGTTTGATCTGGTGAGCGAACGGGGATTCGTCGGTGCCGGGCTGATGGCCGTGCTGGGTATCGTCGCCCTTGCGTCGGCGTACATCGGATTGCCGAGGTGGGCGCGTGAACGCACCGAACAGATGGAGTTCATCGCGAAGCAGTCGGTGGAGTCAACGACATGACGAGGTAACCAGCGCGCTGAATACCCCACGACTTACCGGCTGCCATTTACCCTAGCTTCGCGATCCCCCGGCCTTCGCTTTACCGCACAAACACCGCACTCTCAACCACTCCGTCGAGCACAAGCCGACTGAACGACCGCGCGAAATGCTCGGCATCCGTGTCCGGAGGCAGCGTACCATTCGCCTTGAGCGCGAGTACATGTTCGTGAAGCGTACGCGTGCCTTCGAACTGGGCGAGCATCATCGCATCGCCCGCACCAACGTCCACGTGACCCACAAACGGTGTATCCACCGAAATGCGGCCACGTTCAGCAACCCAAGGCTCTTCGTCGCGCCAGCCGGTCTCGCTACCGCGATCGGCCACGAACGTGAAGCCGCCCCGATCTTCAGCGTGCCGCTTGAGCACAATCGTGACGAACTCCAGTTGCTCCACGCGCTGGTCCGCGAGCTGGCGAAGCTGCGCATTGGCGAGCGGCGCGGTCGCCGCGTTGGCCGAGATCAGCGACGACGAGAAGTGTTGCAGCAGCGTGTTGGCGCGATTGCCCACGAGCACCATATCATACGCGTCGGAATTATCGCGCAGCCTCGCGCGAACGCGCGTTGCGGTGGGGGCGCCTTCACGCGCTGAGATCACACTTGTGCAATGAAACACCCCACCCATTGAGCTGCGCATTGAACGCCGCAAAGATCGTGCTGCGCTCCGTGATATCCATCGAGGGGTCCGAGACCAGCCAGGGGCCCTCAGTGGGATACATCAGCGCCGTGGCGCTCATCGACTCTGCGCGCTCACCTGGCAGCAGTGAACCCGTGCGTCGCCAGCAAGGTACGCACAGCGATAAAGCGTGCGTCGTCGCCTGGCAGACGCAGGGGCGGGTGTCGGTCTGGAGCCGTGGTTGGCGGCATGGCGTTTTCGTGGGACGAGTTCGAATGAGCGTTCAGCGGAGAACAGATTAATCGACCGGAATCGGACGACACCTCGAAACTTGCGCTCCGGCCGTACTTGTACTGAACATACAAGGCTGCGCGAAACGGTTGACGCGCGCGCCTGGGCATCCATTCTTCAAACACCCAAGCGGAATTGGCTGGTTCAGGGTATATCTCCGGTTCCCTGACACCACGCCACAACCATGCGTCTGTTCGCGCTCGTTGCATTACTCGCGTTGCTCGTTGTGGCCCGTCCGCTCCAGGCGCAGGAAGACGAAAAGCTTCCGTTACGGCGCGTGCTGGTCGTAGACAGCGATACCGTGCAGCTGGGCCAGCCACTCCGTTCGCTCACGCGATACATCGCCTATCCCGGCGATACGATCGTTCGCTTTCCACCCGGATCGTTTGAAGGGTCAGACGGCGCCATGGCGCTGCTCGATCCCGGCGGCACGGTGCGTCGCATTGGCTTTCTTTTTGGCGAGCAACAGAACATCGACATCCTGCTCGGCAGTCTGTACCGGAATCACGGGCGCGATGCCAAATACGCCAGTCTTCCCATTCCCGAGGGCGTTCGCGAAACATGGACATGGGCTGATCGCGAAACGGAACTGGCATTCACGCGCTTTACGCCCGCGCAAAGCCGAGTGGCGGGAATACTGCTCGTAACAAATCTCAAGCCTTAGCGAGCGGCGGGACTGGCTCCATTCTCCTCGAGCACGCGCGTTTCGTTGGGCGACGCAATGAAGTGCAGCAAGTTGGTCATGCGAGCGAGTGCTTTGGGCGCGGTGTACGCGTCACTTCCTCAGAGCAAACCAATCGTGCGTGTTCACCCTCATGCATCAATAAACTCAGCCGTGCTCTGACGCCGCCGGTCAACCACCAGCCGCGTGACATCCGGCCGCGCATAGTGTCCCGCCGGATCAAAGGTTTGTCGTTCGCGCCGCACCAGTCCGTGATGTAACGTCACCGCTATCAGACATTCGGCATCGGCCACCGGCTCCACCAGCCAGCCGCCGTCGGGCGCGGCAATGCACGAGCCACCGTTGGCCGGTTGCTCTTCACAACCGCCGCGAATCACGTCGGCGTGCGGTACTTCATCACCAATGTCCTCGCGCCGGAGCAGTGCACACGCCGACAGCACATACGAGCGACCTTCGCGCGCGATAAACCGTGTAATGTCCGTCGTATTCCGCACATTGCCGGGCCACATCGCGATGTGCAGATCTTCACCCTGCGCGTACAGCGCCGCGCGCGGCAACGGCATCCAGTTCTCCCAGCAGTTGAGCGCGCCCACGGTAAACGCGCCCACGCTGTGCGTCACCAGTCCGTGTCCATCACCAATGGCCCACGCGAGGCGCTCTTCGTAGGTGGGCATGAGCTTGCGATGCACACTCAACACACGTCCGTTCTGCCCGATCTGTACCGCGCTGCAATACACGCTGTGTCCGCCGCGATCACCGGCGCGCTCCACACAGCCCACCACGACATGCACACCGTAATCAGCGGCCGCCTCTTGGACCCGATGCAATCCGCCCGCACCAATGTCCACCGCCTGATCGAGATAGTGCGCGTACAACGATTTCTGCAGCGGGGACTCAAAGCGCGCGCCGTCGGTGCGCTCCAACCAGAACGGATAGCCTGGAATGAGCGCTTCGCCAAAAGCCACCAGATCGCAGCTGTCGTTGGCGGCGCCTTCAATCCAGTCGGTGACTTTGCTGATCGTCGCTTCACGATCGAGCCATACGGGCGCGATCTGGGCGATGCCTACGCGGAGGGTTTCGGTGTCGGACATGCGACAACGTTGTCGTATAGGCTGCGCGTACACCAGTAGCGCCTCGTGCCAACCTCAATTGCCTGCTCATGACCGTCTCCCCCGCATCTCACCGCGCCACCGTTGTCGGTGCGCTGTGCACCGCGCTGGCGCTCTCCGCCAGCGTCCTCACGCCCGCCACGGTGTCCGGGCAAACCTTTCCATCGGATGACGCAGTCATCAAGCGCCTCTGGACGCTCGGCATGGACAGCTCACGCGTCCAATCGCTCGCGCAGGTGTTCCTCGACTCGCTCGGCCCGCGCCTGAGCGGCTCGCCACAGCAGAAGGCGGCCAACGACTGGGTGGTCAAGACCTACACCGATTGGGGCATCACTGCGCGCAACGAGCAGGTGGGCACCTGGCGCGGTTGGCGCCGCGGACACTCGCACATCGATTTGCGCACACCGCGCGTGCGGTCGCTCGAAGGCACCATGCTCGCCTACAGCCCGGGCACGGGCGGACGCGCCGTTGAAGCCGAGGCGATTGTGTTGCCGCGCTTTGCCGACAGCACGGAGTTCGTTCGCTGGTTGCCGCAAGCCAAGGACAAGTTTGTGCTGGTTTCGGCCCCGATGCCCACCTGCCGTCCCACGGAAAACTGGACGGTCAATGCGACAGCTGCGGTCAAGTCGCGAATGGACGCCGAGCTGCGCGAGGTACGCACCGAATGGGGTGGCAGCAGCGTGCGCGGCACCGGCTACTCGCTCGCGCTGGGCTCGGGTACACTCGGTGTACGGCTCGAGGAAGCCGGCGCGGCGGGCGTCATCACGTCACGACCCAAAGATGCGTGGGGCAGCATTGATATCTTCGAGAGCTACAACACGCGTGCGCCAGCGCTCGCGCTGTCTTGCGAAGACTACGGCCTCGTGTTTCGTCTCGCCGACAACAATCAAAAGCCAACCGTGCGCGTGGATGCAGACGCCGAACTGCTGGGCGAACAGCCGATCTTCAATACCATCGGCATGATTCGCGGCCGCGAGTTGCCCAACGAATACGTGGTGCTCTCGGCACACTTTGATTCCTGGGACGGCGGCTCCGGCGCGACTGACAACGGCACCGGCACGCTCACCATGATGGAAGCCATGCGCATTCTCAAGCTCGCGTATCCCAATCCCAGGCGCACCATTCTTGTGGGGCACTGGACCGCCGAAGAGAAGGGACTCGTGGGTTCGCGTGCGTTTACCGAAGACAACCCGGAAATTCTTGACCGTATTCAGGCCGTCTTCAATCAGGACAACGGCACGGGTCGCATTGTACGCATCGGCGGCGGTGGCATGGCCAACTCACCCAAGCACATCAACGCCTGGATGGACAAACTGCCGAGTGAGTTCAAGACACAAATCGAGTTTGGAGGCCCCGGCTCACCGAGCGGTGGCGGCAGTGACGATGCGTCGTTTGCGTGTCATGGTGTGCCGGCGTTTGGACTTGGCGCGCACGGCTGGAACTACGGGCAGTACACGTGGCACACCAACCGCGATACGTACGACAAGCTTGTGTTTGATGAGCTCAAGGGCAATGCGACGATTGCCGCGATGTTTGCGTATCTGGCCAGTGAGGATCCGGAGAAGGTGTCGCGCGAGCGTGTGGACGTGGCAGCGCGTGCTCAGGCGGGTGGACGCGCACCGGGGGCGATGGCGTGGCCAACGTGTCAGTTGGCGCCGCGCAAGACCAATCCGCGGTTGCGGTAGGGAGTCGCCGAAACTATCGAGTGCGGTTACGGCGATTCATGTACAGATGTTCCGCCGGTGGACGGGCAATCTGCCGCGCTCCAACGCGCGGGTGCGGGCTCAAGTCACGGAGCATACGGTCCGATACTCCGGGGATGATGTTTCGGCCGACGAACTCGCGCGACGTACCGACGTGAGGCGCTACGAGGGCGATTGGGCTCCGGGAGTGAGTTCCGCGTGACCGTATGGCGTGATGGGCTGTATGCGCGCCTCGCGGGACAGCCTTCCCCTCTGCTCATTTTGCCGGACCAGATATGGACCGCTGCATCGTTGTGGGCGGGTTCGCGCTTGTGGGTGCGCGTGCTGCGCGAGGCTGGCTTGTCGCGCGGCGATCGGGTGATCTGCGCTTTGCCCGCCGGCGCGGCGTTCGTGCAGTTGCTGGTGGCGTCGCTGTGGGACGGTTTCACGCTGGCACCGGTCGCGCCGCATGAGGTCGAGGGAGATCGGTCGGCGGCGCTGTTGGCGTTGCTTGATGCGCGATTGTTGGTGCGTGACTCACTCGCCTCGCCGGTAGCATCCGCACCCCATTGCTTCGAGCCCGGGGCCGCCGGATGGCCGGACCGGTGCTTGCCGCCGCTCCGAACCGCCAGCGGTATTTCCACGCCTGACGTTTGTGTATTGCTGCAAACCTCGTACGCAAGCGACCTGCCTGAAAGGATTGCGCTTTCTCATGCGAACGTGCTCGCACTGCTCAGCTCTCATGCACCGTTTCCGGTATCGACCGGAGGCTGCACGCTGAGCGTGTTGCCGTGGCATCATGCCTCTGAATTTGTGTCAACGCTCCTGATGGCGTTGCTACACGCGCGAGAGATTGTGCGCGCTGCCGACGGCGGCTACGAACTTCAGTCGCTTCTCGATTTGGCAGACGCGCATCCCATCACTCATATGAACCTGAGTCCGGCGCTGGCCACGCGGTTGTTCGCCGAAGAGCGGGGCGCCTCGCTGCTTCACCGGTTGCATGGCGGGCTTGTTGAAGGCACGTCAGTCTCCGCCATTCTCGCGAGACAGCTGCAATCAACGCGCTTGCGGTTCGGATAGGGGAAGGACGAAGTGCGCTTCGGCATTGCGCCAAACGACCCTGCAGCCCGTCCCCCTGTAAACGGATTTAACCCGATATTTCCCATTCGTTCCCGGTTCGCTGACACCGGTGGAGCTGTGGGTCAGAACACCAGCTCGAGTTCGACCGATTCGTGGGGCCTAAGCTCCGCTGCCACTTGGCATTCGCTACCCCAATCGACCGTTTCAAGGCGCGCCGCCAAACGTTCAATGTCCAACGCCAACGGCCGGTCGGCAACGAGCGGGGCGGTCGTCTCACGGATCCATTGTACCAGAGCGCAGCTGGATGGCGCGAACCCGGACAGCTCCGGACCGCCGCGCAGTTCGGCCGCTTGCGCCAGCGTCATTGCATGGATGCTGAGCACCAGATACACGAGGTCCAGCACGTCGGCCGTCTTGCGGGCGGCGATCGTGCCCATTGTGACGACGTCCTGATTATTGGCGTTGGTAGGCACCGACTGAATCGACGCCGGTACGGCGCGCGTGCGCAACTCCGCGATCAGAGCGCTGGCGGTAACCTGCGCGCCCATAAAGCCGGAGTTCACGCCATCGGGCCCTCCGTGAAGAAACGCGGGAAGCCCCTGATTCTGTGAGCGATCGGTTATGCGTGCCACGCATCGTTCAGCATGAATGGCCAGCTTCGCCACGCCGAGCAGCAGCGTATCCGAGGCAAAGGCCACATGTTGTCCATAAAAGTTGCCGCCGTGCAGAATCGCTTCATCGTCCGCGAACACGAGCGGATTGTCGGTGGCGCTCTGCAACTCGGTCGCGACGATGTTGTCGTGGAATGCGAGTACGTCAAGCACTGCGCCAACAAGCTGCGGTACGCAGCGGATCGTATACGGATCCTGCGGCAGCTCCCCTTCGGGTAACCATCCGTCGCGAGCTTTCGACTCATCGAGCCGCTCAGGAGGTTGCACCGTTTCCCGGAGGCGCTCGCTGCCGGCACTCCACCGCGCGAGTGCCGCGTGCGCGAGCGTTTGCCCGGCGTGAGGACGCGCCACGCCGAATCTTGGGTCCCAAGCTTCGGTGCGCCCCCCGAGGCATTCCGCGAACAACACAGCCAGGCGGACGGAGAGGTCGGCGGCACGTTGCGCACGTTCCGCGTTGATGGCCGCGATGCCTGTCATGCACGACGTGCCGTTTACAAGCGCGATCCCTTCCTTGTGGCCTAGCGTGATCGGTTTGATTCCAGCCGACCGCAAAGCCTGCGACGCCGCCATGCGTTCCCCACGATACCACATCTCGCCCTCGCCGAGCATCGCCAAAGCCACGTGGGCCAAAGGTGTCAGATCACCGCTGGCGCCCACCGTTCCCATCTCGGGTACAACGGGTATCACGTCGCGATCCAGACAGTCGAGCAGCGTGCGGAAGAGCGTCTCACTCACACCGGAATAGCCGCGCGCAAGGCTCGCGGCGCGCGCGACCATCATTGCGCGGGTGTGCAAACGCGTCAGTGGCTTGCCAACACCAGTGCACAAGTGATACACCAGGTTCCGCTGCAGCTCGGCGGCGTGTTCCGGCGAAACCGGATGCGAGGCCAGGGGACCATAGCCCGTGGTCACGCCGTAAATGCGTCGACGCTCCGCGACCATGCGGGCCAATGTGGTGTGCGACGCTTTCATACGCGCGCTCGCGGCGCTCCCTATGGTAGCCGCGCGGTGCCCGTGCGCCACGTCGAAGACATCACGCGTCGTCAGAATCCCGCCGACGTCAATTGCTCCCGCCGCTTCTATCGACATCCTCAGGCCACCCGCAACGGTTGTCCCGGAATGCGAATCCGATGACCCAAAAGTCGGTCGAAGTCCACGACGGCAACCAGGTGACTGTCCGACTGGACGAAGCCGCGCAGCGGACTCTGGGAGAGCATGCCGTGGACAGATCGCACGCTCCCGCGGCAAATGCCTTCCACACCGAGAACCCGCACCGCCACGACCCCGCCCGGACACTTGTCCATCGCCTCCAACCGTACATGCACATACGTCCCATCGACGGCCGAAATGGCCGCGCCGAACAGGGCGTCCCCCAGGTCGATCAGCGGCACGGTACCACCGGTCGTTCGATCAATGAGTCGCGTCCCATGCACCGCGACGGCGTCCTCGTCGCGTTGCTCGATGTGATCCACCATACGGAGCGGGATGCCGATAAACGCTTCATCGTCTCGGACGCCCACGCGCAGCATTACATATTCGCTGATGCTCGTCACATTGCAGGAGAACACGATCGAGCTGCCCGCATCTTCAACCTGTTTGAGGTGCAGCTTGAAGTCACGAATCGGCCACGAGTTCCACTCGGGCGCGTACACCACCGCCCCATCGGCGTCGTCGGCCAGCATGAGCTCAACGCAATCCCCGATCTGTTGTAGCGTCGCTGTGAGGGTGACATACGGCGGTCGCCCCGCAGCGAGTCGTTCACGTGCGTCGAGCGACATGGACGTGCGGCGGAGGGCCACCATCCAATCACCGGCGGCCGACAGCAGACCGTTGGCAACGGCGCTCGGCACACACAGGGATCCGTCCGGGCTGGCGCCCTGCAGCACCACACGTACGGGGGCGTCTCCCAGATGGCGAATGAGCGTGCCCTCGAGCGCATTCATGAAATCGTCCACCGTGACCAGCAGCGCACGGCCAATTCGATCCATGACGATGCTGATCACCTTTCTCAGTTCAGTGCGTACCGGGACAGAATCCGTGTGCTTGGTGATCTGGTGCTGGGCCAGCAGTAGGGCTTCCACAGCGTCGCGGCCGCCAGCGCTGGCGGAGGACAGGATGCTGAACAGCCGATCGGTCCGATCGATGGCGCCACGCGCGGCCGCGGTTGGATCGGCGGCAATTTTGTTGACGATGAATGCAGCCTCGGCATCGAGGTGGAATTCCACCTCCCCGAGGACGTAGGAAAGCGCCGCGCCCCGTGCCATGAGCAACGGGTCGGCAGTGCCACGCAAAAGCGTTTGGTACTGCATCTGCATATTGTATCGCATCCACTCGAAGCGCAGTTCGAGCCAGATCGATGGCAGCATGGCCAGTGCTTCCGTCGTGTCGTCTTCGATGCATACATCGCGCAGCGACTCCACGATGCCGCGGATACGCGTATGCATGGCCTCTTCCAACGCCCGGCCATCTTCGTCACTGAGGCACCCGAGATCGTTGATCATCTGCCGGATGTTTTCCCGGACTTGTGGGCTGTCCAGCAGCGCCAGCAGGTCGAATAGACGGTCGCTCATGGCACGATCACGCGGCGGTTGGAAGTGATCGGAGTGCCGCCAGGGCTCGGTTCACGGAACCGGTCAGCTTTCCCTCGCTCCACGCAAGATCAACATCGAAGGGCTCGTTCCGCCGCGCGGCATGGTCGGCGCGCTCGGCAAAGAATATGGCTTCCGCGAGCGGGTGGCGGCCTCGTGAAGCGGCCATTCGATGATGCGTGCCGATTGCGGTCGCCGCGCGTTCACCCATGCCCCATTCAAGGGCGGCAAGGGCGCCGAGCGGTTCATGCAGCAGCTGGAGCAGTTGGTGTACGAACTCGGGCGCGAGGGTAACAGCGCGCCGGCGTTTTGCGCGCAGCACAGACAGGCGATCGAATACCACCAGTTTCCCCACGTCGTGAAGCAAGGCTACGGTAAATGCTTCATCAGCATTTGCCGCAAACGCCGGCGCCGCCGCGCGGGCAATAGGCGCACTGCGCACCATGTGCGCCCAGGTCTGGCTGGCGAGCACGTTGAACTCGCCTCCCGGATGGCTGAGCAGTCCATCCACGCAATTGGCCAGCACCACGCTTCGCGCGCCCGACACACCGATGCGATCGAGCACGGTGTCGAGTCCCACGGCGGGTGCGCGCCCGCCACCGATGGCGGCGCTGTTGGCGGTACGCAGTAAACCCTGCACCAAGGCGGGATCGCGTTCCAGACGCTGCGACAGTTCGTTGCGCGAGAGCGTTGGGTCGTCGCAAATGGCGAGCGCCTCACGCGCCGCCGCCGGCATCTGGCGGATGACCGCGTCAGGCCCTTCAGCAAGCAGCTGCAGGAGCGCCGTCGCATCGGGGTTCTTCGATTCGGTGGCATGAGTGCTCTGCAACTCATATGCGGTAGCCAGTCGCTCAGCCCACGCATGGGGCGGCGAATAGGCGAGCAACGGCTCGGCAAGCGCTCCGTCGATCCGCACCTCTGAGGTCTGCTCTCGGTCAATGACCGAAGCAGCAGCGATGGCTGATGGCGCCACCAGTGTCACACTTGCCACCGGCGCCGCAGGTGCCACCGGTGCCGCGAGTGCCGCTGGTGCCGTAGTCGCTACAGGCGCCTCAGTCGCGCCTGCGTGCTCCGCCGAAGCACGCCCTGGCAACCGCGACATGACTCCGCGAAACAGGCGTCGCAAAAACGTTGTGATCACGTCAGGCGGCCACGCTCAAATTGCCGTTCTCCACGTCGGCCCTTACGCCGTCGAGCAGTTCGACAGCAGTGTCTCCGAGCTTATCGAGGTGCTGGCGGGTGAGCAGCGCCTCGAGGCGCAGGAGGAAGTACGACGCCACCGAAGCGCGCGCAAGAACGATCGGTGCGCAAGTGCCGGTGCTGATAGTGTCGTAGTTCGCCACCATGTTGTGACGCTGCCAGGCGAATCGCATTTCCAGCCACAATGCGGCGAGACTACGGTACAAGTCGGGTTCGTCGTCGGGATGCTGCAGCGACGTGGCGAGCGACGTGATTTGCGCCGACAGGCTGGCCGACTCCACCATCACGGCCTCCTTCTCCTTGGCGTCCAGGTCAACAGACTCGGCGATGTTGCGGCAGGTCGGGACCATGATCGAGGAGTCGGCGACTTCTAACAGTTGTTGGGCGAGCGAGAGCATGAGATGTCCGGGAGCAGACGACTGAGGAGGCAAGAACGCGGGGGCAGCGACGGGTTCGCTGCCCCACGGGTTCCAGCGGGGACATGATTACGCCGCACGCAGGCCGACGAGGACCCAGTTGGTCGAGGACGGCGCGTGGCGATACAAACGGATCTGTACGTTGGTCGGCTTCATCTTGTAGGTGAACGTGTAGTTGAACTCTGAGTCGAGCTCACCCTTCGTGACACCATCCTTGAACTTGCCGAACATGAGCCGATTGTTGGTGCACGGGGCGACGTGGGTAAAGAAGTTTCGGCCTTCGGCCGCACTCACGGCCACGCCGGCCATCTCGGACTCCCACTGGTTGTACAGCTTGATCACGCCGGCATCGTCAACTTG
>JBBRDJ010000092.1:0-12670 GCA_038203945.1 Gemmatimonadales bacterium
CGTCCACCGCGTCCGGCGCGTGCGTGCTCAGCTTCGCGGGCCAACAACTCCAGCGTGCGCTCACGCAAGTTCGCCGGTGCAACCAGCAGTTTGCGGTAGAACTTCTGCCGCGATATTCCGGTGAGCGAGTTGAACAGATCGCTCAAGTCTGCGCCAATTGCTGGATTGCATGTGAACAGTCCCATGTCGGTGTACAAGCGCGCTGTCTTGGAGTTGTAGTTGCCCGTGCCAACGTGCACGTAGCGCCGGATGCCATCCGTATCGCGACGCACCACGAGCACCGTTTTGGCGTGTGTCTTGAGACCCGGCAAACCATACGCCACATGTATGCCGTAACTCTCCAGCGTGCGGGCCCACGCGATGTTGTTTTGTTCGTCAAAGCGGGCCTGCAACTCAATGAGCACGGCCACTTGCTTGCCGCGTTGCGCCGCTTCGGTGAGCGCGCGCACAATCGCCGTGTCGCCACTGGTTCGATATAGTGTGAGCTTGATCGCCAGGACCATCGGATCATGCGCGGCCGACTCCAGAAACTGCTCCACCGACGCGCCGAACGATTCAAACGGGTGATGCACCAGCAAGTCGCGCTCGCGGATCACATCAAAGATGGACCGACCGTCGCGCAGACGATCAGGAACACGCGGTGTGAACGGCGGATCACGCAGTTCCGGAATGTCCAGGCCCGCAAACATCAAGAAGTCGCCCAGCTCGAGCAGCTCGTCCAGGCAGTGCACATCCTTTTCTGTGAGCGGCGCCACTTCCTGCTGCTCGCCGGCCCCCAGCTCCTCGAGCAGCAGTGACCGAATACCCTCCGGCATGTCGCGCTGCACCTCGAGACGCACCACCTCTCCAAAACGACGCTGAAACACCTGCTGCTCGATGCTGGCCAGCAGATCTTCCGGCTGCTCCATCTGCCCCAGATCGAGATCGGAGTAGCGCGTGATGCGGAACGTGAACCAGCGCAGCACTTCCATGCCCGGAAAGAGCGCCGTGAGGTTGGCACCAATCACTTCTTCGAGCGGCACAAAATGATGCTTCCGCCCCACGGGCACCCACCGGGGCAGCGAGCGGGGCACCTTCACACGCGCAAAATGCTCAGCCCCCGTGACGGGATCACGCACCTCTACCGCCAGCGACAGGGACAGATTCGAGATATACGGAAACGGATGCCCGGGGTCCACGGCCAGTGGCGTGAGCACGGGGAACACCTGTGACTCAAAATAACTGTCCACGGCCGACCATTCTTCCGTTGTCAGGTCGTTCATGCCCACCACGCGCACACCGTGCTTGGCCAGCGCCGGCAGGAGGTCGCGGCGCAGGCAGTGCCGCCGGGCTTCCAGAAGCTCGCTCACGCGGGCCCCAATGGCGTGCAGCTGATCCAGGGGCGGCAGCGGATCAGGCGGTTCTGCAGCGGCACCGGCGGCCACCCGTCGGCGCAATCCGGCCACTCGCACCATGTAGAACTCGTCCAAATTGCTGCTGAAAATAGCCAGAAACTTGAGCCGCTCGAGCAGGGGCACCCGCTCGTCCATGGCCTCGGCGAGCACGCGACCGTTGAAATCGAGCCAGCTCAGCTCGCGGTTGAGGTAGGGCAGCGCCATGGGATTACCCGACGTCGCAGCCGACGGCGATTGCGGCGCTCCCCTCGACAAACCAGCCATCGACGCGCCAAATGACTCCTGCGATACCCATTCCTCGCTCTCCATAAGACGTCGTCTCCAAGCGCTTGGTGCGCCAAACCCCTTCCAAGATATAGTCCACTCGCCTAGCGGACGCGCGACGGGAGCTCATGTTTCTCCGCTGGCGCGGCCCGCTGAGGGAGAAGAGATTACGGCTTCGTTACAATTGGGCGTCGTTGCGCGACGCTGGCTCCTGCATATTTCACGCTTAGGACATGTGGCTTCGCTGGCGTACGCGGTGCGTCGGCCCGGTTCCTCTTGCGATCTCATGACTTTCCGTATCGCCCGACAATCGATTCGAACGCTGCCGTGGCTGTTGTTCGGCGGAGCCCTGACCGCGTGCGGTCCCGGCTCCGGCAGCTACACGGTTGCGGTAGACGGCTCAAGCACTGTGTACCCGATCACCGAGGCCATGGCTGAGGAGTTTGGGCTGTCGAGCGAAGACAAGGTCAATGTCACGATCGCGACGTCGGGCACCGGCGGTGGCTTTAAGTCTTTCTGCACTGGCGAGCGCGATATCAGCAACGCGTCGCGTGTGATCAAGGACGGCGAGCGGGCCCTGTGTGCACAGAACGGTGTGGAGTTCATTGAAATACAAGTCGCCATTGATGGCTTATCGGTCGTGGTGAACCCGGGCAACACATTTGTTGACTGCCTGACCGTCGCGGAGCTCAAGACCATCTGGGAGCCCGGTAGCACAGTCACCAACTGGTCTGATGTGCGTCCCGAATGGCCCCAGGAACCAATCCGGCTGTACGGCGCCGGCACCAACTCAGGCACGTTCGATTACTTCACCGAAGAGATCGTGGGTCGCGCGGGTGCCATTCGCGACGATTATTCGGCCAGCGAAGACGATAATGTGCTCGTGCAAGGCGTTGAGGGCGACCGGAACTCTCTGGGCTTCTTTGGCTACGCTTATTACGAGGAAAACACGTCTCGGCTCAAGAGCGTGTCGCTCGATCCAGGGAGCGGCTGCGTGGCGCCCAATCCGGAGTCGATTCAATCGGGTAGCTATACGCCGTTGTCACGACCGCTGCTGATTTACGTGAGCCGAGCGTCGCTCGAGCGAAAAGTAGTGCGCGACTTTGTGCGCTTTTACCTGGAACACGCGTTGGAGCTTGTGCCCGAAACGGGCTACGTCCCGCTGCAGCCGGCGGTGTACACGCGTCAGCTGGAGATGCTCGCGGAGATTGAGCGCGCGGCGGCGGCTGTTGCGGCTGCTTCGCCCGGGACCGCGCAATGACCGTTCCGCGCGTCCGCGCATCGAAAAGTTTAGACGCGCGCTCATGGGGCGAACTCGGCTTGGCGCGTCGTCACGCCAACGAGCGACGCATTCGCCTGCTGCTGGTACTCGCGAGTACGGTGTCCATCCTTACGACCGTTGGCATTGTGGCGGTGCTGGTGTTCGAATCGGTCGGGTTTTTTGCTGACGTCTCGCTCTGGGAGTTTCTCACCGGCACGCGCTGGACGCCGCTGTTCGAGAGCAAGAGCTTTGGCGTATTGCCGCTGCTGACGGGATCGTTGCTGGTCGCCAGCGGCGCGGCGCTGGTCGCACTGCCCATTGGTCTGGCCAGCGCGATTTATCTGAGCGAGTACGCGCATGATCGTGTGCGTCGGGTGCTCAAGCCCGTGCTCGAAGTATTGGCCGGCGTTCCCACCGTGGTATACGGCTATTTCGCGCTCTTGTATGTCACGCCAATGCTCCGGGTGTTCTGGCCGGACGCCGATATTTTCAACGCCGCCAGCGCATGTCTGGTCATGGGCATCATGATTGTGCCCATGGTTTCGTCACTCTCCGAAGACGCCATGAGTGCGGTGCCGCGTTCGTTGCGTGAAGGGGCCTACGCGTTGGGCGCGACCAAGTTCGAAGTGGCTACGCGCACCGTGGTTCCAGCCGCGCTGTCGGGGATCATTGCCTCATTCCTGCTGGCGATTTCGCGGGCCATTGGCGAGACGATGATCGTGACGATTGCCGCCGGTGCCACACCGCAAATGACGCTCAATCCGCTGCGCAGCGTGCAAACCATGACGGCCTACATTGCGCAAACGAGTATGGGAGAGTTGCCTCACGGTACGGTAGAGTATCGCACAATCTTCGCGGTGGGCCTCACGCTGTTCGTGGTGACGCTGCTCGTGAACATCATCAGCAACGTCGTGTTGCGACGTTTCCGTGAGGTGTACGAATAAATGCCGTCCACGAATGACAAGATCGTGCCGTTGTCGAACGCCGTGACGGGTCCTCCACGAGCGGCATCCACGTCAACCCAGCGTCCGCAGTTTCAGGTCGGGCGTCCGAACGCGCCGGCGCCGCGCTCGGGTAACGGCACCTCCCGTAGCACCGATGATGTCTCCACACATTCGACCGTCAGTGAGCCGGACAGCCGGCCCGAGCCGCTGACACTCAACGTGGTGAACAGCCCGGCGGCGCAACGTGATCCTTCACGCTTCGCCCCGCGCATCCGTCAGCGTCGGATAACTGCGAAAGTGTTCGCGGTGGTGTGTCTCGTGGCTACACTCATCGGTGTGGTGGTGCTGGCCGCACTGTTGGTCGACTTGTTTCGTGATGGTGCCGCGCGGTTGAGCTTTGATATGATTACCGGATTTCCGTCTCGCTTTCCGGATCGAGCCGGCATCGGACCGGCCGTGGCTGGTTCGGCGTGGGTGCTCTTTCTCACCGCGATCATTGCCTTTCCGCTGGGCGTGGGCACGGCGATCTGGCTGGAAGAGTATGCTGCAGACAATCGTTGGAAGCGATTGATCGAGATGAACATCGCCAACCTGGCCGGTGTGCCGTCTATCGTGTACGGCATTCTGGGGCTGACGCTGTTTGTGCGCGTGATGGGATTGGGTCGCAGTCTGATGGCCGCGGCGCTCACGCTGGCGCTCCTGATTCTGCCGGTGATCATCATTGCGTCGCAGGAAGCACTCAAGGCGGTACCCCGCTCCATTCGCCTGGGCGCCTACGCACTGGGTGCGACGCGCTGGGAAACCATTCAGCATCAGATCCTGCCCATGGCGATGCCCGGCGTGATGACCGGAACCATTCTCGCACTCTCGCGTGCGATTGGTGAAGCAGCTCCGGTTATTCTTGTGGGCGCGCTGGGCTTCGTGGCGTTTATTCCGACCAACCCTTCCGATCAGTATACAGTGCTTCCGTTTCAGATTTTCAACTGGGTCTCGCGTCCGCAGCCCGCGTTTCACGAGGTGGCCGCAGCGGCCAGCCTGGTGTTGCTCGCACTGCTGCTGAGCATGAGCGGCATAGCGATCTGGTTGCGCAATAAATACACGCGACGGAGTTGACCGGATGAGCGAAGCCATTCGGAATCCCGCCGGCGCGATTGAACTCGAGGCACGGGATCTTTCGGTGTTGTACGGCGACACACGCGCGCTCAAGCATGTGTCACTGCGCATCCCTGATCGCAAAGTGGTGGCGTTCATTGGTCCGTCCGGGTGCGGCAAAAGTACGTTGCTGCGTTGCTTCAATCGCATGAATGACCTCATTCCGGGCGTAAAGATCGAAGGCGAGGCGCTGTTTCAGGGCCGCAACCTGTACGGGCCCGGTGTAGACGCCGTCGACGTGCGTCGCCGCATTGGAATGGTGTTTCAGAAGCCCAATCCGTTTCCCAAATCCATCTACGACAACGTGCTCTTCGGACCCAAGATCAACGGGTACAAGGGTGACTTCAGCGAGTTGGTGGAGCGCTCGCTGCGGCAGGCGGCGTTGTGGGATGAGGTCAAGGATCGACTCGAAAGCAGTGCGCTGGCGTTGTCCGGCGGACAGCAGCAGCGCTTGTGTATTGCCCGCGCGCTGGCCGTGGAGCCCGAGGTGCTGCTGATGGACGAACCCGCGTCGGCGCTGGATCCGATCGCCACGCAAAAAATCGAAGATCTCATTTACGAACTCAAGCAGGATTACACGGTGGTCATCGTGACCCACAGCATGCAGCAGGCCGCGCGCGTGTCCGATCACACCGCGTTCCTGTACATGGGCGAAGTGATTGAGTATGGTGCGACCAACGAGCTCTTCACCAATCCGCGCGAGGAGCGCACTGAAGCGTATATCACCGGGAGATTTGGGTGAGCCACCGTCATTTCCAGGATGATCTGGACAAGCTGAACACGTCGCTCATTCGAATGGCGGGCATGGCCGAGACGGCGGTCAAAACCGCTGTCGACGCGCTGACCAATCGCAATCGGGACGCGGCGTACGAGGTCATTGACCAGGACGGCGGCATCGATGCGGCCGAAATGGAGATCGACGATCTGGCGGTCAACCTGCTGGCGTTGCAGCAGCCCATGGCGCGTGATCTGCGATTGATCACCATTGCCATGAAAATCGCCAAGGATCTGGAGCGGGTGGGCGATCACGCGGTGAACATTGCCGAAACCGTGATTTACATGGTGCAGGGCGCGCACTTTCCGGTGCTGCCGGAGATCGAGGAGATGGCGCGATTGGCCACCGACATGCTCAGCGTTTCACTCGATGCCTTCATTCGCGCCGACGCAACCATGGCGCGCACCGTGCTCAGGCGAGACGACCGGGTGGATGAGTTGCACGCCAATAACTTTCGCATTCTGCTCACGCACATGATGGAAGACCCGCGTCGCATCGGTGCAGGCATGGACCTGTTGCTGGTCTCGGGCAACCTCGAGCGCATCGCCGACCTGGCCACCAATATTTCCGAGGATGTGGTGTACCTGGTGGAAGGCCGTTCGATCAAGCACCGAACGGGTGATTCGCGGGAGCGAGACATCAAGCGTCCGCCAGCCGTAGAGTCCGCTCAGTAAAGCGGCCGAGCTCGTTCTGCCATTCTAATGGTGGGAGAGCAAAAGGGTCGGCCAAAACGGCTGACCTTTTTGCCGTTTTGGCGCCTTTCGTTCGGCGCGCTCCTTGCTCCACCTGTACTCAAGCAGCGCAGCCATACAGGCGCGCTCCTCACCTCACATCCTTCAGAGGCTACAATGGCAGATAAGGTGATCGGTATTGACCTGGGCACCACCAACTCCGTGGTATCGGTCCTGGAGGGCGGCGACCCGGTCGTGATCCCCAACGCAGAAGGTGGTCGCACCACGCCGTCCGTGGTTGGCTTTACCAAAGACGGCGAGCGCTTGGTCGGCCAGATCGCCAAGCGGCAGGCCGTCACCAATCCCACCAACACAATCTTCTCGATCAAGCGCTTCATGGGTCGCACCATGACCGAAGCGTCGGGTGACAAGAAACGCGTGCCCTACAAGCTCACGTCCGGGCCTAATGATGTGGCCGCCGTAGAGGTGCAGGGCAAGACTTACACGCCGCCCGAAATCTCGGCCATGATTCTGCAAAAGATGAAGCAGACCGCCGAAGACTACCTCGGGCACAGCGTGACCAAGGCGGTGATCACGGTCCCGGCCTACTTCAACGACTCGCAGCGCCAGGCCACCAAGGACGCCGGCAAAATCGCGGGTCTCGACGTGCTGCGCATTATCAACGAGCCCACCGCGGCGGCGCTCGCGTATGGTCTCGACAAAGCCAAGACCAAGGACGAAAAAATCGCCGTCTTTGACCTGGGCGGCGGCACGTATGACATCTCCGTGCTCGAGCTCTATGACGTGGACGGCACGCGTCAGTTCGAAGTCAAGTCCACCAACGGTGACACGCACCTGGGCGGCGACGACTTTGACGAGCGCGTGATGGATTGGCTGGTGGCCGAGTTCAAGAAGGATCAGGCCATTGACCTGTCCAAAGATCCGATGGCCATTCAGCGCCTCAAGGAAGCCGCAGAGAAGGCCAAGATGGAGCTCTCAAGCACCATGAGCACCGACATCAATCTGCCGTTCATCACGGCCGACCAGTCGGGTCCCAAGCATCTCAACTACTCGCTCACCCGCGCCAAGTTTGAGCAGCTGGTGGACGATCTGATTCAGCGCACGCTGGAGCCCATGAAGCTGGCCCTCAAGGATGCCGGTTTGCAGCCCAACGAAGTTGACGAGATCATTCTCGTGGGCGGCTCTACACGTATTCCGAAAATTCAGCAGGTCGTGAAGGAGTTCTTCGGCAAGGAGCCCAACAAGGGCGTGAATCCCGATGAAGTCGTGGCCGTAGGCGCCGCCATTCAGGGAGCTGTGCTTACGGGCGAGCAAAAGGACGTGCTCTTGCTCGACGTCACTCCGCTCTCGCTCGGCATTGAAACGTTGGGTGGCGTGATGACGGTGCTCATTCCGCGCAACACCACGATTCCTACCAAGAAGGCGGAAACGTTCTCCACGGCCGACGACAATCAAACCACCGTTGAGATTCACGTGTTGCAGGGCGAGCGCGAGCTGGCCACGTATAACCGCACGATTGGCAAGTTCCAGCTCACCGGCATTCCACCCGCCGCGCGCGGGCTGCCGCAGGTTGAGGTCACGTTTGACATCGATGCCAACGGCATTCTGCACGTTGCGGCCAAGGACAAGGCCACGGCCAAGGAGCAGAAAATCCGCATCGAGTCGTCGAGCGGGTTGTCCGAAGGCGAGATCGACAAGATGGTCAAGGACGCTGAGAAGAACGCGACAGAAGACAAGGCCCGTCGCGAGGAGATCGACATCCGCAACCGTCTCGATTCGCAGACGTACGAAGTCGAAAAGAACGTCAAGGAGTGGGGCGACAAGGTGCCGGCCGAACTCAAGACGCGCATTGACACGGCCATCGAGAACGCCCGCAAGGCGCTCCGTGGCGATGATGTAGCGGCCATTCGGACGGCGCAGGAAGAGCTCAGCCGAGCGTACTCCGAGGCCGGTCAGGCCTTTTATCAGCAGCAGGCTGCCGAAGCGGGCGCTGGTGCTGCTCCGGACGCGCCAGCAGACGGCGCGCCGCAGCCTGAGGCCAAGGCAGACGACGATGTGGCCGAGGCCGATTACGAGATCGTTGACGACAAAAAATAGCGGATGAGGTAAATCAAACGCCCGTCGCTGGAAACAGCGGCGGGCGTTTTGGTGTCTTACCATAGTACATCTGTTGTTTCACCCTCGCAGCAACCCAGGACTATTCTCATGGCAGCATCCAGCACCTCCCGTCGAATTCGTTTGTCGCTCGCGGTCACCGCTGCATTTGTTGGCGGCGTCGTGTTCGCGTCTGGCCTCGATCTCACGCGTTATGGCTGGGCGCAGGGCGGCAGTTCTGCGTCACCCACTCTGCTCACGCCAGCCGCCAATGGCGTGCCCACCGGCGCTGGCTCCATTGCCGACGTTGCCGAGCGCGTAACGCCGGCTGTCGTCTCCATCCGAGCCACGCGGGCAGTGCAGCAGCGGGCACGCCCTCGCTCCGTGCCGCCTGGCATGGAAGAGTTTCTCGAACAGTTTGAGCGACAGCAGCCGCGCGAGCAGTCGGGTGACGGGTCGGGCTTTATCGTGACCAAGGATGGCTACATCCTCACTAACAATCATGTGGTGGAAGGGGCTACGGTGCTGGAGGTCCGGTTGGCGGATCGCAGCACGTATCGCGCCAAAATTATCGGCACCGACCCGACCACGGACATTGCCGTGATCAAGATCGAGGGCACCAACTTCCCCACGATCCCGATTGGCGACGACGAAGCCACGCGCATTGGCGAGTGGGTAGTGGCCGTGGGTAATCCACTCGGCCTCGACTTCACGGTCACCGCGGGTATCATCTCGTCCAAGAATCGTGGTTCCGAAGTGCGGCTGCCCAACGCCGGCGGTATGTCCATCAATGACTTTCTGCAGACCGACGCGGCCATCAATCCCGGCAACTCGGGTGGTCCGCTCATCAACCTGCGAGGCGAAGTCATTGGCGTGAACTCGGCCATTGCCAGCCAGACGGGGTTTTACTCAGGCTACGGATTCGCGATTCCGATCACGCTCGCCAAAGACGTGATGGATGCCATTATTCGAGACGGCGAAGTGCGCGTGCCGGTGATTGGCATTCAGGTGGGCGAAGTGCAGCCGGAAGACGCTGGCCTCGCCGGTCTGCCGCGCATTACCGGAGTGAAGGTGCAGACGATCACGCCCGGCGGTCCGGCCGAAAAGGCTGGTTTGGAATCGGGTGACATTGTACTCAGTGTGGCGGGCAAGGAAGTCGATCGTGTGAGCGCGCTGCAGCGCACGGTGCGCAGCAACGCTGTTGGCGCCACGATTCCGGTCGAAGTGGTTCGCTTTGGCAAGCGTCGCACATTCAACGTGACGTTGACTGCCAGCGAAAACTTGCCACAGCTCGTGGGAGGCATGAACCCGGCAGCGCCACCTGTGCAACCGGCGCCGGTAGAGCCTACACGTATGCCGGCCACCAAGCTTGGCATCACGGTGGAAGCGGTGCTTCCGGCGGTGGCGGCACGACTCAATCTGCCGACCAAGGGTGGCTTGAAGATCACGGACGTTGCGACGGAAGGTGCCGCATTTGGCAAGCTGCTCGCCGAACGAGACTACATTCTGGAGATCACGTATCCGGGTACGCGTCGACCGGTTACAACGGTGGCCGAGTTGCGCGAAGTGATCGACGCACTCAAGCCGGGCGATTACGTGGCCATGCAGATTGGGAGCGTTGGTCCGGGCAACTCGATCACCACGCAGTCGGTGACGTTGCAGGTGCCGCGAAACTGATCATGGGCCGTCGTGCGATGCACCGTGCGTGCTCGCAGAGGTGGTGATTGCATTATCTATCAATGGGCTCGTTTCCTGGTGAAGCGGGCCCGTTGTAGTTTTCGCGACCACGCGCTCGTGGCGAAATTGGTAGACGCGCAAGCCTTAGGAGCTTGTAGGGCAACCTGTCCCGGTTCGAGTCCGGGCGAGCGCATGCTGCAGTAGCACGACAGGTGATGGGCGCCGCTGGCTGTGGCCGTTCCCGATCGGCGTCAGCAACGCTCCCGGATATTTACTGACCGAGTGCGGCAATGGCCCGCGTTGAAATCAAACGACCGGTGGCGGCCGTTGGGTGGAAGGCATCCCAGAAGAAAAAGCTGTCTGGCGTGGTGCACAGCGACGGTGTTGGCGCAAAAACGAGGCACGGCGCCGTCACGTTGGTGAATCCGAAGGTGGTGGGCGCGGCCAGCACTTGGGCCGTGAGCGCGCCGAGATCCAACAGGTAGATGGTAAGACCGGTGGAGGCGGTACGCACCGCCGGTAACTGCGCGGCCAGCGCGGCGTTGAACTGCGTGGACAGCGCCGTTGCGGTTGCGCTGGCCAGTGCACCCTGCGACAGAGCCAACGGCGTCTTACCGTTGTCGGTGCTGTTGACCAGCAGGATGTGACGCGCGCCACCCGCGTACAGCCTGTTGAGCATGCCTACCACATTGGTCACCGCCCCGCTGACGATCGTGAGTGGTGCCTGTGGATTGGTGAGTCCCTGCACCAGCGCGTCGTTGATGTCATTGCCCACCGTGGCGGCATTGACAATGAACAACGCCTGCGCGCGATCGGACGCTGACGCATTCGCGAGATACGCGTCCACCTGCTGGACCATATTGGGCACACCCTGCGTCGTCCCTGCAATGGGCCCGGTTCGCGCGCCGCTATAGGCATAGTTCGTACCGCCGGTGCGCGACGGCGTCACCGTCGCATTAAACTCCTGCGCGACCAACTCCAACCATAGTGCTCCATTCGATACGCGTGGTGACGCATACGGGGCCGGTGTACAGGCGGAGGCAATGAGATTGCACGCGTTCCCGGTATCATCGAGGCTGGCACCAAAGGCAACGGTTGTGCTGAACAGTGCAGGCGGGGCCGACGCGGAGGGGACGTCATCGCCGCAGGCGGCCAAGGCGAACAGCGTAGCGCTTGCGAGCAGGACGCGCTGTGTCTGACGGGAAAGTGAGAACACGTTGGTGTGACCTCCAGAGGGTGGGAGCCCCGTGCACCGTACCGGGGCTACACGCAACGTAACCCCACAACCACTGCCAGACGTTCTGTCACGGTCGATACAGCAGAATACGCTCCAGATCATCGTCGTCTTTGGCGGCCACGTAAGCGCCCAGCGGCGATACGTGCAGCAGACGGTGATTGGCCGGCAGTTGCAGCGTAATGATTCGCTCACCGCGCTCGATGTCCACCAGATCCCAGAACGGTGTGAGCGGTGGCTCCGTGCGATGCACTGGTATCCAGGCAATGTTGTTCACCGACTGGATGCGCTGCAAGCTTCCGGAGAAGTTGACGGGGCTCATGCGGGTTGGTTTTTCCGGCACGATATAGCGCGGCGCCATCGGGCGTGGCATCGGCTTCTCCATTCGCGCTGACACATCACTCAGGCTCTTCTCGATCAGCGCGATAGATCCTTGGGTGGTTTGCTGGACGTGCGCCTTCCACCCACGGTCGGAGACGGGGATGGAGGGCCACGACAGTGTGAACTGGCGGACCTCAATGATCTTTGCATTCGCGCTTGCATTCGCGTTCACATTCGCGCTTGCATCGGCGTTTCCAGCTGTGGTTGCGTTTGCGTTCGAGCTGACTTTCTTAGCTGTACGCCAGAGTCGCACCGTGTACCTGGCAGCATCTACGACCAGCAAATCGCCTCCCGGTGACACGTACCAGCTGTTAATTGCGCCGTAGGAACCAAGCCCCATCACGAGCGTGGGGGCACCTTGAACGTTTCGGCTCGGAGCCGCGGCCTGATTTCCAGTCGCGTACCGGAACAGTGTGTCCGCACCACCGCCCGATAGCGCATACCGAACGATAGGGGCGGTATCGATCATGGAGCTGGGCGGCATCATCCGGTCGCTCGCGGAATCTCTTCGAGGCGGCGCGAAATTTGGCGCGCCGTAAAAGCGTCCAAGTGTATCGGCTTGTCGAAGCAGCGGCCCCGAGACCGACATCAGGAAGGCCTCGATGTTCTGGTTGTCGGCGTCGAGGGACGGACGATACGTGCGACCGCGACCGGTCACCACATCAATCACGGGAAAGGGCTCAGACGGAAATAGCTGAAAAATCGCGACCGAATCGCGATGCACTTTGCCGGTCCATCCGGCGCGCTGGTACTCACCGGGCCCTGCGCCCTGCGAACCAAACGGTGACCGCGTCCCGTCAAC
>JBBRDJ010000093.1:0-12636 GCA_038203945.1 Gemmatimonadales bacterium
TCTCAAAGCGTTGGGGTTGGCTTCCCCCTCCTTGTGCGACGCTTGCGCCCCCACCGCAGTTGCTATCGGGCCGCCGAATGGAATCGCGAGGGTATGCTCTGAACTTGCCGGCAGCTCGCGAGCGCTACCATTCGCCCTGCGATAACACTTTGCGTAGTTCGATGGGGCAGGCCGATGAATATCCCAAGGGTATAGATGTGCGGCGATTGCCGGCCGTGGGCGGTCATCGCGAGCGCCGTTCAGTCCCCCTCGACACCCAGCACCTCAAGCCGGAACGCGCCATCGCACCCATCGGCGATGGTGAACCCAACGCTCTGAATCGCTTGCGGAAACGCCTCTTCGGGTGGGATCTGGCTGGCCGGCACCAGCCGACCGCGCCAGCTGGGGCGGAACTCGGAGAACGGCAGCCGTACCGTGGTCGTAGAGTCGGCGCTGGTCGGGAACGTGGCCTTCCAGGTCACACTGAATCCGCGCGTGGTGGCCGCGGCTCGGAAGTCGCACGTCCATTCGCGGCCATCACCATGAATGCGCAGCGCCACGGCGGTGAATGGCGAGAGCGCGATAAGCAGCCTACGCGAGCGAACGGACGCGAAGCCGCCACCGTTGGTGTTGAGCGCACCAGCAAATACAACCGAGTGCGGCGTGACCTCGAGCGCTCCGACTGAGCGCCCGCCCATCACGTTGTCATTGACGACCAGCCATTCCTGGCGGTCAGGGGGATCGAGGCTAACCAAGGGTGCGGGTGACATGTGTGAAGTCTATGTGCTGCTGGCCACCCGCGCCTAAAAACGATCCGCATCGGGCAACAAGTCCTGCAGGAAAAAACGCCGCCAGCTCGGCCCGCCCGAACCCCAGCCGCTCAGCCTCGACGCTACCTTGGGCGCCTTGGTGGCAATCGGTCGTAGTGCCCGGCCGCTGCAGACCTGGGGACTGGTCACGGCCCTCTTTGCCGCGTTGTCACTGAACGCGTGGGCCTCGGTGGAACAAGGCGAAGCTGCTGACGAACAGGTCGAGGCGGTGGTGGCCGACTCTGCGCTCGAAACGCACGAAGAGGCCACGGAAGCATTTCTGCTGCTGTCCGTTGGCGCCCTCGGCATTGCCGTCCTCGGACTGGTGCGTTGACGCACTGGACAGGTGGCGCGCGTAACCGGCACGCCGGGTGCCGTGGCGCTGGTCGTGGCCGGATGGCGGGTTGGCCACTCCGGCGGCGCGCTCGTCTATCAGCACGCCGCCACGGCGTACGTGTCACCATTGAGCAGCGCCACGACAGCGCTCAACCGAGACGACGACTAATGAACGCCGCATTCGATGTTGTCGGCTGCAGCCGGACGGTAGACCAGCGGGAGTTCATGCTCCGAGCCACGCTCATTGCCGGCGGCGTGTTCGCCTCCATGGTCAGCGCAGGGACAGCCAGGGCCGACGGCGGCTTGCAGGTGGGGACGATCAGTGCCCGGCCCGCCGCCGATGGGCTACCGTTGCGTCGGTACGGTGTGCCCGGGACCGTTGGCGCCTTTGTGGACGCCGCCCATGAGTTGCTGCTGGTGCGGTGGAGTAGACGCGTGTACGCGTTTGCACTCACCTGTCCGCATCGGGGTGCCACACTCAACTGGCAGCAGACATCGGGCGGAGTGTACTGTCCCAAGCACAAGGCGCGCTTCCTCGCCAACGGCACCCATACCAGCGGACGAGCAACGCGTGATCTGGACCGAATCGGGATTCAGCGCGAGGGCGACAGCGTAGCGGTTGATCTCGCCACCCGACTGCGCCCCGATCAGGTCGCGACCGCGTGGTCGGCGGCTCAGATGGCGCTTCGACGGTGGCGACGGTGGCGTACGGGGAGATTACACAAATAGAGAGAGATCCCTGTCGCTCCGAGGAGCAATGTCCGACCGAGGGGCGATGCTGGATACTTCAGCATGCCCAATCTCGCCAATATCCTCAAATGGTCCGCGATCTCGTTGGGCGTCGCATTTGTCGCCATCCAGTTTATTCCGGTTGACCGGACAAATCCTCCCGTGGAAGAGGAAGTACCCGCGTCACCGGAGGTCCGGGCGGTACTCCAGCGCGCCTGTTATGACTGCCACTCCAACGAGACGGTCTGGCCGTGGTACAGCCAAGTCGCCCCGGTCTCGTGGCTCGCCGTCCGCGATGTCCGGGAGGGTCGTGAGGAACTGAACTTCTCGACGTGGAATCGTCGCACCACCAAAGACCGAACAAAAGCGCTGCACGAGAGTTGGGAAGAAGTCGAGGACGGCGAAATGCCGCTGTGGTTCTACCTGCCCACCCACCCCGACGCGCGCCTTTCGGCAGCGGATCGCTCGCTGCTGCGCGCCTGGTCCGAGGCGGCGAACTCCCAGACTCCCTGATATGCGCCACGATGAAGAGCACCGTACCCACCGCACCGGCTGGCTTCGGGCAGCAGTGCTCGGTGCCAACGACGGAATTGTCTCGACGGCGAGCCTGGTGCTCGGCGTTGCAACCGCCGGTGCAACGCCGCGCAGCGTACTCCTGGCCGGTGTGGCTGGACTGGTGGCCGGCGCGATGTCGATGGCGGCGGGGGAGTATGTCTCCGTGAGCTCGCAGGCCGACACCGAGGGGGCGGACATCGAGCGCGAGCGTCGGGAACTGACCGATACTCCGGAACTCGAGCACGCCGAGCTGTCGGCCATTTACGTGCAACGTGGCCTCGATCCGGCACTGGCCGATCAGGTGGCCGCGCAGCTTACGCAGCACGACGCGCTGGGTGCGCACGCACGAGACGAACTCGGCATCTCCGATACGCTCACGGCCCGTCCCGTGCAAGCGGCGCTGGCGTCGGCGGCCACCTTCGCCGTTGGTGCGATGCTGCCGCTGCTCGTTGTGCTCATCGCACCAGCACGCGTGCTCGCGTGGGCCGTCGCGGGCAGTGCGCTCGCCTTTCTCGCTGTACTCGGGAGCGTCTCGGCGTGGGCCGGTGGTGCCCCGCTCGCCCGGTCCACGATCCGGGTCACGTTCTGGGGCGCACTCGCGATGGCACTCACAGCGGGCGTCGGCGCCCTGTTTGGTGTTGCTGCGTAACGCGAACTGTGAGGCGCCGTTTCGCAACGGGCACCAAGGCAGGTAGCACGCGATTGTGCGGTCTGTGGCGCGGTCTGTGGCGCGCCCGACTTCGGTAAGCATACACGAGAGCAGCGGCTAGTTTGCGAGCATGGCTCAACCACACATGCTCATCATTGACGCGCAATCACTCGCGGCACGTGCCGCTCATGTCGCGGCGGGTGACGTAGCCAACGGCGTGCGTTTGTGGTCACAAATGGCGCGCGGTGCCGCACTCGACGCTGGCGCAACGCACGTGGTGGCGGCGTGGGATCACGAGGGCGCCACGTTTCGTCACGCGCTTTTCCCGACGTACAAACATCGGCGTACGGGTGGCATGCGTTTGCGCGTGGCGCCTATTCGCGACGGGTTGGAATCCACCCGCATCACAAGCATCAGTGTGCCGAAGTTTGAGGGCGACGATGTGGTTGCGTCGCTCATGGCAAAGTTTCGGAGCAAGGCGCGTATCACCATCCTGTCCAACGATTCCGATCTACTGCAGTTCGTGGCCGACGGAGTTGACGTCGCGACCTACGTGGGCGTGGGCAAGGGAGTAAACGGCACGCGCATTAAACTGTGGAGCAGCGCCGATGTGATGGAACGCTTCGGTGTACACCCCGCGAATCTTCCCGCGTTCAAGGCGCTATGCGGCGAAGAAGGCGACGACATTCCCGGCGTCAAAAGCATTGGCAAGGGAACGGCGGCAACTTTATTGCGACGCTGGAAAACAATCGACAAAGCGATTGAAGCCTGCGAGTTCGTGAGCAACCGAGACCAGACCGCGAAGCTGGCCGGACAGGGCGCGCACATTGCTCTCATGCTGCAGCTCACCACGATCGTGCAGGATGCACCGCTACCGGCTCTTGAGCTTGCGCAGTGCGCGATGTCGGCTGTGGCGTGGCCCGACGGATCGATCGCGCGCGAACGTTCTATGGTCAACCGGGTGGCGGCCGGACCGGGACTTGAGGATGTGCCGTTTCCGGAGTCGTGAACGCGCGACAGCCAGCAGGACATCGCATATACTCCTATCCACCTCGTCTGGCGCTCCTATAGTGCCTCGCGACACATTGCGGAGTGTGCCCTTCCCTGACCCCGCCTGAATGAGCGATAGCTTCCGCACGCGCCTTGAGAGTGCGCTGTCAGACATCTACACGTTTGAATCAGAGCTGGGCGGCGGCGGCATGTCGCGCACCTACCTCGCGCGTGAGCGTTCGCTCGACCGCCGCGTCGTAGTCAAGGTCCTCGCGCCGGAGTTGCTCGAAGGACTGAGCATTGAGCGCTTCAAGCGTGAAGTGCTCATGGCGGCCAAGCTGCAGCACCCGCACGTGGTACCGGTGCTGGCCTCGGGCGACGCCGATGGATTGCCATGGTTCTCCATGCCCTACGTAGACGGCGAGTCGCTCCGGCAGCGCATGTTGCGCGGGCCGGTGCCGCTCGACGAAGCCATGGGCATTCTGCGCGACGTGGCGCGCGCACTCGCCTACGCGCACGCCAACGGCATCGTGCATCGCGACATAAAACCAGACAACGTGCTGCTCTCCGGCGAAAGCGCCACGGTCACTGATTTCGGCATCGCCAAGGCCATCTCGGCGTCGCGCGCTGACGCGAACAATACGGCGCTCACGCAAGTCGGTATGGCCATTGGCACGCCCGCTTACATGGCCCCTGAACAGGCGGCCGCCGATCCGGATCTCGATCATCGCGCCGATCTATACGCGTTCGGTGCGATGGCATTCGAGTTGCTCACCGGCCAGCAGGTGTTTGCCGATCGCTCACCGGCGCGCGTGCTGGCCGCTCATCTCGGCGAGCCGCCGCGCGATGTGCGTGAGCTGCAACCGGCGTTACCGGCCGAGCTGGCATCACTCGTCATGCAGTGCCTGGCCAAGGAACCCGAGGCACGACCGCATGATGCGGTCGCCATTGTGCGTCAGCTTGACGCGGTCTTTACCAGCGGCGGCTCGGCTGTCACGGGATCAACGGCCGCGCCGCGCATTCGGCTCGGCCGAGCGCTGGCTGTGTGGGCCGGCAGCGCGGCGGTATTGTTGGGTGTGGTGTGGGCTGCCACCGAGTTCGTGGGATTACCAACGTGGGGCTTCTCGGGCGCCGTGGGGCTCGCACTCGCGGGGCTGCCGGCCGTGCTGGGCACGTGGTGGGTGCAGCGCACGGCGCGTCGCGCGGCCAGGGCCACGCCCACGCTCACGCCAGGCGGCACCATGCGCCCGGCCGGTACCATGGCCACCATGGCGCTCAAGGTCAGTCCGCATGTGTCGTGGACGCGTACCTGGCGCGCCGGCGCCGTTGCCGTTGGTGCGCTCGTATTGGCGGTAACGGCGTTCGTGACCACGCGCGCGCTTGGCATCGGACCGGCCGCGTCCCTTATGAGCAAGGGCTCGTTTGGCGAACGCGAAACGGTTGTCGTGGCCGACTTTCGCCCACCGGCCGATGACTCACTGATTGGCTCCACGGTGGCCGAAGCGCTGCGCACCGACCTCGCGCAGTCGGCCAACTTGTCCGTGCTCACGCGCGCGACCGTGCGCGATATTCTCGATCGCATGCAGCGACCGCGCGAGAGCGTGGTGTACTTCCCGTTGGCGCGCGAGATTGCCACACGAGAAGGGGCCCGCGCCGTGGTGGACGGGGAAATCGTGCGGCTCGGCGCGAGCTATGTAATCTCGGCGCGACTCGTCTCGTCAATTGACGGCGCGGAGCTTGCCACCTTTCGGGAAACCGCCGAAAATGAAGCGGAGCTGGTGCCCGCTGTAGGCGCACTGTCACGCAGCATTCGCGAACGCGTGGGCGAATCGCTCAAAGGCATTCGTCGCACCGCGCCGCTTGAACGTGTGACCACTGCGTCGTTGCCGGCGCTGCGCAAGTATGTAGAAGCCACACGCCTGCAAGCCGAAACTGGCGACGATGAGCGCGCGCTGCAGCTGCTTGAAGACGCCGTGCAGCTCGACAGCACGTTTGCCATGGCGTGGCGCCGCATCGCGGTCATTCTGAACAATCGTTCGTTCGGCAGTGAGCAAGCGCGAACGGCGATTACGACCGCCATGCGTTTCCGCGATCGTCTCAGTGACGAGGAGCGCGCATTCACGGAGGGCTACTACTACACCCGCGGACCCGAGCCCGATTATACCAAAGCGGCGGCGGCGTACGAAGACGTGCTCCGCCGCGACTCCACCAACTCCACGGCGCTCAACAATCTGTCGGTGCTGTATTCGGAGCTTCGCCGTTATGATGACGCGGCGGACGTATTATGGCGATCCCTGTCGGCCTCATCTGCCACGGGCAACAACTACAACAACCTTCTGATAGCGCTGGTCGCGCTCCGGGACACCGTCGGCATCGACAGCGTGGCGAAACTCTTCGCGGCCCGCCTGCCCGACAACAACAGCTTGTGGGAGGCTGAAGGCCAGCAGTTGTATGCACGAGGAATCATCGACAGCAGCTTTGCCCAGGCGCGCCTCATCGCCCGCTCGCGAAAGTCGGGTAGGCAGGCGCTCGTATCCAACGGCTGGATGGCTGACTGGGCGGCGCTGCGAGGACGCCCCAATGAGTCGCTTGGACATTTGCGGCAGCTTCGGAAGGCGTTGATGGCCGATGCAAGCGCGGGCGCCTCAGCCATGGTTGCCCGAACGGACTCTGCCTTTGTGGCGGCGTTCTGGGGCGGAGCACCAAGTGAAGCGGCCGCGCTGCTGCAACGCGCGATCGCGCCAGCGGTGCTGGCCGACATCCAACCGGTGGACCGCCCGTGGGAAGGTGTGCTGTCCACGGCCGCCTACGCCGGCGACACGCTCAGCGCGCGGATTGCGCACGCTGGCTACATGAAGGACAAGTCCGGGACTCAGGGACTGCGCACGTTCTGGGACGCCCGTGCAAATGCGTACCTCGCGATTGCCCGAGAGCAGCACGACGAGGCGATTGCGCAGCTGCGCATTGCCTTCGGCGAACGCGCGTCGCCCAACAACGAAGAATCGTTCCTCATGGCGATGTCGCATGAGCGCGCCGGTCGCCCGGATTCGGCCATCGTGTGGCTGGAGCGTACACTCACGACGCCGTCCGAAGGCTTCGGCGACGGCATCTTCCCGCCCGAGGCCAAACGTCGTCTCGCCGCGTTGCTGGAAGCCAAGGGCGATCTGCGCGGTGCGATTCGCTACTACGAAGCGTTTCTTGCCGATTGGACGCAGCCTGAGCCGGAGCAGGCCGAGGTGGTGCGCGCGGTGAAGGCGCGGGTTGCCGCGCTGCGGGCGAAACTGGCGCCGGGCTGATTGGCGGGGCGGGGGTGGTGGTGAGACGCGATCTGCGGTAGCAGGCGTCCTTCGATGCCGCCTCCCGCGACTTGGCGTTGCGCACGGCCGTGTTCGCTTCGGCCGTCCCCACCACCGTCGTCTGGTTGGCGTCGATCCTCTTTATGATCGGTCCGGCCGGAGCACCGATGCGATTGGGGAAAACCCCGACAGCGCTCACTCGCTCGATGCGCAAATTTGCATCGACTGGGCTCATCGTACGGATAGACCAGAGCGGTCAGGACTACCGACGAGCTGACATAGACGCGCTCGCCTCTCGCACGGCGAGCTCGGCGCGATCCGGAGCATCTCATCGAACCCTCTCTCGTCTCCGCGCAGGGGGTAGCGTCACCTCGGCCGCGACGGTTGCCGTCGATCGTACTGCGCCGCGCGCGTCTCACCACCCGGTGTGGCGCTGATCCCGCCGCCGTCACGCTCGTGTGCGCGCCCGCCGGTTTCGGCAAGAGCTGTGTAGTCGCGGACTGGCTGTGGGCCGAAGGACTGCCACATGTGTGGCATGCGATCGAGGACTCCGACAACGACCAGGGAACGCTGCTCGCACGCTTCGCGGCGCTGTTCGCTGACGTCGCCCCCGAGGCCGCTGCGGTGCTCGAGCATCTGGCGCCGCAGGCGCGCATTCCCAACGCCTTCTTCGATGCGCTCGCACGATCGAGGCAGCCGATGGTGGTCGTTATCGATGATCTGCACCTGCTGGTCGCCGAGGCATCGCACGCCGTCGTCCAGCAGTTCATCGAGCATGCACCGTCGGCGTTGCGGCTGGTCCTGCTCACACGAGTTGATCCACCGTTCCCGCTCGCTCGGTTGCGGGTCGCGGGTTCACTGCGTGAGCTCAGAGAGTCGGACCTCCGCTTTACCACTGAAGAGACCGCCGCGTTTTTCGATCACGCGCTGCCGGGCGGACTCGAGCGATCCTTGTCGGAGCTGTTGTGCGACAAGGCGGAAGGGTGGGCCGTCGGGCTACGCCTGGCGGCGATTGCGCTCGACGGGTCGCCGAATCGCCGTGACGCGGTACACGCGTTTGCCGGCACACACCGATTGGTGGTGGAGTATCTGCTCGAGGAAGCGCTGAATCGGCAGCGACCGGAGCTGCAGCGGTTTCTGCTGGAGAGCGCGGTGTTCCGGCGCTTCACCGCGCGGGCGTGCGCCGAGGTCGTGGGCATAACGAATGCCGCCGCGTTGCTGGCGGAAGCGGAGCATGCACATCTTTTTCTCATTCCACTGGACGAAGAACGACAGTGGTTTCGCTACCACCACCTGTTTGGCGAACTGCTCGCGTACCGGTTGCAGCAGATCGACCCCATGCGAGCATGTGAGCTTGGTCAGCTCGCCAGTGAGTGGTTCGCGCATCACGGAGACGTGCATGAGGCGCTGCGGATCGCGGCCACGCTTCCGGATGACGCAACGCTCGTCGCGTTGCTCGATGCGCACGGTCATACGCTCGTCGCGCGCAGCGAGACCGCCACTCTGGAACGATCGATGGCGCGCGTCCGCGAACCGACGTCCAGACCGGAGCCGCTCTTTCTGGTCGCCCTTGCGTGGCTGCGGCTGCTCACCGCGCGAGCGCCGGAGCTGCCAACGCTGCTCTCGGCCATTGAGCGCGCCGTGAGCTCACCGCCGGCCAACTATCCGCCGGAACGACTCGACGAGGCCAAACTGCAGCTGGAGTTGTTGCGTATTCAGGCACTTCGCTTTGACAGCCACCTTGAAGAGGCGATCACCGCTGGTCAGTCGCTGCTCGAGCGAATGCCGCTGGAGCGATCGCGGGCGCGAGCCGTCGTGCTGCACAATGTGGCGTGCGCGCGCCAGCGGTTGGGCCAGACGCGCCGCTCGCTCGCCTGTTTCGAACGCAGTTACGACGAGAGTCTGCGATCGCAACTGTGGTACGTGGTGCTGTCGAGTCTGGGAAATGGCGGGGCCACGCAAGCGCAACTGCATGGAGTAACGGTTGGGCGCAACGCACTCGCCGTGTCGGTCGCGTTCGCTGAGCAACAGCGTGTCGACTCGTTGCCAGCGTTTGGGATCGTGCTGCAGCAGTTGGGTCACGTTTGCATCGCCGCCGATGCGCTTGACGATGCACACGCGGCATTGCACGGCGCAGTGGCGCTAGGCAGCAGTGGCTTCGATCCGAACGTGCGAGGCAATGCGATCGTGCTCCTGGCACAGCTTCAGGCATTGCGCGGACGGTTCGACGAGGCGAAGTCGCTCCTGGAGAGTGTTGCCGTCAGTGCACGCGCCGAGCGTATCGGCTTGCTGGAAACATCGCTCACCATTGAACATGCGCGCCTCGCGTTGCGCTCAGGCGATCCGGCGGGAGCGTTGGCCATGCTGACCAGTGAAGCGACGCCTGTGACCGTGTGGACGACTGATCGTGAACAAGCCGCACTGGTGACGCTGCATTGCCTGCTGCGACTTGATCGGCGCGATGAGGCGCGCGCACTGGCTGAACAACTCGCAGCCGAGTGTGCAGCGCACGAGCGTGGAATCACGCTTACGGCATGTCAGAGCGCGCTGGCACTGCTTGAGTCCAACCGGGGCAGCCGCGTTGAAGCGGTCGATGCGTTGCTGCTCCGCGTCGTTGAGCGTGGTGATAAACGCGCGGTGCTGGACTTCGGCGACGGCATGCGGGCCCTGCTGCGGGCGACGGTGTCGCAGCTG
The DNA here is from genome assembly GCA_038203945.1 of Gemmatimonadales bacterium. GTDB lineage: Bacteria > Gemmatimonadota > Gemmatimonadetes > Gemmatimonadales > Gemmatimonadaceae > JAABRT01. The sequence goes on from JBBRDJ010000093.1 coordinate 10,038, forward strand.
CCGTCCCCCACCGCGCGCGAACTAGCCTACGGCTTGCTCTCGAGGCTCAACGCGTCAACGCAGAGTCGCACACCACGCAGTGTCGCGGCCCTCGGCTTGATCGATCCGCTCTCGGACCGGGAGCTGGAGGTGCTGCGTCTGCTGGAACGCGGTTCGGCGAACAAGGTGATCGCCTCGGTGATGTGCGTATCCATCGACACCGTCAAGACACATCTCAAGCACGCCTTTGCCAAACTCGGCGTGAACGGGCGCCGAGACGCCGTCGAGCGCATGGTCAGCCTCGGTCTCGACAGCGACTCACCCGCAAATCACCCGATGTGAATGAGATCGGGTGAGGCGGCGCGGCGTGAAAGGATCGTATCATCTCATCGCGACGATTCTACGCGCCGAATGCGTCACACGTTTCTGTGGCACGACGGCAGGGGATTGGCCCCGGACGTCGCGTGCGAGGAGGGCCGCAAGCTGTCTCATCATCACAATAGCGTACCACGCGAACGATACCATCTGCTGGTCGGAGGAGAACTGCCGGCCGACTGGGCGGGCTGGTTCAACAACGGAACCGTTGAGGGTTGTGTTGCACGCGATGGCTACACCGTGCTGGACGTGTCGGTACCAGATCAGGCCGCGCTGTTCGCGGTGCTCTCTCGCCTTGGGGCGCTGCATCTGCCACTGGTGTTACTGATGCGACTGCCCGTATGAACAACGGCCTCACCCTGTCACCATTCACTCAGTTCATCACGGAGCATAACGTGCGAACTCTTGCCACTGTACTCACACTCGTGTCCATCTCGCTGGTTCCGCTTACGGCGCAGGCGCAGGCCGCTGCTACACCTTCGCGGTTCGCCATTGAAATCACGGGCGATGGCGCGTTCCCGACGAGCAAGCTGGGCGATGCGGAGCTCAGCACCGGGTTTGGTTTTGGCGCCAACCTGCAGGTGCGTCTGCAAATGCATTTGCAGGCGTACGCCGGATGGGAGTATCATCATTTTCAGTCTGAGCAGTTGATCGCGTCGCAAGACACCGACATTGATCAGACCGGCTATACGTTCGGTCTGCGCTTTGCGCATCCGTTCACCGCGGAAGCAACCACCGATCGCCGTGGTCGCGCCCTGCCCGGCTACTGGGTGCGGGCGGGTGCGCTCGTCAAGCACATCGAACTCGAGAACGATGCCGGCGATATCATCAGCGATACCAAACATGGTCTTGGTTGGGAAGCCGGCGCGGGCGTCATCCTTCCGCTCAGTGATCGACTTTCGCTGACACCCGGCGCTCGTTTTCAGTCGCTGACGCGCGACCTGACGATCGCATCGACAACCCGTTCGGTGACGCTGAGCTTCGCGACGGCCACGGTTGGCCTGACGTTCAGATTCTAATGACACGCGCGGCTGAGCGACGCACCCCCGTCCGCCCAGCCGCGCGGAGTCTACTGAGGCGTTTCATGACCACGATTACGCTTGCACTACTCGTCGTGCTGGTTGGTCTGACCGGGCTTCTGATCGCCTGGAGCCCGGGCCAACCCGCGCCGCTGGTCGATGCCGGCGGACAGGACATCGAAGGCAGCCTGTCGGAGCGAGTGTTCGTCGAGATCAATGGAATCCGACAGGGCATGTTCATGCAAAGCGTCGATCCGTCCAAGCCAGTGCTCCTGTTCCTGCATGGCGGTCCCGGCATGCCGATGTTCTTTCTCAATACAACGCATCCCACGGGTCTTGAGCAGGACTTTACCGTGGTCTGGTGGGAGCAGCGCGGCGCGGGCCTGTCGTTCCACCGCGACATACCGCCGGAAAGCATGACCATGGACCAGCTCATCGCCGACGCGATTGCCGTTGCCGACTATCTGAGGGATCGGTTTGGTCAGGACAAGATCTATTTGCTTGGCCACTCGTGGGGCAGCTTTTTGGGGATTCAGGTCGCTGCTGCGGCGCCCGACCGCTTTCACGCGTATGTCGGCATGGCGCAGATCGTGTATCAGTTGCGTTCCGAAGTGGCTGCTCATGCCTACGTGCTCGAGGCGTATCAGGCGCGGGGCGACGCGGCGATGGTTCGCAAGCTGCAGGCGGCACCCGTGAGCATGACGGACGGCACCTCCGATGCCTGGATGCGCCTGCGTGACGAAGCCATGCATGCGATGGGCGTGGGCACGACGCGCGACATGAAGTCTGTCATCTCCGGAATTTTTCTGCCCGTGTGGCAGTGCCGTGCCTATACGCTGCGTGAGAAGATCGCCATCTGGCGCGGCAAGGCCTGGTCACGAAGCCTGCTGTGGGATGTCGTGCTGCGGACGGATGTGGCCCGCCTGGTGAAACGGGTTGAGATCCCGGTGTACTTCTTCACCGGCCGATACGACTACACGACGAGCTTCGACCTCGCCCGCGACTATTTCCAGCAGCTCGACGCTCCGATCAAGGGCTTTTATACCTTCGAGCACTCGGCGCACAGCCCGCTGTTCGAGGAGCCGCAGCGGGCGCGTGACATCCTGCGGCGTGACGTGCTCGTGCAGGGGACGAGCCTGGCCGATACGCTGCCCTGATTCCGGATGGTTCGGCCTCCCTCATACGGCCTGCGCCATGCGTCAGCTGCTCAAGGGCGAAGCACCTTG
>JBBRDJ010000094.1:0-12501 GCA_038203945.1 Gemmatimonadales bacterium
TCACCGAGCCCCATCTCTTTGACACCGCGTTCATGACCGCTGCGACCGCCGCGTCGTGTCCCGACAATCCGTCAGCGTGGGGCGTGCTGAATGACGCGCTCGATGCGCTGGTGCAGGCCGGCGAGCTCGATGTCGCGCGTCACGAGACGGCACCGCTTATTGCGTGGAGCGCCGTGCATGGTTTGAGCGGGGTACTGGTGCGCAGAATGCTGCCACCGCCTCATCAGCCCGACGATGCGATCACGGCGACGTTGGCCGGGGTGTTGCATGCACTTGACGTGCGCCAGCCTGCCGACGCACAGTGAACGCGGCGCGTACGCGCGCGGTTTGAACAGACGGCGCGGTTGTGCATAGCATTTGCCCGGACGCGCATGTCTGTCTCGCGCACACGCGACAGATTGACGCAGGCGTCGCTCCAAAAGCCGGATAGAAGTAGCCGATCACCTCCGAGCTTGCCTCGAGCAGGCCCGTCATTCAGTTGCACGTTTCGGGAATGGTATCTACCGAATGCGTCGACCAGTTGCGTGTAGCGTCCGCAACCTCGTCCCGCCACTCATCGTGGAGCCATACGGCGCTCAGCCGCGCGGTCAACCACGTACGATCGTGGTGCGCGATCAACTCGGCGACCAACACATCGGATCACGTCACCAGCACCGCCAACGTCTTGGGCGCCACACGCCGGTAGGCATCTCGGATGAGCGGTTCGATGTCGCGCCACCGGGGCCGCTGGTCAATCCACACGCCCACCCAGCCACGCGGCCCAACGTACGGCGGCACGAAATACCGCGCCGGTTCAGCCGCGATCAGCGCGCGCTGATTCTCCGCCGCACAGTGCAGCCACACCGCATGCCGACCATCGGCGTGATGCTTGTCCGGTATCGAGTGTATGGCAAAAATCTTGTTCTTTACGCGAAACGTGGGCGCACCCCACGCTTCCACTTCGTGCGCATTGGGCAGCGCGAGGCAGATGGTGCGAAGGCGGGCGAGAGAGGCCGAGGACATATCTGAACACTAGCTGAAGCTTGTGGAGTGTGTGCGTTGGCGATGGCGATCGACACGAGTTCGCCGTTGCTCCCCGCGAAGACTACCGAGCTGTAGGCCACTCACTGTGGCGTCGGCGACGGCGATGCGGGTGCTCGATCACCGCAGCGTCGGCGTCGATGGTTTCCGATGCGGTGCGCGGGCTCGCGAAGCGGCTCGGGGCTGGCACTTGCAGCCGGGCAAGCGTGATAGTGGTACAGAGCTCGGATGCGCGGGCGTTTCAGGTGGCGGCGGCGGGCATTGTGCGGCGATCACACAGAACGGCTGTGAGGGAGAAGCCGTGAGTGATAGGGGGTCAACCGCCGGTGGCGCAGGACGCGCCACCGGAACAGTCAACGCCATAGTGCTCGTAGCTCGCAGCTACCCATTCCAGCCGAGCTGCGGAAACAGGAGACGAGGCTACCAGCGTTTTAGCGATAACCCGAGTAGTACCGCGAGCGAGCGGTTGGAGGCGCTCGGCTGCTCGCGTGTCAGACTCCGCAAACCATACTGGTACTGTATACGTGCAAAAGCGGGAAAGCGGGTATTGAGTAGTATGGTTTGCGCGCCAATGGTCGCTGCCACGTCAAACTGCTGATAGTCAAACACGGCAAATTGCAGGTTGGTGCTTTCCTGGATGAGCTGACCTGTTCCATTGGTAGACAAGATGGTACCGCCAACAAGGCCGAGCTCAAACGCGCGCCGCTTGAGCACCGATCGTGTTAGCAGCACGGGGATGTCAATGTGCTGCGACCGTACTTTGAACGGCTCAGGAGCAGGTCCGAAGTCCGTGAAATCCCAGCGTGTGCCGCGCTCCGCAATATTGAGACCGACCGACCACGACCATTGATTACCCAACTGCCGCCCGAGCTCGACACCGAGCGCGAATCCGCGGCGTGAGGACTGATTAACCGGACGTTCCGGACCGTCGAACGATAGCGTTGAGCTGTTCAATCCGCCCAGTACTTTCAACTGCCACTTCGCGTCCGTGGGCGATTGCGCATGTGCCGCCACCGTCGCGCTCATCAAGAGTCCAAGGAACAACGGTGTTTGCAGTGGGAATCGGGAACAACTGATCCTGTCTGACATGGCGGCGCCCCTGCCAATATTGGTGAAGGTCAGTATACGGGAACGTTGTGGCGGTCGACACCCGTGTTCGACAATCGAATTCTCACGTGGGAGCCGAAGAGCAGTGTCGACGGAGCGAGATTCTCAAACGCGGTCCAGCTGCTGAACACGAATGAAGCCATATTGTCATTTTCATTCGTAATGCCGAGCTGGCTTAACCAGCTCGACAGACTCGGACCAGCCATGACTTTCGTGAGTCGAGTAGGCGACGGGTACGTCTGAAAAGTGAAATTGACGTTGAACACCGGCAACCATGGCTGAGCAGGCTTCGGACACTCCCCACCATCATCGCGCTCCCAGACTTCGACATAAAACGGGGCAAACACGCTCTGGTCTCGTGCGAACAAGACGCTGTTTCCTACTCCAGCGACCTCCTCCCGGACACCGAACTCGTCACGCTGCTCGAGGAGCACACTCTGGTTGTATACCGTACCGCCGTCGTCGTTATAGTCGAATCGCTTCAGGCTGCCAGGATATGTAGGCGCGAGTCGCCCGGAGCAAGATATCGGTACTCTGAAATTCCCCGACTGGAAGAGCACCTGCTGCGGTCCCGGCGCGGGGAAAACAGCGCCGAAGTGCCGCCCAGATACCGTCCCAAGCAACACGACTTCAATTTCCGGATCTCCACGAATCCAAGGCTCGGCCTTGTTGTTGACGGTCATCTGTGTCATATAGACACCGGGGGGCGGCGTGATTCCACCGCCACCGCCACCGCCACCGTCGCAGTCATCGCCGACGAAGCTAAGAACACCCGCTCCGCCCATTGGCTCTTCACACAGAGTTTGGAGCGATGGGCCCTGCTGAGGCGACTCGACGCGAGCATCGACGACCACGTCTTCATCCGCCAATTCCGACGCCGTGATCGCCAGCACTGGGATGGAAGGAGGGGTCTCGACATCGAGCGTGAAGCGTTCGCCCGCGGTGGAGTACGCTACGATCGGATCACGGCTTGTTCTCTGCGCCGCCACCAACACATTCGCGTCACCTTTCCAATAGAGCCGGTGAGCCCGATATGGCATATACAAGGCGAGGCCCTTTGTGGACGACGAAAAAAGATCCTCCTCTATCGCGACTAGGCCACGACGATTCGCCGCGGCGACGATCTCTTTGGCGCGGAGCCGAGCGTAGGTGCCCCAGATGAGCTTCCCCTCTCGCTTGTCCGACTCCCGAATGTCCCGAATCAGCAGCTGTCGAAACTGCGGATCACCGATTGCCGAAGCGAGCACTTCCGTCTGACGCAGCAGAAGGCCAGCCTGATGCGCGATAACTCGACTACTTTCGGTGGAGACCGAACCGGCGACCTTTGGAGGGTCCACTATCGCCGGACTCTCTCCGCAAGCAGAGAGAGAGAGAGAGAGAGAGAGAGAGCGCCCCGACTCCGAGCAAGCTTGATCTGCGTGCGGTCATTGCATCTATCCTCGGGCTACACGATGAAGGTGATGACTTGAATTCGAAGATGATAGGAGCGTCTTAACAAAAGCGCCAGCCGACGAAAGCGGCTTGTATTCTATGCGAAACATAGAGAAAATCTATATCGACTCGTAACGTACGGTGACCTCCGCGAGTGTCGTTGAGCCAGTGCTTGGAGACGCGTGGCTCAGGCCTCTAAGGCAGTGTCCAAGCGCGAGAGGCGGCACCCGAGGGAAGACCGTGACACGTTCGGCTATCGTCGATTGTTTGTATATCAATGGCCGATGTTGCCGATCATCGCCCGTTCTTCATGCGCGACATGTCCTCCACCGTGAGCACGACCTGAATGCCTGTAGGTGGGATGATGACATCGACTTCTTCGACATTGTCTTTGAGCGCGGTGACCTGATAGCAGACAACCACGATCTTGCCGTCGAACGGTAGGCGCGTGCAATCTGCGCGCGGCGGCACTCGGCGGCGATACAGTGCTTGGTATTGATTCTTATCGCCGGTTCAACATGTTCGGTACCCGCGCACGAGTGCTGCTCAGCCAGCAGCTGTTCCCAAATACAGTGCCTCCACTCTTCGGGTTTCACGGTGTGTTCGGTGGGCGACTGATCATGTCAGAGCGGTTGCGCAGCGATACACTCGTGTACGAAGACCGCTCAGGGACCGGCACCAGCAGCGCAACAGCGCTCCCGACCGGATGTCGGTGTCCGTGCGTTCACGACAGCTCTTCCCGCACGGCCTGCAGTTCTGCCGGTCCATGCTCATCGCCCACGATGGCACGAACATGGTGTTCCATCGGCCGCGTACCACAGAGTGGCGCATCATTGCCGCTGACCTGACCGCCGGGCGCGTACTCGGCGAGATCAACTTGCCACCATCGTCGCGCCCATTAGCCGCTGCGCGCGCGTCCGTCGCCAGCGGCACGTCGCAGCGCACCATCGGACTCTCCGCAGACACCCAAGGGCGCGTCTGGATTCAGGATCCGCGACCCGTCGGCGTGGCCACGCCCGATCAGTGGTGGGGTGTGACCCCGTCCCGTGTGCTTCGTGAGATCGTGCAACTGCCGCCAGGTGTGCGTTCACTACAGGCCAATCAGTAGTTTGTGGCAGCCCTGCAGACAAATGAAGACGGCGTCATGTCGGTGTTGGTGTTTCGGCGGGATGGCAGCCACTGACACGGCGCGTGTGCGCGCCCGGTCAGGCGAGCGAACGAACCCGTCAACGCGAACTGTCCCGACTCTCGCGTACTGATCGGATTGCCGTATGCCCATGACAGTGTCGCTCACGATCGGCCGTATGCCAAAGGCCCTTGGAAGTGCGCGTGCGGTAATAGCCGACTCAGGCACTCGTATCCAGCATGGGATCGGAGTGACCAGATTAACGGCCCACCCTCACCCCGCCAATACTTCAGGCTGCCGGGCGCGGGTGGGCGGGCCCGCAAAGAGCGCGGGAAAAGCCCCCGATCTTCTCGCCGGACGAACCGCAGTGCCGAAACGTACGGCCCGCTCACGTGTACCCCCACCATAAGCTTGGCGCGCACCAAGTGACATCAAGTGACCGGAACGTCGCGCTCCCCCAGCGTACGACGTGCGGCAGTCTTTTATCATATCTCCGTATTCGCAATCCTACCAACCTGGGCGCACTATGCCGCGCCGTCTCAATTCGCGACTGAGTTATGGCGCAGAGGGGGTGCATCAATGACCGACGGTGGAAGACCCGCGACGCTTGACGCAGCTGGAGCAGCCTTCTCGATACTCGACAGCGTGCTGGGCGCGTCCGGTGATGCGCATGCCGTTTTCAGCGCCGATTGGCGCATCGTGTGGGGCAACGAAACCATGGCCCGGCACCTTGGCTATGCCCGCCACGAACTGCCATCGCTGCACGCGATCGATATCAATCCGGCGTATACACATTTTGATCACGCCACGGTGCTCGCAGAGGCACGTGCGCAAACCCTCACCCCCTACGAAACGGTCCATCGCCGACAGAACGGGAGCACTTTCCCAGTCGAGCTGACCGCTTCAGCTGTCGATATCCCTGGTGGTCCGTATCTGCTGGTCACCTCCCGCGACATCAGCGAACGCGTTGCGGCGCAGGCGGCGCAGGCCTCGCGGCACGAAAGCGATTACGCCCAGCACGCTCGGGTGGAGGCGATTCTCTCGAGTATCAGCGACGCCATCTTTACCCTCGACCGGCACTGGCGCTTCACGTATCTCAACGACGCCGCGGAGCGGTTGTTGGGTCGGCACCGCGAGGAACTGTTGGGCGAGAATGTTTGGGAGGCCTACAGCCCCGCCGTTGGGACCATCTTCGAGATCGAGTACCGGCGGGCGCTGGCCACCGGGATCGCCGCACAATTCGAAGCCTTTTACGAACCGCTCGACGCGTGGCTCGCCGTGCGTGCATACCCCGGTGACGAGGGGCTGACGGTGTACTTTACGGATGTCTCCGAACGTCGGCGCGTGGAATCAGCGCTTGCCGAATCGCAGGCGCGCTTCCGTGCGGTGCAGGAAGCATCGCCGGATGGATTCATGCTCTTTCGCAGCCTCCGCGATCCGCTCACACAGGAAATTACGGATTTTGTCTGGCAAGTAGTGAATCCAGCGGCTGAGCAGCTCGTCGGCCGCTCAGCCGGCGAGTTGCTGGGACGACAGCTGCTGGTGGAAATGCCAGGCAATCGTGATGAGCAGCTGTTCGGTGCGTATGTCCGTGTTGTGACCACCGGTAACACTTGGCAGCGCGAGTTCACATACGCCCTCGATGGCATCGATCGATCGTTCCGCTCCGTGGCCGTACGCGTGGACGACGGGTTCGCCGTCACCTTCAGCGACATTACTGCGCGGGTGCGCGCCGAGGAGCAGCTGCGGCAGGCCCAGAAGATGGAGGCGATTGGGCAACTGGCTGGAGGGATTGCGCATGACTTCAACAACCTGCTCACCGTCATTAGCGGTAATCTGGAGTTCGTACAGCAGGATCTGGAGGCGGAACATCGCGTGCTCTCCGACCTACAGAAAATTGCGCACGCTGCTGATCGCGCGCGCGCGCTCGTACATCAACTGCTCACGCTGAGTCACAAGCAGAACCGCCATGTGCAGTTGCTGTCGATCGGTACGATCGTGCGCAGCGCGGAGCGGCTGCTGCAGCGTGTTCTGGGCGCGGAGATCCGCCTGCAGGTGAATGTCGCTGACGACGGCTTGACGGTGCTCGCCGACGCCGGTGAGATCGATCAGATCCTGATGAATCTCGCCGTCAATGCCCGCGACGCGATGATCACCCACCTCAATGGGCATCCCGGAAACGGCGGGATACTCGCAATCGATGTATCGGTGACACACGTCGAGGTGCCGACGATGGCACAATGGGCGGATCTGGTGCCGGGGATGTACGTACAGCTGACGGTACGCGATACCGGTCATGGCATGGATGCTGATATTCAGAAGCGCATTTTCGAACCGTTCTATACCACGAAGGACGTTGGCCGTGGCACCGGACTGGGATTGTCCACGGTGTTCGGCATCGTGAAGCAGACCGGTGGCGCGATTCGCGTAAACTCCTCGCCGGGAGAAGGCACCACGATAATCGTGCGCTTACCCGCGGTGCGAGCAACGGCCGACGACGCACCGGTAGCAGAAGCGACACCTGTTCGAGCGCGACGCGACGCGACCATTCTGCTCGTGGAAGATGAGGCCGCCGTGCGCACCGTGACCCGTCGCCTGCTCGAGCGCGCCGGTTTTTCGGTACACGAAGCCGAAGACGGAGTAGCAGCGTTGCAACGTTGGCGCGCCCATCGCGCAGACATTGATGCGGTGGTGACCGATATCCGGATGCCAGAGATGAGTGGCATCGAGTTGGCAGCGCAGCTGCATAGTGAATCCGCCACGCTGCCGATTGTGTATTGCTCCGGCTATTCCAATGAGCAGCGCGCAGAGGCGATGGGCCCGTTCGAACGATTCATCCAGAAGCCCTTCCGGGCAGACACGTTGCTCCGGACACTCGAAGAGCTGCTTATCGCGGGTGATCGCTGAAACGGCTGGTCGGTCTTTCAGCGCGATTGTCTCAGGCGGGGATCACGTTCCACCGCGGCGCGTGTGCGCGCCCGGTCAGGCGAGCGAACGAACCCGTCAACGCGGATTGTCCCAACTCTCGCGTGCTGATAGGATTGCCGCATGCCCAAGACAGTGTTGCTCACGATCGGCCGCATGCCCAAGGCCCTGGAGGTGGCGCGTGCGCTGTCCGGCGCGGGGCATCGCGTGCTCGTGGCCGATCCGTTTGCCTGGCATATATGCCGCATCTCGCGGGCGGTAACACGTTCCTTCACCACGCGCGCTCCCAATGATGACCGGGTCGGTTATCTCGACGACCTGCTGGCGATCATTGAGCGCGAGGGAGTGGATCTCGTGGTGCCGCTTTCCGAAGAGACCATGCACGTGGTGGGGCTGCAGGATCGGCTGCCCGCGGGTGTGACGCTGTATACGTCGGATCGCGAGCTCGTTCGCGCGCTGCACGACAAGCGCGCGTTCAATGCGCTGGCGGCTCGACACGGACTCTCGGTGCCGGCGACCGCCCGGTTGGGCGAACAGGCGGCGGATGAGCTGGCGGCGTTGAGCGAGACGGTGATCAAGCCGGTGTTCTCCTGCGCCGGCATGGGTGTGCAGTTCCTCGCGCGTGGCGCCGAGTTGCCGGCCGTCGGCGACACGCCGCAGATCGTCCAGACCCGCGTGCGGGGAGCCACGCGCAGCAGCTTCACCGTCGCCCACCGCGGCCGCGTGGTCAGCACCGTTGTGTATGAGGGCACGGTGAACCAAGGCACGGTGGCGGTGGCGTTCCGTCGCGTCGATGATGCCCACGCCGTGGAGGCGTGGGTGGAGCGGCTGGTGCAGGCCATTGAATACCACGGCTTCATCTCGCTCGACTTCATCGTGGACGCCGAGGGCGTGCCGTTTGCGATCGAGTGCAATCCGCGCGCAACCAGCGGTGTGCATTTCCTTGAATCGGCCGGCCTTGCTGCGGCCATGCTACCCTCCGATCCGGGCGCCATGCCAGCCGCCATTGCCAAGCGCCCGGATCGGCATTTTCAACAGCTGCTCAACACGCTCACGGAGACGCAGGGCGCGATGTTCACGGGCAAGCGTTTTCGCGACAAGCTCCGTCACCTGATCGACGCCCGCGACGTGGTCTGGTCGCGCCGAGACCCGTGGCCGTTCCTGCTCATGACACCGGTGGCCTATCAGATCCTCGCCCTGAGTATCTTCCAGCGAATCCCGCTCGGCGAGGCCGCGACGCGCGATATTGGTTGGTTTCGCGATCCGCCGTCGATCAGTTCAGCAGCAAACGATTCATCCGCCGAACAGCTGCTGCACGCGCCCTGACGTTCGGCCACCCCGGCGCGACGTTGCGGTATTCCGCTGTCCTGCGCTGTCCTGCGCTGTCCTGCGCTGTCCTGCGCTGTCCTGCGCTGTCCCGCGCTGTCCCGCGCTGTCCCGCGCTGTCCCGCGCTGTCCCGCGCTGTCCTGCTTTTGTGCCCCTTTACCTGCGAGTCGCCATGCGCCGCCCTCTGCTTTACATCGCCGCCGCGCTGTTCTTTGTTTACGAGCAGATCGCCATTTACCAGTGGCTACAGCAAAACGGTAGCGTAGCGGCCGGCCTGCAACACGCTTGGCGCTCGCTGACCGCCGACCCGGCTTTATTTATGGCCTGGAACGACATGGCCGTCTTCACCGCGATCGTGCTGGTGTGGTTGTGGCGCGATCTGAACACCAGCGGTCTGACACGGTTGTACTGGTTTGCCACGCTGTTGATGGGTTGTCCGCCCTTACTTGTCTATCTCGCGCGGCGCACACCGTCGCGTCTCACCGTGCCGCATCACGCGGAATCGGTGGGCGGGTAACTCCCGCGCCTTCAACGCCGCCGCCAGGTCGCGCGGCGGCTGTTCGGGCGCTTCGTCGGAGAGCGCAAAGGTGCCCCAATGAATGGCCATGGCTTCGGTGGCGCGCACATCGAGCATCACCTGCACCGCTTCGGCGGGATTGACGTGCTGCGGTCGCATGAACCAGCGTGGTTCGTAGGCGCCAATGCCAATGGCCGCCAGGTCAAAGGGGCCGTGGCGTTCGCCAATACGTCGCGTATCGTCGGAATAGCCCAAGTCGCCTGAGAACCAGAAACGAAAATCGGGGTGGATCACGGCCCAACTCCCCCACGGCGTATCGTTGCGGCGCCAAAGGGAACGGCCCGACCAGTGCTGCACGCGCAGGAAATGAAACTCGAGCGCCGGCAATTCGGGGATGTCCTGCACCACGTCGTCCCATTCCACGCCGATCACAATCGGGTGTCCCGAGCGCTCGGTGCGGGGCGCAACGTGCCGGTCAAACCATGCGTCCACGCCCTTGGGCACGAGAAAACGTGGCGGCCCCCCCGGCTGGCGCATGAGAGCGCGCACCGATCGCAGGTCAAGGTGATCGTAGTGATTGTGCGACAGCACCACGGCGTGAATGTGCGGCAGGTCAACGAGCGCCACGCCAGGCCGCTGCAGTCGCTTCGGGCCGGCAAAAGGCACGGGAGACGCAAACGTGCTGAACAAGGGGTCCGTGAGCACGTTGCAGCCCCCGATCTGAAGCAGTACGGTGGAGTGCCCCACCCAAGTGATCGTGTTCTCCGACGGCACCGTGTGCAGCAGCTTGAGAGACGGCGTCAAGACGGGGAGATTCGCCTTGGGAGGGAGCAGCCGCCCTTGGCGAATCCGCTCCATGGTCCAGCGCAGTGCTGCGCGGCCATCGACGTCCGTGCCGTCGCTGTTTTGGTAGGGGCCGGAGGCAGGAGACATACGGGAATCAGGGGTGGCGATACACAGGTGTGGAAACGTAATGTGTCATCAACTCACACCGCACAGCGGTGTGCCCTTATTCTCGTTGGAGCGTGTTGTGTTTATCCCCCTTTGGGTTGTGCTGGTGATCTTCGTGCTGGGCGGGACCTTTGTACTCTGGGCGCTGTTGGCGCTCAATGGCCGAAACGTGTTGCCGTTCCCCGATCCGGGCTCCAGGATTTTCGCCGCGACCTCGCGCGAGGCCCAGGACGCCATCGTCGCGCTCCTCGCGCAGCACGGCCTGCGACAGCGCTACTGGGGCATCACGTCGGGCGTGCGCCGCGCCATTCTGTGGGACTGGACGATTATCAGCGTTCCCAGCGCCGAGGTGCTGGCCAAGGAGGGTGGAGCAGCCTGCAGCATCGGTTTGGTGGTGGACGATCCCCGGCGCCGCGCCGAGGCGGCGGCGGCCTTCCTGCAAGCGCGTGGGTTCTCGGCCACGGTGGTGCACGACGCCGAACCAGAGATTCCCATCAGCTTTGTCCTCACGGACGCGTTCATCGGAACGGCCCTCAACTTTCGGAAGCACGCCGTGCGCTTTCCCCATCCGCAGCCTCTGTCCGCCGGATCGCGGACGTGAGCGCCGTCTACGAAACCGACCCCACGCTCTACCGGCCGCCCGCACCACTTCTGTTGAGTCCCGTGCGGGCGCTGCTGCGCACCATGACACGCCCCGACCGCGACCTGCTTGGCCTCCTGCCGGCGCAGGCGTACCAGGACCTGATCACGCCGCTCGGCTCGTCTCGGCGGGGGATCCTGCTCGTGAACGAGCCCGCGGCGGTGAGTGCCATTCTGGCCGATCCGGACGGCGTCTTTCCGAAGAGCGATCTCATGGTGGGCGCGCTCATGCCGCTGGTTGGCGAATCGATCTTCGTCTCGCACGGAGCGCTCTGGAAGCGGCAGCGGGCCATGATCGAACCGGCCTTCTCCCACATGCGGGTGAACCGGGCCTTCGCGGCCATGTCGGCGGCGGTTGACGACTTTGAACTGGTGCTCGACGAGCATGCGGCGCGCGGCACAACGCTCGGGCTGGACACCGCAATGAGTCAGCTCACGGCCGACATCATTACGCGCACGATCTTTACCCGGGGTCTGGAATCGGCGGCCGCGCGTGAGGTGTTCACCAACTTCGCCGAGTGGCAGGGACGCGTTGCGCAGGTTGATCTGAAGACCCTCCTGCTCGGTCGGCCCTTTGCCGATGTGCCGCAACCGGCCGGTGTGGTGGAGGCCTGTCGACGGATCCGTGAACACATCGGCACGCTGCTCGACGAGCGCTTGGCGCCCGACGCACCCGTTTTGGACGACATCGCTGGCGCCGCCATTGCCGCGCGCGATCCGCACACGGGTGCCGCGTTCTCACGCGAGGAGTTGATCGACGAAATTTCAACCTTCTTTCTGGCTGGACACGAGACCACCGCCAGCGCGCTCACCTGGACGTTCTTCCTGTTGTCGCAGCAGCCGGCCGTCGCGGAACGCCTGCGCAACGAAGTGGTGGCGGTGGCCGGTACCGCGCCGGTGGAATACGAGCAGCTGCGCCGGTTCACGGTTACGCGGAATGTGTTTCGCGAGACACTCCGCCTGTACCCGCCGCTCACCTTCATTCCGCGCGTGGCCGCCGACGAGACCACGATTGCGGGCCGCCGGGTGAAGCGCGGCACGATGGTCATGCTGTCTCCGTGGACGATGCATCGCCACACGAAGCTCTGGCCGTCGCCCGACCGGTTCGATCCGGATCGGTTTGCCGCCGAACGTGAGCGCACGCATGTGACGGGCGCCTATCTCCCGTACGGCGCGGGGCCTCGCGTATGCGTGGGCGCGGCGTTTGCGCAAACGGAAAGCGCGTTGATCCTGGCTCGATTCGTGCGCCGCTACACCTTTTCGGCCATCAACCCCGATCGCGTGGAGCCGTCTTCACGCCTTACGACACGTCCATTACACGAGATCCAATGCCAGGTACAGCTTCGCTGATCGTTGCGCCGCGTGTGCGAAGCCGCGTAAAGCGCACCGTGTGGTAAATGATGATGGTGAGGCCGACAATCAGCGGCATTGACCACAGGAGTGGGTTGAACACCTTCT
>JBBRDJ010000095.1:0-12423 GCA_038203945.1 Gemmatimonadales bacterium
GCCGACGCGCTCTTGGAAAGCATGCCTGATGGCGCCCTGCTCATAAATCGCGATTGGACCGTGCGTTGGTTCAACAGCGCGCTGGCCGCCATGCTGGACATCCCCCCCCCGTCACACGCGATGGAGCAGTTGAATGCGCACGCGTTGCTCAACACGTATGCGAACCCCGTCGTGCTGGCCGGCTGGCAGCGCGCCCTCGATACCGATACTGCCGACATGGTGGTCTGGCACAACCACCAAGCCGACAAATGGATTGAAGCCCACGCCTGGCCCGCCACCAATGGGTTGGCGATACTTTTGCGCGACATCACAGAGAGCCGACGATCGGCCATGGCCAGCGAGCGCCGCGCTGGAGTGCTGCACAACGCGCGGTCGTTCCGTGTCATCGAGCAACTGGCCGGTGGAGTGGCTCACGACTTCAACAACCTGCTCACCATTATCCGCGCCAACGCCGAGCTGATGCAGCTCTCGCCCGCATCGCACGACATTGCAGTGGAGGTGCAAGAGATTCAGCGAGCAGCCACCCGGGCGACGGATCTTACGCAGCAGCTGCTCGCGTTCGCTCAGCAACAGCGGATTGAACCGACGCGTGTTTCGCTCAACCACGCACTGGCCGCACTGGTATTCACACTCCGTTCCTTGCTCCCCGCCAACATTCGCGTGGAAACATCGCTGAGCTATGAGAACACCACGGTTCAGGTGGACCTGAATCAGTTTCGCGAGATCATACAACAAGTGGTATGCAACGCGCGGGATGCCATGCCCGACGGTGGTGCACTCACACTTGTCACCGCCGTACACGTGCTCGACGCGCCGCTGGCCCGCAAACCGTTACCAGTACCCGCGGGCGCGTGGGTATCGTTGACTGTTCGTGACACCGGAAGCGGCATTGCCCCGGAGCACCTTGACCGGGTGTTCGAACCCTTTTTCACTACGCGAGACGTGGGGTCAGGCGTGGGACTCGGTTTATCGACAGTGTTCGGCGTGGTGGCTCAGTCGGGCGGTGTGTGCACCCTTGAGAGCGAGCTCGGCGGCGGTACGTCAGTCTCGATCTGGCTACCAGCTATTGACGGGTTACCGGCGCATCGAGCGTTGCGCACAGTGAGCGAATAGCCGGACGCGTACAAGCTGAGACTCTCCAGTTCGCACGATGTACGAATTCCGCGCTCGCCGCACACCGGGGTTAGAACGTCACCTGTAATCCCGACGTGAACACTCGATCGGTGGACAGAAATCCCGGCTCGGGCAGATTGTCAAAACGCACGAGATACCCAAGTTTGAGCGCGATCCGTTGGGAAAGTGGAGCCACGAGCGCCGATTCGCTGTTGAGCCGGAAGTCTTCAGTCACTTCCAGGTTGGGAACGGCTTCGAGCGTTTGCAGGAAAAACGCTGCTCCGCCAAACGTGCGCACCGGCAAAACGGTTGCGGTCATACAACACCCCCGTGGCCAACGACACCCATGGGCGGAGGGCGTACTGCACACCCAGTCCGGCCCGCAACAAGTTGGCGTTTTCTTCTCCATCGGCCTCGCCGTAAATCACCCCGAAGATCTGCTCAAAACGCCACGAACCACGTGAGTGCACGATGCGTTCGGCGATGTTGACCGTCGAGACGCGCGTGTTGCCGGTGGCGGACACGTAGCCCAGATCGGTGGTGAAGCTGGTTGATGGAGCCGCCGCTGGTGCAACGGTAGTCTGCACCGTGCGGCTGGTGGGCGCCGCCTGGGCGCGCAGTGGCTGTGCGAGCGCCAGCGTAGCCAGGGACGCGAGCCAAAGCGGCCGGATTGGTGCACTACGTGCAGCACGTGCACCGAGAGCACGTCGTTCGGCTTGTGCTTCGCACCCAGAACGCGAGTATGTCAGTGTCATGTAATCAGAACGAAGAAGTGAAAGCGGCTCCACGCGCTGAACCGCGTGCTGGCTCGATACCCTTGGTGTTCACGCCGCGCCTAAAACGACAGCTGAATACCGCTGGTAAAAATACGATCCATTCCCGCAAAGTCGGGCTCCAGTAGATTGTCGTATCGCAGCTGGTATTCGAGCTTGAGCGCCAGCGATTCGGAGCGGGGCGACACGATGGATGCGATGACGTTCACGCGATAGTCTTCCCGGGTTTCAATATTGGGCACCACTTCAACGTTCTGCTGCGTGAACGACCCATCCGCATCGAGACGCAATGTGTCGCGTTTGCCTTCGATAACTCGCCACACCAACCCGAGATATTCTTCCGTGCGCTGCACAACGCCAGAGAAGCGATTCCGGTCGAACAGCAAGCCGGCCGCGACACCCGACGTCGCGCGCCGTGCACACTCGCCGCCCAGAGCGGCGCTGCCACGCGTCGCACGGATGCGCGGGCGCGAGTGATGGGCGGTCGTTGCGCGTCGATGGACGCAGCGGCCAGCGGTGCCAGGAGTGTCGACAGCGCGAGGCAGGATGCAAGGTGGGGAAGACGCATTTTTCAACCCTATGCGTGTCCGACTATCTTTGACAACGTCAGAATCGCGCTGGCTGTCTCAGCGCCCGTCTACACGCTTCAACAACATTGTCATGGTCTTTCACGACGCACCCGTGTTCCCGCTCGGATTTCGCTGCGCCAGTCGAAACGTGGGGCTCAAGCCGAGCGCCAAGGATCTGACGCTGTTCGTGAGCGATGTGGACGCTGCGGCCGCGGCAGTGTTTACACGCAATCACTTTCCGGGCGCGCCCATCATTCTCGGACGTGAGACGATTCGTCGCGGACGCCTGCGCGCCATCATCGCGAACAGTAAGGTGAGTAACGTGGCCACGGGCGCGATCGGTGTCGAGCACGCGCGACGCATGGCGCAGGCAGCGGCGACCGAGATCGGGACTTCGCCGGACGCCGTTCTGGTGAGCTCTACCGGCGTGATTGGTGTACCGCTGCCAATCAAGATCATTGAAGCCGGCATTCCCGGCATGAACGCCGAGCTGCAGCTCAATCCGCTGGTGGGCGCCGAAGGCATCATGACCACCGACTCGCATCCCAAGGCGCTCTCTACGTCGGTAGAAGGCGCCACGATTACCTGGGTCGCAAAAGGCTCCGGCATGATTGAACCCAACATGGCCACCATGCTGGTGTACATCTTCACCGACGCCGCATTCGATGCGGCTGCGCTTGACCGCATGCTGCGCGACGCCGTGGCCGACTCCTTCAACATGCTGTCGGTAGACAGCGATACCAGCACCTCCGACACGTGCGTGCTCATGGCCAATGGTCACGCCGGCGCAATCTCTGAAGCGAGTTTTCGCGAAGCACTATTGGCCGGCTGCGTTCGCATGGCAGAGACTTTGGCGCGTGACGGTGAAGGCGCCAAACATCTGTTGCGTGTGCACATTCGTGGCGCGGCGTCCGACAAGGATGCGCGCACGGTGGCCAAGAGCGTGGTGAACTCGCCGCTGGTCAAAACGATGGTACACGGCGCCGATCCCAACGTCGGCCGACTGCTCATGGCGGTAGGCAAGTGTTTTGATTGCGAGATTCGTCCCGAGTCCACCGATGCCTGGATCAATCGTTTCCCCGTGGTGCGCGGTGGCTTGCGGTTGCCGTTCGATGATGGCACGGTGAGGGCAGCGCTCACGAATGATCTGGTGGAGCTCGAGGTGGATCTTGGCGTGGGCACTTCACGCGCCACCGCCTTCGGATGCGATTTGTCCCGTGAATACATTGACGAAAATGCGGCGTACTACTCAACCTGACATTCGCCAAACGAGCGATTCGTCGGAACTTCGTGACGCGTGGTGAATGGTGCGTTGCGCGGATATTGGTGCGTGGTGCCCAATTAGCCGCTCAACACCCGGGCTGCCGATTCCGCCGCTTGCACGCCGTGCCACTGGGCTTCTTCAAAAAGAGAGAGGCCGCTCAAATCCGCGTGCGCCACAAACAGGCGCGGAGCAGGTGACCAGCTGGCCAGCGTCTGGTTTCTCGTGAGGACGCCCGGTGTCGGACGCGCCATGGCGTGTCCCAACCGCTTTACATCAATGCGCGTGACACAATCGGCAATATCAGGGTGCGCGCGTGCAAGATCAGCGAGTACATGATCGCGCCACGCACTCCACGGCGTGGACTCGAGCCAGCGCCGACCATTTACCGATGAACGGTCCACAACGGCGTGGTACCATGTCCACACACTCTCAGGACCTGGTCGACCCAGATACTGATGGGTAGCGGACACATAGCCAAGTGAGCTGCTGCCGTAAAACACGCTGTCCCAGGCCATGGGCGCGCCGCGTTCTGCGGGTCGCCTGTCGAGGGTGATATTGGCCACCACCCACGGAGAATAGTCCAGCTGCACCGGCACCCTCACCGCCGGCATTACGTGCGGCAACACGAACAGCGGCGCCGCCCAGATGATGATGTCGCACTCCACATCCAGATTGGGCGTGCGCACCAGCCAACGTGATCCGGTCTGCTCGATCGTGTACGCGGGTGCGCTGGTGACAATACGTTCGCCGGCACGCTGCGACAAATGCTGCACCAGAAACGCGTTGCCTTCAGGCCAGGTCAGCGGCCCTTCTTCGACAGGGTCACGCGCCGCGAAGTAATGCGCTGCGGCCCATGCGCTCACCTGCTGCAACGATCCGCCGTAGTCGTCGCGCGTGCCATACTCCACCCACCAGCGAAGCGTTGGCGACGTGTATCCGTTGGCATCGAGCCACGTGTGCGCCGTAATGCGATCCATGTGCTGCGTACGTGCTGCCGCCGCACCATCTACCGCAATCGGCGCGCCAGCCAGTGGCACGCGAAACGCACCGGTGGCACGCCATTCAGCAACCTGCGCATCAAACCGTTCCCATTGGCTGCGCTCCGCGCCCGTGGCTGCGTCAAGCGGCTCCAGCCCCTCAACCCACCGACCATGTTGCCACAGTCGTTCCTGTGGTGCGTGACAAAGCGTTCGCTCGTCCCACGTACCATCGGCGGCCAATACGCCTGTTTCGCGTAACAGCGTACGAACATGTACCGCGTTGGCCGAAGGCACCGGCACATAGTGTGCGCCCCACGGAAACCTGGACACGGCATTCTCACCACCGCGCGAATTGCCGCCGGGCTCTGGCCCAAGCTCTAGCAGCAACCATTCACGCATGCCAAGTGCGTCGAGTCGCCAGCCAGCCGAGAGGCCACCCATTCCACCACCCACGATTGCGACACGTGTTCGCCGACGTTCGCGCGCCGACGGGCTCGTCGCGAGCGCACCATCACGCAGTGCATGCCCCGAGCGCGCGTCGTCGTCAACAAATCCGCCCTGAATGATACGACCACTCTTGCTCGACAGACCAATCAGTGCCGGTGACTCCGGCGTACGCGTGATGCGGGAGAGCGTGGCACTCCGCAGCGCAATGATCGGCAACGCCACGGCGGGCACCGCGGCCAACAAACCACCGGCCAGACGTGACAGGAACTTTCGACGATCCGTGGGCGAGCGCTCGCTCTTCATTAGCGGTTGATCGCCTCCCATTCCTGCTCGTAGTAGCGCACCAGCACCTGATTGTTGAGCCGGTTGGGCTCAGCCGGAACGGCGCCCATGTCCGCAGGAAAATCAAACAGCCCCGGTATCGCGCGCACGGTGAGATAGCGCAAATCGCCGGGCAGCGTGTGCGGCGGCTGATACGGGACGGCGCCCGCGATCACAAAGCCCCACTCGCCGAAACTCGGCACGTACACATGATACGGATAGGTGCGCAGCCCCGCGCCCTGCAGTGTGGCCACAATACTCCAGAACGACTGCCGCGCAAACAGTGGTGATGTGGATTGCACGGAGATGAATCCGTCATCAGCGAGATTCTGGCGAACCAGGCGATAAAACGCGCTGGTGTACAACTTGCCCACGTGATAGTTGGACGGATCAGGAAAGTCGATCACGATGAAATCAAACTGTCCCTTGTGTTGATCAAGCCAGATGAAGGCGTCCGCGTTGACCACCGTGACTTTTGGATCACTGAGCGCGCCTTCGTTAAGCGATGTCAACCGATTGTGTGACGCGAAGAGCGTGGTCATGCCCTCATCGAGATCTACCAATGTTACAGACTGCACCTGCGGGTAACGCAGAATTTCGCGCACGGCCAGACCATCGCCGCCGCCCAGCACGAGCACGCGCGTTGCCTTGGGCAGCGACGCAAGTCCGGGGTGTACCAACGCTTCGTGATAGCGGTATTCATCGCGTGAGGCAAACTGCAAATGCCCGTTGAGATACAGTCGCAAATCATCCTTCCAGTTGGTAAGGATGATGCGCTGATAGCGCGTATCGCGCGCGAGGATAACGGGATCGGCGTACATGCCTTCTTCGGCAAAGGTCGTAATGGCCTGTCCTTTCCAGAGCCCTGCCCCGAGCACCAGCGCACACCCCACCGACATGAGTTGCAGCGTTTTCCGGTTGGGCAATACATCGCGAAACAGCCACGTGCTCCAGTAGCCCACCACGACATTCACCAACCCGAAAAGCAATGCCGAACGAATCAGTCCCAGACGTGGCACGAGCAGCAACGGAAACAGCAGCGAGGCCGCCAGCGCACCGATGTAGTCAAAGGTGAGCACGTTCGCGACCACGTCCTTGAACGAGAACCGTTCGCGCATGATGCGCATGAGCAGCGGGATCTCGAGCCCCACGAGCGCACCGATCAGCATCACCAACCCGTAAAGGACGGGTCGGAACAGATCAGTCCAGGTAAAGGCGAGAAACAAAATGAGCGCCGAAAATCCGCCAATCAGCCCAACGAGTAGCTCGATGAGTACAAATCGCACCACCACGCCGCGCACAATGAAGCGTGACAGCCAGCTCCCGACGCCCATCGCAAACAGGTATGTGCCAATGATCGTGGAGAACTGCGTGACGCTGTCACCAAGCAGATACGAGGCAAGTGCGCCGGCCACGAGCTCATATATAAGTCCGCACGCCGCGATCAGGCACACCGTTGCAAACAGGGCCGCATTCATGTCACATCAACCCCTGTTCGCACCGGCCACCTTTGGCTAATGAATCGCGGCGGCAACAATAATGCCGATCGCCAGCGCGGCCGAACCCATGAGAATGGCCGCGGCCGTGTTCTTCTTCTCACCAATCTCGTGCCAGAGCTTCCCTGGTGTGAGCAGGTCAAGAATGACGAACGCCACGACAAACAGCACCACGCCAAGCCCTGCGAACACGGCCGCTGCGGTCACGTTCTGAATCAGGCTGTCTTCCACCGGTGATCTCCTTTATTTGCCGCGGAGCGTGCGCCCCGGAATGTAGTACGGGGATCGGTACGCACCGGGGTTGGCACGTACCGACTGCGGATCAACCGTGGACGTGGGCGTTCCACCAAACGTCCAGCCACGGTACTGGGCTGTACCGAGCAGCGCGAGCACGCCCAGGCCATACACGGCGTAGAGCACGGTGCGTATCATGCGGGTTCCTCATTGGACGGGAACGACATCATGGCGCCTTCATGATCGCTTTCCATCCAGCGACGGTTTTCAAATCCCACCGCCGGAAACCATGCGACCAGCATTGGCACCGAAAGTGCGAAGAACGCCATCACAAAATACGCCGTGACCGGTACATCACGCCGCACAATCACGCTGTAGGTGATGATTTGACCCACCGGCTCGCCACCCTCCGGAGCAATGCGCAACACGTAGCGACCGCTTGGCACCGAAGAAAGCGTAACGTTGTCCGAACGCTTGCCTTCGGTCCAATTGCCATCGCTGTCCGTCCCGGAATAAAAGCTTGTTTGCACGCTTACATCGCGCGCCTGCCCCGATTGTTCGTCGATCAGCGCCAACGCAAACCAGACCCAATCGTTCTGGACCGATGACTCCACAGCGATGCGCACGTTGGAAGGGCGACCCTTTAGTTCAAACGCCTCCGTGACCAGCGCGTTGGCCTCACCGGCCGTGCGATCAAAGGTGAGACCGCGCTCTTCAAGCGCCACCTCATTGCTGGTGAGCGCGCAGCTTCCCACCAGCATCAACAGCCACACTCCAACCAACCAACTGCCAACACGTCGGATACGACGTGCACTGCGCACGTGCGGATTGGGCTGATTGGCAAACACACCGGTGGGTTGCTTGTCAATCGCCGGTACACCGAACATGACCGCGATGTCTGCAGGCGGTGTGTACTCACCGCGCGACCAAGTCGTCTCCAACTTGGTGCCTTCCGCGCTCAGGAGAAATGGCGGTGAGACAAAGTCGCGCGACTGCACCACGTCGCCTACCCGGAGCTCCCACGGGAACTCGCCGAGCGCAAATGACGTGCGCGCGCTGGCCGTCTGAAAGTGATGATACGTACGATCGTCCACGATGACCGCGGCACGAGCTCCCTTGACATGCTCCGCTGGAGCACGACGGAGCTTCTCGATCACATTCCAATGGCCTTCGTACTCGGACAGATAGAGAAACCCCTGATACGGATTGAAACACACATACTCGGTCCAGGAGTAGTCGATGTCTTCAACGGTGATCGTCACACGTTGACAGCCAATCACCTCATACGCCACACCACGCACCTTCCCGCGCGTGCCCAGCGGAATGCTCGGCTTGAACAGCACGCGCCTTGAGTGCTCCTGCAACACTTGCAGGTTCGGGTCGAGTGCGTCGAGCACCGAACCACAGGTCGCACACGCCACGGTTACCGCCCAGCCCTCGGCGTGCAGCGTGATGCCAGCACCACAGTTGGGACACGAAAGCGAAGCGGCCGTCACCATCCGGCGAACTCCCGGAAACCGGAGGGCGCCATCTCACGCCACGACAGATACTCCCCTTCAAAAAGCAGCGGTGGTGAGGCACTGCCATCGAGTGTGGCAAAGACGCCGTCATCGGAGGTGAGATCGGCAAACCAGCACAGTTCACGATCACCCGTGGTAAACGGCAGCTCGCCCTCCGTCCCGATGTATTCCGCTTGTGTCAGGTTGGTCACTACGTAGCGGTTGTGCGGTGTGTCCAACGTGTCACCAACGGTGAGTGTGGCCGGATGCGGCAACACACGCCCCGGCGCGACTTCACGCGTCATCGCGTATTCGAGCTGCGCATCCGAAAGCCACGCGCTGCTCCCGTCATTCAGACGGCAGTACCACTCGTTCCATCGTCCGCGCGCCCACGCATACGAGAGCCGTCCCACTACGAGAAACGTCGTGTTACGCCACCTGCCTTCCATCCCGAGTTGAACCGGCGAACCAGTAACCGGAAACTCCGCCTGTTGCCCAATCTTCTCGAGATCGAGGTCGCGTCGTACAAGAATCGATTTACAGAAGTCGCACGTGGTCTGTACCGCCTGCGCCCAGCGAAAGCGAATCGGTGCACCGCAGTTGGGACAGGACGTGCCGTGCGGAGCGGCCTCCATCATCGCTCGCGGATGGCAGCTTCGAACGTCGACGCAATGGCTGCCGCGGAATCGGCTGCGGGTTGCGGATGCGTGAGGGCGTGCGACTGCGGGTGCAACTGCTGCTGCGGTTCCAGCTGCGGTTCCAGCTGCGGTTCCAGCTGCGGTTCCAGCTGCGGTTCCAACTGCGGTTCCAACTGCGGTTCCAACTGCGGTTCCAGCTGCG
Organism: Gemmatimonadales bacterium; assembly: GCA_038203945.1. GTDB lineage: Bacteria > Gemmatimonadota > Gemmatimonadetes > Gemmatimonadales > Gemmatimonadaceae > JAABRT01. The sequence continues at coordinate 9,537 of JBBRDJ010000095.1, forward strand.
GTTCCAACTGCGGTTCCAACTGCGGTTCCAACTGCGGTTCCAACTGCGGTCCCAACTGCGGTTCCAACTGCGGTTCCAACTGCGGTCCCAGCTGCGCATAGGGACGCAACGTAGAGCGCACGGTCACGTGTGACGCACCGAGCAAAGTTTCAAGCCGTTCGGCCCACGCCCAGTCTGCACGAGGTGTGCAACAGAACAAGTTGAGACACGCCGAGGCGTATTCGGGAAACGTGTGCAGTGTGAGGTGCGATTCGGCCAGCATGCACAGGCCCGTTATCCCCCCGGGCTCGGGGAACTGATGCCACTGCGTTTCACCAATTGGATGCAACGACAGCTCGCGCACGATGATGGTAAAGAGGGTGCTCAGGTGCGCAATACTGGTGAGGCGTTCGGCGTTGCAGCCGTACGCTTCCACCATGATCTCACGTCCCATCATCGCAATCGCCCCGGCACGTGTGTGAGCTGCGCGCGAATGCGATCAGGATGATGCGCCATTGAACAGCAGCATGAGGAGACGCCGAGCATCGTTCACGACTGCGCGCCACCACAGATATTACAAAACTTGGACACCGCAGGAATCGACTTGCCGCAATGAATGCAGAACTTCGACTCACCGGTGACTGCCGCGGGAGCGGCCGCCGCGCCATCAGCCGGCGTGCCCGACGCCGGTGGCTGCACGGGTGCCGCCGCGCCGCGAAACGCGTCGGCCATCATACCACCAATTCCGACACCGGCTCCGAGCCCGACGCCCATACCAGCCAGTCCGCCCTCGTTCGCCGCCGCAATGGGAATCGACTGTGCAGCCTGATACTGCGCGTACTGCCGCAGATCGCCCACCATGTTCATGGAAATGCGCTCGTCCAGACGCTTCTGCAGTTCGTCGGGCAGCGACAGGTTCTCTACGGTAAACGTGGACAGCTCCAACCCATACGCGGCAAACTGCGGCGCCAACTCGGCCGCAATGAGCGTGGCCAGCGCCGCCTGGTTGGCGGCCATGTCAAGGAACGAGACATTGGACTTGGCGAACGCCGTGGTGAACGACGTAATCACCGCATTGCGCAACTGCGGTTCCAACTCACTCGCTTCGTACTGCGCCTGCGTACCTGCCACATTGGTGTGAAACGTCAGCGGATTCACCAACCGGTAGCTGTACACGCCAAAGCCGCGCAGCCTGACGGCGCCAAACTCCTTGTCACGAATCGTGATCGGCTGCTGCGTTCCCCAGCGCTGATTGGTTTGCAGTCGCGTGGAGAAGAAATACAAATCGCTCTTGAACGGCGATTGAAAAAGCTTGTCCCAGTTCTTGAGATTGGTGAGCAGTGGAAGCGTGTTGGTGTTGAGCTTGTACAAGCCGGGTGCGAACGCGTCAGCGGCTTTGCCTTCGTTCACGAACAGCGCCATCTGCGATTCACGCACCGTGAGCGAGGCGCCGTTCTGAATCTCCATGTCGCGCATGGGAAAGCGCTCCATCAACACGCCTGCACCGTCCTCCGTCCAGTGAATGACGTCAACGAATTGCTTTCTCAGGAAGTCACCGAATGACATGACCAGCCTCCTGCCGGACAAGGTGCGAAGAGCGCCACCATGGGCGCGACATCAGGATGTTAGAGTGCCAGCCCCGTCGAAGCAACTTCAAACCCGCCCCGACACGCGACAGGGCTCGCTACCGCACGGCAACGCGTCAGTCAAGCGCCTCTGGAAGCACCTTTGCGAAAGCACGCATCTCCTCGGGAGTGCCAACGCTCACACGCACCCACGTGTTGTACGGCGGGAACGTGCGCCCCACAAGGTATCCGCGCGCCTCCAGCCTGGTACGCACATCGCTGGCTGGCTGGCGCGCGTCAAAAAAGATGAAGTTCGTCTGCGAAGGTGTTTGCGGACACCCCGTGTTCGCAATCGCCACGCGCAGAATCTCGCGTGCTTCGGTATTTTGCTGCACACAAAAACGCGGCCATTCACGATCGTTGACGGCTGCGATGGCCGCTCGCGCACTGAGTGCATTGGGCACACCGGTGGTGAAGCCCTGCAGCCGAGCAATAATATCCGGACGGGCAATCGCAAAGCCAATGCGACAGCCGGCCAGTCCGTGAATCTTGGACGCGGTACGCAACACAATCACGTTCCGGCCCTGCAGCACCAGATCAATCATGGTGTGATACGACGACTCGGTGACGTACTCGTGATACGCCTCATCAACAAGTACTGTCGTACGTTGCGCATTGCTCACCACAAAGTCACGCAGCGATACGTCCGGCATGAGCGCGCCAGTGGGATTGTTGGGATTGCACACGAACACCAAACCTGTCTTCGTACTCACACGTGTATTCATGGCCTCGAGGTCATGACCGTGCGCGGCATCCAGCGGTACCTTGTGCACAGTGCGGCCCATATGCCCACCGTATTCCGCCATGGCCTCAAAAGTTGGATCGGCCGCGATCAGCTCCTGGCCGTCGATACCAAAAGCCAACGCGGCAGTACAGATCACTTCACGGGAGCCCTGCGTCACCATGACGCATTCGGCCGGTACGCCAACGTGCGCCGCGTAGGTCTCCTTCAACAGCGCGATGGCCGGACTGCCGTATTTATTGTGTTCGTCCCACGCGTCAAGCATCGCCTGTTTGGCTCGTGGCGACATTCCATACGGATTCTCATTGGACTGGAGACGCACAGCGCCGGCGGCGGCACGCTCGGCCGCGACGTGTGTGGCGTATGCACCAAGATCATTGGCATCGGGAAAGGCACCTCGGCCAAGGGCCGGTAGCGCCGACGGCACCAGCAGCCCAGCCCCCACGCCCAATGATGTAGTACGGAGCCAGGCTCGACGGGAAAGCGGAGACGTCATGCGAGCAACCTCAGCAAAAGGTGGGTGCTACCCTGCGTTCGCCAA
>JBBRDJ010000096.1:0-12301 GCA_038203945.1 Gemmatimonadales bacterium
AGTGGATACAGCCGCCTCGTAAGTCTATACTGGTTCTGCACTTACTAAGAGCGGGAGACGGGACTCGAACCCGCGACATCAAGCTTGGAAGGCTAGCGCTCTACCAACTGAGCTACTCCCGCGCACTCTTTTTACCTGCCGCAACCAGTTTCAGAGCTGCAGCGCACCTCGCGCTGGTCGGACAACTCGCCAACTGCGCGAGCACAATGGTGGGGGAAGGATTCGAACCTTCGAAGGCTTGCGCCGTCAGATTTACAGTCTGATCTCGTTGGCCACTTGAGTACCCCACCGGAGCACGCCTGGTCGGCGTACATCGCACAACCTTACAACAAGCTGACGACCGGAATCGAACCGGTAACCGCCTGATTACAAATCAGGTGCTCTGCCAATTGAGCTACGTCAGCACTCTTGGCACTCGCCAACCCGCACGATCCGGGCAAGACTGTGAGGTTAACCGCAGTGGCCCCTCAAAATCAAGCGGCGCGGGGGGGCGATTCGCGACGGTTGCTCGCGCGGGCTTCCGAAGTGAGCTCGCCGGATCGGGAATTGGTGCGTGGGGGCGCCGGAGCGAGGCCGGTACCTGCTGGCACCACCTGCCCTACGCGCGCAGGAGCGAGCCACCGCGCGCGATGCGGCTGTTGGCGCAGCCATTGAGCCGCGCCGCGGGAGATGGCCCACTCCCCCCAGCACCAACGCTAGCCAGCGCGCCAGATGGTACCCTGAGCGGTGTCCTCGATTTCGATGCCGCGGGCTACGAGTTCGTGGCGAATGGCGTCGGCGGAGGCGAAGTCGCGCGAGGCGCGCGCGGCTTTGCGTGACGCGATGCGCTCTTCAACCCAAAGGGTGAGTTCGGCGTCCGTTTCGGTGGCCGCAGGCACGAGGTCGAGCACGCCGTCGATTACGGCGAACACCCGACGAGCTGCGTGTAACGCGGCACTGTCGGTGCCATGGCGATCGAGTTCGCGGTTGGCGTCGGAGATGAACGTGAACAGTGCGGCCAATGCCTCGGGTGCATTGAGGTCATCGAACAGCGCGTCACGAAACTCCGCTTCGGCGCGCACGGCAGCCTGCGCAAGTTCAGGGGTTCCGCCTTGTGCTTCGTGCAATCGTCGCGCGAAGGTACCAATGCGACGCACGGCGGCCTGCGATTGCTTGAGTGAGTCGTCGCCCAGATTGAGCTGTTTGCGATAATGCGCGTTAAAAATAAAGTGACGATACACTGCGCCATCGATGCCCTGCTCTCGCAGATCCACAACGGTGGCGACGTTGCCCACGCGCTTGGCCATTTTGGCGCCGTCGGTGAGCAGAAACTCACCGTGGCACCAGCAGCGCGCAAACGGTTTGCCGGTAGCGGCTTCGGACTGCGCGATTTCGTCTTCGTGATGCGGGAAAATGAGATCGATACCACCGGCGTGCAGATCGAATGTGTCGCCGAGGTATTTCATGGCCATCGCGGAGCACTCCAGATGCCAGCCTGGGCGACCGCGCCCCCACGGGGATTCCCATGCGGCGCCGGTTGATTCGTCTTCGCCCTTGGCGGCCTTCCAGAGCGCAAAGTCCTGCGCGTTTTCCTTAGCGTATTCGTCTTGCGCCACGCGTGCACCGGCTTTGATCTCGCGCGTATCGAGCTGCGACAGTTTGCCGTAGTTGGCGAAGCGATCAATGGCGAAATACACCGATCCATCGTCGGCCACGTACGCGGTGCCATTGTCTACAAGCGTTTGCACCAGCGCGATCATTTCCGGGATGTGTTCCGTGGCTTTGGGATACACCTCTGCATCCTGGATTCGCAAATAGCGCCGGTCCTGGTGAAACAGCTCGGTAAACGGCTCAGTGACCTGCGTGATGGTTTGCCCGTTCGCTGCCGCTTTGCGAATGATCTTGTCGTCTACATCGGTGAGATTCATGACTTGCAGCACGTCCCACCCGTACAGACGGAACGTGCGCCGCATGAGATCTTCGAACAAAAAGGTGCGGAAGTTGCCGAGGTGCGCCGGATTGTAGACAGTGGGCCCGCAGGCGTACATGCGCACCGTGTGACCATCGGCGGGCGCGAACGGCTCCACACGTCGAGTGAGCGTATTGTACAGGCGGAACGCGGTCATGGCAGACGAGCGAGAGTTGCTGAAGAAAGTTGTCTACGAGTGTATCGAACGCTGTGCTAATCTAGCTTGGCGCTACAGGACGCAGGACACCGCCCTGACAAACGAGGTGCGAGACCCAGGGGCGTTGCTGCGGGTGTGAACCAGCCGGTGCGAGGCGGAGCGGCCCTTCGCGGGTTGTGGCGAGCACCGCCCACTGTCGTCGCAGCGCGCGTGCGAGCAGCCGCGCGGCGGCGAGCGATGAAATGGCGCTCGGTTGATCGGCCTCGCTAATGAGCAGCAGGGCGAGCGGCGAGGGATGTGTGACTGTGGTTGTAGAATTGACGTTTGGCGTGGAAGTAGCACTCACGGCTGGGTGAGCGGCACTGCGATCACGCGCCGCCGATGTTGGCTGTGGCGTTTCCGCCACGCGCGGCATGTGATCACGTGTCGAAGGCGGCGCTGCGGGGAAGACCGGCGCGGTGCGCGGCCTGTCGGCCCGTTCATACCAGGTACGTGATCGCCAGGCTCGTCTGCCGAGTGTGTCCAGGTCATCCCAGACGCGGGAGAGGGGCGGACGCACCACCAGCCACTGCAGCGCCGAACCGGCTGGCAGGGCCTCGGTGGCCGATTCCGAAATGCGTTGTGCGGCGGCGCGGTACACGTGCGCCAGCACCCGGTCTCCGGTAAGCCCGACCGGATCGTGCAACACCACCACGCTCGCTGGTTCGAGCGCCAGCTCGCATTCGCGCAGCAGTGTAATGGTGAGCATGGCGCCACCTGCGCCCGCGTTGACTTGCATGGGCGGGAGCGCGACGCGCCAAAGCGCGGATGAATGGAGACTCGTTGCGGGCATGGGCACACGTTAGCATCGCGCCCCGCTTGGAGCGTCACCAAAACAGTGCGTGCGCTATCGAATCGCCGCCAGTGCGTCCAATCGTTCGCGGTGGAATGCATCCAGCGCCTCAGCCAGCGGATCGGGCTTGAAGCGGACTGGATCCGTAACCGGCAAACCCGTTTCGGCGCTGGCCCGCTCAATGGCTTCACGCGCTTCAATGTCTGACAGATCAAACGTGTTGAGCGCCACGCCCACCACTGGCGCCGGGCGCAGCGGTTCGGCCAGCTGTTCGTGCAACCGAATGAGTTCGCTGAGCGACGGAATCGGCACCCACGGATTGCGATTCACCGTGGTGCGACTGGGCTGCGCGCACAGAATCATCGCGTGCGGCAAGGAGCCGTGCATGAGGCCCAACGTGACGCCCGAGTAGGCCGGATGCACGAGGGAGCCCTGTCCTTCCACGAGCACGATATCCGCGTCGGCTGCGGCTTCGATGGTAAGGCGTTCGGCGGCGCCGGCAATGAAGTCGGCAATGACGGCGTCCACGGCAATGCCGCGTCCTTCAATGAGGATTCCCGTCTGTCCGGTTGCGGCAAAGGCCACGCGATGGCCGCGCTGTCGCACGGCGTCCCGCAACTGTAACTGCGTGGTCATCTTGCCGATGTTGCAATCGCTGCCCACGGTGAGAATGACTGTAGCATCGATCTCGCGCACTCGGCCGTACGACACATCGAGATCGGCCGGAGCGCGTCGCAAATCGCGGATGGTGGCGCCGGTTTGCCTGGCACACTCCGCGAACTCCGGGTCGTCACCAAGCATCGTGTGCAAGCCGTTCCAGACATCGAGTCCGGCGGCGAGCGCGCGCACGATCAGCTCCCGCCACTCCGTCGGAAACTGACCGCCCGTTGGAGCAATGCCGATGAGCAGCGCGGTGGGACTGTGCCGCATCGCCTCCTCGAACGAACCCACGACCGGTATCTCGCCTCCGAAGCCCAGCACATCGTGTGCGGTGCGACCGGCGGCGGCGCTATCCAGTACGACCGCGACGTCGCGCGGTGCGTACCGGATGCAGGCGTTGGCCGTTTTTGAAGACAGCGGACCGAAGCTTCCTTCGGCTAAAATCAGGAATCGTCGCGGGCGGGACATACCGGGCAGCGGAGGGACGTCAGACTGGGGAAGCCATAAGTCAGTTACGCGGGCCTCCTGCGCGCAACCCCTCGATTTCAGCAATCAGCTCCGCTTCGCCCACGGACTTGGCAGTGGGCGGGGCTGCGGAGGCGTCTTTCTCCTCCTTGGCACCGGCCGGCAGCTGCTTGGCTGGAGCCGACGAACCAGCCGAAAGTTTACCCATGCGCTCCTTGAGCGCCGAGAGCTGCAGGTCGGCGCTGGCACCGCCCGCGTGCCGCTCAAGTTGCTTGAACTCGGAGCTGAGCTTGTCGCCCGTGAACTCTTCCTCGATTTCGCGCGCGGCAGTGAGCTGCCGTTCGTTTTGCGAGATCTTCTCTTCCATGCGATTGAACGCTTCGAAGGCGGACTTGTCCGACAGGCCCGACATCGTCTGCGAAATGCGCTGCTGCGCTTCGGCGCGACGCTGCCGTGCCAGCAGCAGATTTTTCTTGCGCTTGGCCTCTTCGATCTTGTCGTTGAGATCGCGCAGCGACTGCTTGAGCGCTTCGGTTTCATGCCGGTGCGTTTCCCAGGTCATCGCCAGCGACTGCGCGTGCTCGAGATGTTCCTGCTGACGCATGAGTGCCTGCTTGGCCAGATCATCGCGTCCCTGCTGGACGGCCATCATGGCGCGACGCTCCCAGTCATCGGAGAGCTTGAACTCGCTGTCCGCCTGATCCTTGAGTCGCTTTTCGTCGGCGATTGCCGCGGCTACCTGCTGCTTGGCCTTGGCGAGCTGGTTGCGCATGTCCACGATGATCTGGTTGAGCATCTTCTCCGGATCTTCGGCGGAAGAGATCAGATCATTGAGGTTCGACTTGATCAGGCTCGAAAGTCGATCGAAGAGTCCCATCGGTCAGCGTCCCTCGCGGAAGGAAGCCAGCTCGCGCATGTGCGAAGCCAGCGACAGAGTCATGCTTTCGTACGACGCGAGGAACTCGTCGTAATCGAGATGTGACAGCTCGAGCGCTTCGGTAAGCACCACCGCATCGCCATCAATGCCATACGAGCCGTGCAGCAGATCGGTGGCGTTGAGTTCAAGCAGTCGCCGACTGAGCGCGGCGACTTCGGCCGCGTCGGTGGGCAGCGGCATGACTTTCACGCGCAGCAACATTACGGGTGGCGAGTAACTCACGACGACATCAAACTCCAGGGCACCGGCCGGTCGGACGGTCCACAGCCCCGGTTCGAGCTCTGCGTGCGTTGCGCCTTCAGCGGTCATGCGGTCGAGAAATGACTCGACATCTTCTCGGGTGATCATGCCTTCCTCTCAGGTAGGGTCGAGCAGGCACTACGCACGAAGTGCCTTGGGAAGTTTCGTCGTTGCTCCAAGCTTATCGCCAAAGCACAGGATCGGCTACTCACGAACACAATGGTGAAAGCGATCGCCCGTGTTTTGTCTCATTCGCAGCGCGCGGCAAACAGCTTGGCCCCACGTTTCTCCGAGCCCAGCAGTACTCGTCCGTCGGGCAGCCAGGCCACGGCTTCGCCCTGTGGTTCGCGCAGTGGCGCGAGCGAACAGCGCGCGCGCACCTGCCCCGGGCGTCCCGAGCGCGATACCTCGAAAATGTACAGCGCACCGTACGTCCGCACGGCCAGCAGCGCGGCGCCGTCACCGTCTGCAAATGGATTCGAGAGCGCGGCGTCGGTGATCATGGTGGCTTCACGATTGGTGGGCACCAGGGGGAGTGAATCGGCCAGTTCGGCGGTCGCCACATTGGAGGCCCTCCAGGCCGACGCGGGTAGGCGAAACACCAGCGACGGTCGGTCGCGACCGCTGGCATCGCGCAATCGGCGCTTGGTGGCCAGCCAGATCGCTGTATCCGCGTCTACCCACATCGACTCCACATCATGCGCGCCGTCAGGATAGCGAAAGCGCAGCGCGGCAGCCGCGGGCACCTCGGTTGGTTTGCCGCTACCGGGCGCTGTGGGTTCCTTGATGCGATACACCGTGACGAACTGCTGTTCGGCGAGATTGTCGCCTACGTCGCCAACGTACAGGCACGCGCCTTCCGGACAGCGACCACTGGCCATGGCTTCCCAGTCGCGATTTTTGGCCCCGATTATCCGAACGCGTCCGAGATCGCGACCGGTACTGTCAAAGGCAAACAGGCGCTCGTCGCCGCCGGCATCGTTGTGTGTCCAGAATACCCCAGGTTCAGTGCGACTGGGCACCGCCGACGACGATTCACTCAGATCTTTGTGTGTGAATGCGCCGAGCACTGAGATGTCGGTGAGTTCGGCAACAAAACTCATCTCGACGGAGTCAGCCGACACATCGTTTGCTGCGGAGCGGCTCTCGGCTGCGCAATTCGTGAACAACACAGACGCCAGGACACACGACAGTACGCGCACGCGCGCTACGACCGGCGCTTGATTTCGACCAAGCGTTCCTTGGCCAGTCTGCGTCCTGTGGGCGTAGCCGCGAGCCCCCCCCCGGCAGTCTCGCGGTACCGCACATCCATGTTGCGCCCGATTTCACCCATGGTATCAATCACCTCGTCGGCCGGAATCGCAAATGTCACGCCGGCCAGTGCCATCTCAATGGCGGCCAGCGCAATGGCCGCACCCGTCGCATTGCGAAACACGCACGGTAGTTCCACCAATCCGCCGAGTGGATCGCACACGAGGCCAAGGGTGCCCTGCTGCGCGAGCGCCGTGGCGTGTCCAACCTGCGCCGGCGTTCCGCCGAGCATTTCGGTGGCGGCACCAGCGGCCATACCAGCGGCCGCACCCGTTTCGGCCTGACATCCACCTTCAGCGCCGGAGAGCGACGCGCGTTCAGCTACCACGGCACCGATCAAACCGGCTGTGGCCAGTGCGTCAATGACATCGTCTTCGCTGATGTTGCGCGCGGCCGCGAGACCCGTGAGCACGGCCGGCAGCACACCGGCACCGCCGGCGGTGGGTGCGGCCACAATCACGCCCATGGCCGCGTTCACTTCCTGCACGGCCAGCGCACGCGCCAGTACGTCGCGAAACGGTGTGCCGGCCAACGGGCCCGGCGGTCCAGTGCGCAACTTGGCCGCGTCGCCGCCAACCAGGCCAGACGATGAGAACAGATCGCCTTTCATGCCACGCTCAACGGCGCCGTTCATCACGTGCAACGCCCGTCGCAGCGCGTCACGGATTTCCGACACCGGGCGGCCCTGATCGCGCGCTTCTGTTTCGAGCGCGAGACGTGAGAGCGTAATGCCCTGCGCTTCGGCATCGGCGATGGCTTCGGCCAGACTTCTGTACATCAGGCACTCACCTTGTCGAGGCGGAACGCCCACTTCACCCACGACAATCCGCGAATGGCGTCACGCACCGCTTCCGACGGCTGTTCGTCCACTTCAATGACCATGAATGCATCACCGCCACGTTCTTTACGCGAAAGTTTGAGCGTGGCGATGTTGAGTTCGCCGTCGCTCAGTATTGTGGCGATGCGTGCGACGGAGCCTTTGACATCGCCGGCCACCAGCACGATGGTGTGAAAATTGCCGGTGACGCTGACTGCGTAGCCGTCGATCTCCGTAACCAGTACGCGACCAGCGCCGAGCGATGCTCCCACCATCACCGATTTGCGATCACCGCGTTCCACGGTGATACGCACACTGTTGGGATGCGCGTCATCGTCGAGCGTGGTTTTTTCGAATCGATAATCAAGTCCTTCCTGCTCCATGATATCGAGCGCGGTGCGCAGCCGTTCATCGTCGGGGCGAAAGCCCATGAGTCCGCCCGCGAGCGCCTTGTCGGTTCCGTGGCCTTCGCCGGTGCGCGCAAAGGATCCGTGCAGCTCCAGCAAGGCACGTTCCGGTGTGTCGCCCACCAGACAGCGAGCGAGCAGCCCCAGGCGGCAAGCGCCAGCCGTGTGGCTGGAGCTCGGTCCAACCATTACGGGACCGATAATATCGAGAAGAGAGACCATGTTGTAATCAGTCTCGCCGTGTCGTTGGGCGCCAGTGGTTAGAGCATACTGCCGAGATACGCACCGGTAAAGCTGCCGGGAGTCGCGGCGACCTGTTCCGGCGTGCCGGTGGCCACGATCGTGCCGCCACGCACGCCGCCTTCAGGCCCGAGATCCACAATCCAGTCGGCCGTTTTGATGACATCGAGATTGTGCTCGATCACCAGCACCGTATTACCGCGATCCACCAGTTTGTGCAGCACTTCAAGCAGTACGCGCACATCTTCGAAGTGCAGACCGGTGGTGGGCTCATCAAGGATGTACAGGGTGCGCCCGGTATCGCGCTTGGCAAGTTCGGTGGCCAGCTTTACCCGTTGCGCTTCACCACCGGACAGCGTGGTAGCACTCTGCCCCAAATGGATGTAGCCCAGTCCGACGTCACGCAAGGTGATGAGACGCTGTGCGATGCGCGGCTGATTCTCAAACACCGTGCAGGCATCTTCGACCGTGAGATCGAGCACGTCGGCAATGGACAGACCACGAAAGCGCACTTCGAGTGTCTCGCGATTGAAGCGTTTGCCCTTGCACACGTCGCACGACACAAACACGTCGGGCAAGAAATGCATCTCGATTTTGACCAGTCCGTCTCCCTGACAGGCCTCGCAACGTCCGCCCTTGACGTTGAACGAAAACCGTCCCGGACCATAGCCACGAATTTTCGCTTCCGGCAACTCCGCGAACAGTTCACGCACCGGCGTAAATACGCCCGTGTACGTGGCCGGATTGGAGCGCGGTGTGCGACCGATCGGACTCTGATCAATGTCAATGATCTTGTCGAGATGTTCAATGCCGCTGATGCGATCATGCACACCGGGAATGACGCGCGCACGAAAAAAGTGGCGCGACAACGTACGCTGCAGGATATCGGTCACAAGCGTGGACTTGCCCGAGCCCGACACACCAGTCACGGCCACAAACAACCCGAGTGGAAACTCGGCGGTCACATCGTTGAGGTTATGCTCACGCGCCCCTTCCACTCGTAGCATTCGGTCTGCGTCTGGAGCACGTCGCTGCTGCGGAACCGGCACTGCGCGCGCACCGCTCAAATACTGCCCGGTCACAGAGCGTGGTGCACGTTTGATATCGTCCACCGTGCCAGCGGCAATCACTTCACCACCATGCTTGCCCGCTCCCGGTCCCAGATCGATCACGTAGTCGGCTTCACGAATCGTTTCTTCGTCGTGTTCAACCACAATCACCGTGTTGCCCAGATCGCGCAGCTGCATGAGCGTTTTGAGCAAGCGATCATTGTCGCGCTGATGCAACCCGATGCTCGGTTCGTCGAGAATGTACAACACCCCGACCAGACGCGAGCCGATTTGTGTGGCCAGTCTGATACGTTGCGCTTCGCCACCCGACAATGACTCCGCACTGCGATTAAGCGTGAGATAGTCAAGCCCCACATCGACCAGAAAGCGCAATCTGTCGCGCACTTCCTTGAGAATCGGTCCGGCAATACCCGGATCAAGGCCCGGCTTGTTGGACGTGCGCACCGGCACCGTGTCAAGAAACGCCAACGCATCAACCACCGACAGCTCAACAAGCTCACCGATGTTCCGATTGTGCATGGTTACCGCGAGCGACTCGGCGCGCAGTCGCTTACCCTCGCACGTGGGACACGCGCCGGCCACCATGTAGCTCTCGAGCTCAAGGCGAATGGCGTCCGAACTTGTTTCGTCATGGCGACGCTGCACGTTGGCAACGATGCCGTCCCACACCGCCACATCGGCTGCGGCAGTGGTTGGTTTTGCCAACGCACCCGATGAGCGTTTGATCGCCGAACGTTTGGCCGGTGTGCGCATTGCGTCAGCCGATTCGGTTGCCTGCAGGCCAAACAGCAGCTGTCGGCGCACGGTGTCCGTGAGTTGTCCCCACGGTGCCTTGAGATCAAAACCGATTTGCCGAGCGAGCCCCGGCAGAATGGACCGACGCAGAAAACCATCCGGCTCCCCCCATGGCAGTACGACACCTTCCAGAATGCTGATGCGCGGATCGCCGAGGACGAGATCTTCGCTCACGGTGCGCGTGGTACCCAGTCCACTGCACGTTTCACACGCACCAAAGGGTGAGTTGAACGAAAAGTGGCGCGGCTCGAGTTCAGGCAACGAGATCCCACATTCCGGACAGCCCTGACGCTCGGAAAAGAGCGACGCCTGTGGTTCCTGGCCGTCGTAGCGCACCACTTCCACCAGTCCGTCGGCCAGACGCAACGCCGTCTCCAGTGAATCGGTGAGACGTCCACGATCTTCCGCGCGCACGACGAGTCGATCAACCACCACCGAAATGGAGTGATTGGTGCGCTTGCTGAGCTTGGGCGGATCGGCCAGTTCAATAAGTGCACCGTCTACCACGGCACGTACAAACCCTTGCTTGCGCGCCGATTCAAACAGATCACGAAACTCACCTTTGCGTCCCTGTACCAGCGGGGCGCGAATCTCGATGCGCGTGTCTTCGGGCCACAGCAAAACCTGTTCGGCAATCTGCGCCGGACTTTGGCGCTGCACCGAACGTCCACAGTTGGGACAGTGCGGCGTGCCGGCACGCGCGTAGAGCAAACGGAGATAGTCGTAAATTTCGGTGACCGTGCCAACCGTTGAACGCGGATTGTGACCGGCCGACTTCTGTTCAATGGAAATCGCCGGCGAGAGCCCCTCAATGGCGTCGACGTCGGGCTTTTCCATGAGCCCCAGAAACTGCCGCGCATACGCCGACAGGGATTCGACGTAGCGCCGCTGTCCTTCGGCGTAGATCGTGTCGAACGCGAGCGACGACTTGCCGGAGCCTGAGAGCCCGGTAATGACCGTGAGCTTGTCACGCGGAATTGTGACGTCGATGTTGCGGAGATTGTGTTCGCGGGCGCCGCGAACAACGAGCGCAGTTTCTGGCATAGTCTCGTAAGTAATCGAAGTACCGCGTGTTCAGACAAGACCGCGTGTGCCAGCGCGGTTCCAAAGTCCTCCGGAGCGACCAGGCGTGTGCAGGTGGAGCCCAGTCGGGACTGGCCATTCGTGGCTGCCCCGCTCGCGCATCCGGGCTCCGGGGAGTAACGTGTGGGTATGCCTCGGCCCATTGATCCCGACGATGTCGTGCTCGCCATCACCACGGTGGCCACCGCCGACGATGCCGAACAGCTGGTGCGCGCCTTGCTCGACGCGCACCTGATCGCCTGCGGTACGCTCTTGCCCGGCGCGCGCTCGCTGTACCGCTGGGAAGATGAGATCGCCGATGAAACCGAAGTGGTGGTGCTGCTCAAGACCGTCGCGTCACGCCTGGAAGCCATTGGCGATACCTTCGCGGTGCATCATCCGTACGACGTCCCGGAGTTGCTCGTGTTCCCGTCGGATGCCGGCCTGGAGGGCTACCTGACCTGGGTGCGAGAGGAGACGGCGGAGTAGTTCGCGGTCGGGAAGGGCGTCCGCGGTACGTTCGCGCTTGGCATCGTCCTGCTGAGCGGTGCTCTCGTTTCCGCGGCGCGCCGTGCTGTCACAGACCGGGCGCTACCCGTGACCCCTAGTGGTCCCTCAATCGTCGTGTAAGCGATGATTGAACTCTCCGCCCTCACGAAGCACTACGGCCGGTTTACCGCCGTTGATCGCCTCGACCTCGTAGTGCCCGCTGGTGAACTGTTCGGATTCCTCGGTCCAAACGGCGCCGGAAAGACAACCACCATGCGCATGATCGCCGGTATCCTGCGCCCGACCAGCGGCTCAGTCCGCATTGCAGGCGTGGATCTGCTCACAAATCCGCTGGGCGCCAAACGATCGCTCGGATTTATTCCCGATCGGCCATTCATTTATGAAAAGCTCACCGGCATTGAGTTTTTACGATTTGCGGCGGGTCTGTACGGGGCGCAGGGCAAAGCGGTGGACCATCGCGCGCAGGAGTTTCTGGCGCTGTTCGATCTCGAGCCGTGGCGCGATGAACTCGTGGAGAGCTATAGCCACGGCATGCGACAGAAACTCATCATCGCCAGCGCGTTTGTGCATGAGCCGGCGGTGATTGTGGTGGACGAACCCATGGTGGGACTCGATCCCAAGTCGTCGCGCACGCTCAAGGAGCTGTTTCGGCGATACACTGATGACGGGCACACCGTGATGATGTCCACGCACACGCTGGAAGTGGCCGAGGGGATGTGCGACCGCATTGGTATCATGCAGCGCGGATTGTTGGTGGCGTGCGGCACGATGCACGAGTTGCGCGCTGAAAATGGTGATGACGGACTGGAAGACATTTTCCTGCGACTCACCGGCGAGAAGGCCACGCGCG
>JBBRDJ010000097.1:0-12172 GCA_038203945.1 Gemmatimonadales bacterium
TCTTCACGCCGCCGCCGAGGGGCCTCGTTGTCGACGTCCTGCAGAAACTCCATGGCCGTTTCCACTTCATCCTTGCTGCCGATGTACAACGGCGTGCGCTGATGCAAGTCGGTTGGGTCGACATCGAGAATGCGACGTGAACCGTCGGTGGCCATGCCGCCCGCCTGTTCGGCGATGAACGCCAGCGGATTGGCTTCGTACAACAAGCGCAACTTGCCGCGCACGGAGCGGGCGTTGCTGGGGTACGCGAACACGCCGCCACCCAGCAGGTTGCGATGGAAGTCGGCCACGAGTGAACCGACATAGCGCACGTTGAGCGCCTTGCGCTCGCCATCGAGCCCGCGATAGCGACGCATGAGCGCCCGGGTGGCTTCGGGCCAGTCCTGCTCATACGCATCGTTCACCGACAAGTAGCGCGCCTGCGCCGGAATGCGAATGTGCGGATGCGAGAGCAAAAACTCACCGATGGCCGGATCGAGCGTAAATCCGTGCGCGCCCTGACCAGTAGTGTACACCATCATCGTGCTGGAGCCGTAGATGATGTAACCGGCCGCAACTTGTCGACGACCGGGCTGTAACATGTCTTCCATTTCACCGCGCGGACCGCGCGTAATCTTGCGATAGACGGAAAAAATGGTGCCGACGGGTACGTTCACATCGATGTTGCTGGAACCGTCGAGCGGATCGAACAACATCACGTACTTTCCCGAGCGGAATCCTTCGGGAATCTGGATGATGCCAGCCTCTTCCTCCGACGCCATGGCGCACAAGCGTCCGCCGTGATCAAAGGCTTTGACGATGATCTCGTTGGAGATCACATCGAGCTTTTGCTGCACTTCGCCCTGAATGTTTTCGGCGCCCGCGCTGCCAAGAATGTCCACCAGTCCGGCGCTTCGCACTTTGTTGGCAATCATCTTGCCGGCCAGCGCCATGTCGTAGAGAATGCCCGACAACTCACCGGTGGCGTCGGGGTAGTTGCGTTCTTCTTCAATAATGAAGCGCTCGATCGTGACAACAGATGTGGCGGTGTGCTTGACCACAGGGGCAAACCTCAGTTGAAAGAAGAACGCTCGGCGAGGACTCGCGTTGCGAAGTTGTTGGCGTCTTGCTCGAAACGATTGGCCCGATACCCATGACGCAACGACTGCCACAAGTAACGAAGCGGAAACGCAGACACCTCAGCAAACTGTCGTACGTGGGCGAACTCGTGCAAGAGCAACCACGGATCGAGCGGCACGTGAGGCGCCAGAAAAACAGTTCGGCCAAGGGCAATGCCGCTTACCGTTGCCCGCCCCAGGCACCAACCGCCCAAGCGCGGTGCCAACCCACCGCGTCGCCAGCGGGCACGGCCGAGCATGGGATATACACGGAGTATAGCCAGTGGCAGCTCCATGGGCTGGCCCCTCAGCGCCTGTGCCAGACGTTTCACTGCACCACGTGCGTCCATTGTGTGTGTCGGGTTTCCAGTTGTACCGATCGTCCATCACTGCGTACCACAATCGCACCATCACGATCGGTGCGCAGAATGTCCACCTGCCTTGTGCGCAGTGCATCGAGCACCGAAGGCGCCGGATGTCCATACGTGTTACCCGCGCCCACGGAAATGAGTGCGATTTGCGGCTGCACGGCATCGAGCAGCGCACTGGTGGAGCTGGTTTTGCTGCCGTGATGTCCCACCTTCAAGATGGTGGCGTTGAGCGCCGATCCATAGCGCTTCACCAGCCAGGCTTCCTGCGCCACTTCCGCGTCGCCGGTAAGCAGCGCGCGTACCCCACCGTGTTGTACCATGAGCACCACACTGGCATCGTTGGGATTGTCTTCGTTGGCCATCCACGCCGAGTCGGGCCCCAACACGGTGAGTGTGACACCGTCGAGCGAGAGGGAGTCGCCCGCAACCACGCGCTGCCACGTAATGCCCCGCTGTTCGGCCACTGCGAGGGCGTCACGATATACCGCGCTACCGTGCACAAAGCCCGGGTCCCACCAAAGCGCGGGGCGCAGTGCTTCCAGCACACTCGGCGCGCCTCCCACGTGATCGGCATCGGGGTGCGAAAGTACAAAGAGCGCCACCGGACCACCAATCCGTTGAATGTAGGGAATCACGGCTCGACGTCCGGCGTCGCCGCCCTGCCACGTGCGCCCCGCGTCTACCACCACCCAGCGCCCGCGTGGGGTACGCAGCGCGATGGCGTCGCCCTGACCCACATCGATCACGTGGATTTCAAACTGCCCCGGACCGCGTGCTGCAACCGGGGCCCATACGGCCACGACGAGCGCAGTGGCGCCCACCAAGAGTGGCGGCAGAACGCGACGCCGACCTGTGCTCACCACGAACGCGGCCACCATCACGCCCATGCACAAGGCGGTGAGGCGACCGGGCGCGACGCTCAACGACGCGTGTGGGACATCACTGGCGGCGCGGGCGATGTAGTCCAGCACGGCCAGCGGTGGCGCAGCGGCATTGGCCACCCACTGGGCGACCGGACGCAACGGCGCCAGCAGCAGTGCCAGAAACAGTGTGGGTTGCAGAAACGCCACCACCGGAGCGGCCACCACGTTGGTAATCGGTGCAACTAGACTGACGCGACCAAACGCCCACGCCACCAACGGGGCGGTAATCACACTGGCTGCGGTACCTACAGCCAACTCACGCACCAGAAACAGTCGCCAGCCGTGCAAGCGAGGGCCGGCATTGCGCAGCCGACGCCACGCGCCGTCCGTGGCACCCCAAACGCCTGTGCGTGCGCGCGACGGCTGCAGCAGCGGACGCACTCGCCACCTACGCAACATGGCGCGTGCGCCAACGAGTGCCGCCATGCCGCTGGCCGACAGTTGCCAGCCGAGTGCGGCGACCACCCGCGGGTCAGCCGCCGGAATCCATACGCCGATGGCCAGCGATGTCCACGGATGCACCGGGCGACCGAGTCGGCCGGAAAGCATGACCACCGAAAGCATGGCAGCGGCGCGCGTGGCGGGCGGTGGAAAGCCGAGCAGCGTGACATACGTGCCGACCGCCCCAAGCGCCAGCAACTCGGCTGTGCTGCGTCGCATGCGGAGCGCAGCCCCCACGGTGCGCAGCGCGCCGGCGATAATGGCTACGTGCAGACCGGAAATGGACAACACATGTACCAGTCCGGCCGTGGCAAATCGATCGCGCACTTCGGGGGCGATCCCGTGCTGATCGGCCACGAGCAAGGCTCGCACGAGTGGCGCACGCTCACCAAAAAGCGAATCGATGGTGTTGCCGGTGCGTCCGCGCCACCCGAACACCCAATCCACGGCACCCGTGGGTTCGATGATGGCGTCGTCGAGGCGAAGGACGCGTCCCGACGATAATCGATGAGCGCTCACACGTACCCATGCGCCCGCCGGTGCGATACCGTCTTTCACGGAAACGGTGGCGGCCACTCGGCAGGTGCTCAGCGGCGGCGTGACTCCGCGCGCGTCGGCGCGCAACCACGCTCGCGGTGCGGCGTTGTCGTGCAAGCGCAAGACCAGTTCGGTGTCTGGCTGGCCCAACGCGCGCAGGCAACGCACATCACGCTGCCAGGCAGCGTTGGCCATGAGCACCGACGCCGACGCAATGACGGCGCACGCGGCAACCGTGCGGGCACGAGCGGACAGGTTGCGAAGCAGCGACCCGAGACCAACGAGTGCGACGAGCCACATCACGAGTACCGTTGCCGATGAAACAGGCGTCTCGCCAGCCCGCGCAGAGGCGAAGGACATCGCGACCAGCGATGCACCAACTAACCATGCGGTGACAAAGTAGACGAGTGGCGGCACGGCGTATAATGCGCCGTCCGATGGTTTGGTACGTGATCGTTTTGTTGCGCGCTACATCAGTGGAGCGCAGTGTGGCCGCGCGCTGACTCGATGCGCGAAAGTTAGCTCGCCATGGGCAGTGCCTGACGAACGGGCCGTTCATCACGCACAAACGTGCCCGTAAACGTGCTACCGGTGGTGCCCGTCAGCTCAACCTGATGATACGTGTTCACGAGCGATACATCACCCGGCACGAGCACCGTTTTCCAGTCACGCGTACGACCCATGAGCAGTTCACCGTCTTTGGCCACACGCTCGAGCAATACTTCGGCGCGCGTGCCCAGCAACGCGATGTTTTGTTCGCGCGACTGCGATCGCACGGTGTGAATGAGTCGCTGCAACCGTTCCCCCGAGACATCGTCGGGTACCATCTCTTCGGCCGGCAAGCGTGTGGCCGGCGTGCCCGGACGCGGTGAGAACTTGAAGGTGAACGCTTCGCTGAAACCGGCGGCAGTTACGGCGGTGAGCGTGTCGTTGAAGTCTTCTTCAGTCTCGCCCGGAAAGCCCACGATGATGTCGGTGGTGACCACCAGATTGGGAATCGCGGCGCGCAACCGGTCCACGCACAACAAAAACTCTTCGCGCGAATAGCGACGCAACATGCGCTTGAGCACGCGAGTGGACCCGCTCTGCATGGGCAAATGCACGTGTTCACACACCGCACTGACTTCGGCGTGCGCGGCGATCACGCGTTCAGAAAAATCGTTGGGGTGCGGACTGGTGTAGCGCAGTCGTCGCACACCATCGATACCGCCCACAGCGCGCAACAGGTCGGCGAAATCGTGGGTGCCGTCGTTGTATGAGTTGACGGTCTGACCAAGCAGCACGATTTCGCTGGTGCCGGTTTCCACCACCTGACGCACTTCGCGCACCACTTCGTGCAGCTGACGTGAACGTTCCGATCCGCGCGTTTGTGGCACAATGCAGTACGTGCAGCGGTAGTCACAACCACGTTGCACCGGTACCCAGGCTTTGACCGGATCGGTACGGCGCGGGATCACGTCTTCATAGTGCTCTTCGAGATCAAACGTGGTGAAGATGCCGCGTTCGCCGTTGCGCGCTTGGTCAATGAGCTGTGGCAGCGCGCGATAGCCGTCCGGTCCCACCACGAGCGAGACATGCCGGGCTTTCTCGAGCAGTTTGGGGCCGAGTCGCTGAGCCATGCATCCGGTCACACCCACGATGGAATTGGGCTTCATGAAGCGGCGCAGTTCGCCCAAACGACCGATGACACGTTGTTCAGCGTGATCGCGAATGGCGCAGGTGTTCACGAGAATCACGTCGGCGCCGTCGGGCGCCTCGACCGCATCGTAGCCGTACGCGGCGAGCGAGCCGTACATGAGCTCGGAGTCGGCGACATTCATCTGGCAGCCGTAGGTCTCGATGTACACGGTGGGGCGCGGTGTGCTGGACATCCCTTTAAGATAACCGATCGCGGCGCCATGGTTCAACGTTGTGGCCAGATTGCGCCGCACTGGCAATAAGCGGGCCCCTTTGAGCGTGTTACGACGGCAGCGGCGCGTCTCGCGAGGTCTTTCGCAAGCCGGCTTGCAGGGCGTCCAGCAAGGCAGCGCCGCTGAACGGCTTGCTGACGAGCATGGCGCCCGCTTCTGGTCGCATGGCACCAACCAGCGAGTCGCCGGTGAAGCCGGACATGTACACCACGGGTCGCGTGTCGCCCGACTCGCGCAGTCGCGCCACGAACTGAGGGCCGGAGAGTCCGGGCATCACGACGTCCGTGAGAATGATATCGATTCGTTCTCCTAGCGCAGCGCCGACCGCGAGCGCTCTGAGCGCGTCAGCTTCACTGGCCGCAGGAGTGACCCGATAGCCAGCCCGTGTGAGCAGCCGGTCGGTCGCGCGCAGCACCATCGCGTCGTCGTCAAACAACAGCACATGAACTGACCGCACGGCGTCATCGCCGAGCGTCGGGGCGATCGCTGCGGGTATCGTCTGAGTTGGCGCACGAGCTGCAGCGCTGACCACGGGCAGCCACAAGGTCACCTCAGTACCACCTTCTACCCGATTGCTCACGGAGATGTGGCCTCCCATTTGACGCATGCGCGCGAGACCGACCGGCAGCCCCAGGCCCGTTTCCACGGCGGGCCCCTTGTGCGACAAGGTTGGTACGAAGAGCTGCGCCAATCGTTCGTGCGGAATCCCGACACCCTGATCGAGCACACGCAAGAGTGCCCACTCACCGACGCCGGCTTCACCATGCGCATCAACGTGCGCCTGCGTGATACGGGTTGTTGAGACGGTCAGAAGAATCTCCCCCCCCTGCGGCATGGCGTAGACGGCATTGTTCACCACAGCGAGCAATACCTCCGCCAACACCAGCGGATCGACCAATACGTTGACAGCCGACGGCGGAGCCTCAACCACCACGGCAACGTGTTTCGGCACCGCACGTGAAAGCTGTTCGCCGATTTCAGCAACGAGTGCACCAACGTTGACTCGCTCGCTCTGCAGCAGATCGCTGCCGCTCAACGCACGCAGTTCGCGCGTAAGTGCGGCGGCACGCTCGATGGCCGCAAAGGCCTCTTCAACGTCGTCGCGCAGCTCGTCGGGAACGCGCTCCCGCAGCATCTCCATTCGGGTGTGAGCCACGGTGTACAGATTGGTGAAGTCGTGAGCCAGGCGTCCGGCAAACTGCGCCACGCTACGCAGCTGCTGTCTGACCTGACTGCGTGCGTCCGATTCAATGCGTATGTCGGCCGAGTGCGACGTGGTCACCAATCGCAACGGAGTCGTGTCGGTGGCGGGCACCACTGCCGTCTCCGTTTCCACCCAGGTGTATGTCCCGTCAGCGCGGCGATACCGATATGTGAGCGAGCGCGGGCGGGACCCCGCCAGCAACGCCTCATGTGATTCACGGATTCGGTCTTTATCGTCCGGATGAAACATTTCGTAGGGGTTCCGACCAAGCAGCACGTCCGTAGGCCATCCCAGTACCTCAGCCGCTCCCTCACTGATCCAGGTATACGCGCCATTGGAATCGTGCAGGCAAATGGCGTCTCGCGCCGCTGCAGTGATCACCTGCAGCTGCCGTTCGCTGCGACGCAGTGCCTGCTCGGCGTTGCGCTCTGCTGTGATGTCGACAAATGTGGTGACCACACCACGTTGCGCGTCGCGGCCGAGCAATGTGGTGAGCTGTGAGCTGACGCGTAGCCACACCCGGTCACCGTTGGGTTTGTGTATCCCCATCACAAATCCTGTAACCGGCCCACCCGTTCGCAGGGCCACAATCGCCGGATGCATATCATCCGGCAGTGGACGGCCGTCCGCATCGAACGCATGCCAGTCGCGCGACGTCGGTGTGACTCCACGCAACTCATCGGCGGTGAGTCCGAGGATGCGTTCGGCGGCGGGATTCCAGAACGTGATGGCGGCCGTCTCGTCCTGGAGCACGATCGCTTCATTCATGGTGTTGAGCACCGTGCGAAACCGCTGTTCTGCGATTTCGAGGCTGCGTTGCTCGATGCGTCGTTGTGTGATGTCGGCAGCCACACCAATTTGCCCCGCGACAGAACCGTCGCTGGCGAGCAGTGGCGCTACACGAACACTGGCCGTGCGCCGCTCACCGTCGGGCCGGATGAACTCGATGTTGTGCGGGCCGAAGGCGCCATTGGCCGCTATCGACGATTGCACCTGTGCCAACAGCTCCAGTGACTCGGGCTCTAAGGACTGCATCCACCCGTAACCCAGCGCTGCTTCGGCGGGTCGGCCGACGAGGGCCGTGTAGGTCGCGTTCACCCACAGGCAGCGACCGTCAGCGTCATTATGGAAGATACCAACCGGAACGGTATCGGTGAGCACACGATAGCGCTCGGCGATTCCATCGGTGTCGGTGAGGTCGCGCAGCAGCGCGGAGTATCCGTCTACCTCGCCGTCGCTGTTGCGGTGTGCGACAAGGATCTGGTGAATGGGTCGTTCGACTTTACCTCGCGGTGCAATCGCCGTCTTTCCCACCCAGAAGCCAACGCGGGCGGCTGTGGGACGGGCTTCGTTCTCGAGAACCTCACGCACCCACGCAGGACGAAACACCAGGACGTTCTGTCCGGTGAGTGGTTCACCGATCAAATCTGTGAGCGCCGAATTGGCCCACAGGATAACGCCGTTGAGATCTGTAGTAAACGCGAAATCAGCAGTTACGGAGAACAATTCCGCGAACTGATGAATCCAGTCGGGAGTCGCACCAGGAATGGGCGCTGCGGAAGGAGTAATCACCATCGGAAATCTAAAGCCCCAGCTTGCTAGGGGCGAATGGTGAGCGCAGCCGAAAAGCCCAGTGCGTTTTCCTGAGCGCTATTGCCGCTGACACGTCGCTGCGCGCTCCGGAGCGCAAAATCGAGTGTGGCAAACTCACCCGCCAATGGAATGCCCAAGCCGCCGTGGAAGCCGCGCTCTGACACCGGCAGGTCGCGCAGAAGAAATGGCAGATCACGCTGAGAGTAGCCGGCGCGCCACAGCACCGGGACCCTTCGGAATGTACCTATGGCGAACTCGGCGCCCACCGACCAGTTGGTTGCGTCCTGCGCGACGGACGCGTCGCCGCCCAGACCATTCATTCCCGACCATCCCACCTGCTCCACCGACGCGGCCAGCACCGTGCCGCCGGCTTCGTACAACACACCCAGCCCAAGTCTGTTGGGCACGGAGGCGCTGGCCACCGCGACGTCATTACGGAGCGCGTCGAGCCCCCCCCCAATCAGGTAGCTGGCGCCCACCAGCAAATCCGCAGACGGACGCCAGTTCACGCCAAAGGCTGCCCCTAGGCCCTGAAAGCCCAGGCGTGCCGAATCCCGCACATTGCCGAAGGCCAGCGTATCCGCAAAGCTGCGTGCGCGCACAACGTCATGCTCGCCTGTGACCGCGACCGCCGCGACTCCCAGGCCCAGCGTCTTCCACTGCCAGCCGAGCGACGCGCGCAGTTCGCCCATGGAACCCCGTGATTCCAATCGATCAAGCGTCGGGATCACATTGCCGTCGACGGTTGTGGAGCCCGCTGATTCCGTCACGAAGGAGCGATCGAGTAGCGTTGCGCTGGAGAGCATCAAACCAAAGCGATTGAGGCGCAATCCAGCGGCCACCAGCGGTGTGCGTTGCAGCACCGATCGCTCCGTCACATTGCCCGCACGCAGCGATCGCCACTCCGGTTCGCCCTGCACCGTGAGCACCGTTGAGACAAGACCGGTGAGCGCCGCCGGATTGCGCGCGGAGAGCAAATCGAACTCACTCGTGGCACCAGCCGAGCCCAGAGCACGCGTACTCATGCCACCGGGCGGGTACCCGAATCCCTGCGCGCTCAAGGCGCCCTGTGCGTGCATTTGCGACGCCGTCATGGCCAGCAGCGTGACTGCCGCCATGCTGCACCAGCGTGCCGGATGAAGTCGTGCAGGCACCATCATGGAAGAGCGAACTCCGTGCGCGGTAAGTAGGTGATTCGCAATCGCGGACGCAGGTCGACCGGTGCGGACAGATCGTAAAACAGCAGCTCAGCGCTCGACGCTCCCTCATTGGCAAGCCGGAACGACAACACACGTGCGAGCGTACTGTCGAGCGCGGCCCAACTGCGCACCGCATTGACAATGTTGATTGTGCGTTGGCCGCTGTCTTGGGGAACGAAGCGTCGCGTCTCAAGGCCAAGCAGGCGACCGTCGACAGAGAGTGCGGACGCCAGATACAGATCTGTTACGGCGCTCGTGGTCACGTTGACCAAGGGCAGTATCGTGATGCTGTCGCCGCGATCGGTGCCATTGGACGACCGCTGCGTGAGCAACAGCTCCGCGCGCACCACGGTGCTGGAATCGATAATCTGCGCCGGTACATCGAAGCGAAACCAGGCACGCCGTGCGGGCCAGCCACCGATGGCAATGGTGTTGGGTGGTGCCGGATCGGAGCCACGCACGGTGAGGGTGTACACGGAGTAGGATTGCTCCAGTGGCAAATCATCGACACCGCCTTCGAGGCTGGTGTTGGGTACCACATCGAGCGGTCGGTAAACGGTGTCCGTGACTGGATCAAAGCTCAACTGCGGATCACCCGATCCGGAAATGAACGCCTGAAGGCGCAACATCACGCTGTTGCCGGATACGATGCGTAAACCGAGTCGAACACGCGAACTATCAGCGATGCGCGCGCTCACAAACGCATTGGGAATTGGAATGCGCAGCGAGTCCGTACTCAGCGGGCCAGCGATGGCCAACTCGCTGATCTTCCGATCCGGGCGAAAGAGTGAGCGCACCACGGCCGCTGCGGTGTCGGCCAGTGCGGTGTCCACATCGTACACTTCGATCACAAACGGCCCGCTGATCACGGAGTTGAGCGTGTCCACGCGCAACCGCAGGACCGTAGAGTCAATGTCGGTGATAGGCTGCGCCACCGTCCCATTGTTGGGAAAGAACGTGTCGCGCAGAATGTCGAAACGCAGCACGACGTTGGTCTGGATGGTGTCACCGCGTGAGGAGAGCATCACGGTTGGCGACAGCCCAAGAAGCGGATACGGTCCCAGCGTAGTATCAACCGCGATGGCGTTGAGTACGGTGTCCAGAAACGGCGCCTGCTCCTGCGGACAGAGTGCGGGGCATGCTCCCCCCCCCTCCAGCTCCTCCGTGCAGGCCGACGTGGTCACAGCGGTTGCGGCCAACAGCAACACACCCGCCGCGCGTCGAGCGCGAGCAGTCAGGGTGTTGGACCGGCAACGAACGGAACGAACCAGCGAAAAACGCTCAGGCATGCGCGAGCGAGGATGGCGAAAATGGAAAAGGCAGCAGATCGGCAAGCGACCAACGTTGAATGCGTCCGCGCGCAGCCACACTGATCACATCCAGTGTGGGCGCAAACTCCACGAGCGCCTGTCGACAAATTCCACACGGCGGCGATGGTGCTTCGGCGTCGGTGACGATCACAATGCGGGTAAAAGAACGCGCTCCCGAGGCAATGGCCGCCGCCAGCGCGCCACGTTCAGCGCATAAACCAGCCGGATAGCTCGCGTTCTCTACATTGCAGCCGGCAAACACGACACCGTCATCCGTCTCGATCGATGCCCCGACCCGGAAGTTGGAGTATGGAGCGTGCGCATTGGCCTGGGCGGATCGAGCAGCGGCAATCAGCCAGCTCTCCGGCACGGCCGAACCCGACGCGGGCGTTTGAGAAGAATCGCTCACGCCAACCCACACTCGGTGAGGAATGACCGGCCGC
Organism: Gemmatimonadales bacterium; assembly: GCA_038203945.1. Taxonomy (GTDB): domain Bacteria; phylum Gemmatimonadota; class Gemmatimonadetes; order Gemmatimonadales; family Gemmatimonadaceae; genus JAABRT01. The sequence goes on from JBBRDJ010000097.1 coordinate 11,029, forward strand.
GTCCACGCCAGCTGAGGCCGAACCAATGGGCGATCGTCGCCCCAACATCAGCGAACGTGTCGCGCGTCCCCAGCGGAGACGGTTGCACACGTGGCCCCACCACCAGCACTGGCACTCGCTCGCGCGAATGATCGGTGCCAGGTGTCGTTGGATCGTTCCCGTGGTCAGCGGTAATAAAAAGCAGGTCGTCCTCCCGAAGGGCCGCGAGCAGACGCGGCAATACCGCGTCGAACGCGATGAGTGCGTCGGCAAATCCGGGCCCATCGTTCCGATGCCCGTACAGTTGGTCGAAATCTACCAAGTTGGCAAAGCAGAACCCATGCCCCGCCGTCTCCAACCAGTTTAGCAGCTCGCGCACTCCATGCGCGTTATCGCGCGTGTGCACCGAGGTGAGGTTCCGACCGGCAAAGAGGTCGTCCACCTTCCCCACCCCATGCCGAGGGACGCCGGCCAACGCGAGTTGATCGAGTAAAGTGGGCTCAGGGGACGGGAGCGAAAAATCTCGGCGATTGGCGGTGCGCGAGTACGCACCGGCGGTTCCCACAAACGGTCGCGCAATCACGCGCGACACATCATGGGGCGGCACGAGCTGCTCCCGCGCGATTTCGCAGGCGCGATACAGCTCAGCGAGTGGGATCAGCGCTTCGTGCGCGGCAATCTGAAAGACCGAATCGGCCGACGTGTACACAATCCATTTGCCCTGGACGCGCTGCTGTTCCGCGAACTCCTGAATCACGGCGGTGCCGCTGGCCACACAGTTGGCGAGCACGCCGCGGCCTGTGGCGGCGACAAACGGCTCCAAGACTTCGGGCGGGAAGCCGTGCGGATAAGTGGGAAATGCCCGCGCCAGCTGCACGCCAGCCAACTCCCAGTGCCCGGTGGTGGAATCCTTGCCAGCGGAGTTGGGCAAGGCGGCGCCCCAAGCGCCTGAAGGCATTGCTTCGCACGGGACACCTTGAATTGGGGCAATGCAGCCCAACCCGAGCGCCTGGAGATTAGGTAGCGAGAGGCCGCCCTGCTGTCGCGCGAGGTTGCCCAATGTGTCACTGCCGGCGTCGCCATACGCGTCGGTGTCAGGAGCAGGGCCAATGCCTACCCCATCGAGCACGAGCAACAGCGCTCGGCGATGTGATTCGGTTGAGTG
>JBBRDJ010000098.1:0-12144 GCA_038203945.1 Gemmatimonadales bacterium
CGAGCAGGCGGTGGCGGGCGATGTCGCGGTCACGCAGGACATTCCGCTCGCCGCGATCCTCGTACCCATGGGTGTGGCGACGATTGACCCGCGCGGCGAGGTGTACACGGAAGAGAGCATCGGCGAGCGGCTCTCGGTGCGCAACTTCATGGAGGGGTTGCGTGGCAGCGGCGTGGACACGGGCGGACACGCGGCGTATGGCGCGCGCGAGAAGCAGTTGTTCGCCAACGCGCTTGATCGTGCACTGACGCAGGCGCTGCGGGCGCGCTGATTTTACTCCCCCCCCCGCCGCACGATCCGGAACACCCGCACCACCGGCCGCCCGTCGACATCTTCCGCCGACACCGCCACCCGCTCCGCTCCCCACGCCGCCGGCTGCGCACTCGGCCACACATCGGCCGGCACGCGCACCACATCCAGCCATTCGCGCTTCGGACCAAAGAGATCAAATACGACGGCGGTCGTGTCAGCGAGTGAACGCAGAGCCCACACGCGTCCCGACAAATCCACCGAGAAGCCTTCAAACGGCGGACGCACATCGGGAATCTTCGCGGCATCAAACGATGCGCGGAGCGCTGCCTCGGGTGGCCCGAACGAACTTGCCATCATGCCTGCAACCCGTTCATCCACAATCGCCTGCTTCTCTGCGCCGCTAACACTGGCTGGCGAAAACACTCGACCGAAGAGCGCCGCCGTGTCACTGCCATCGCGTGTCACGCGAAGCAGATAATCTCCGGTCCACGCCGTGATGAACCCGCCCTGCGGATCGGCGACTTGCACATCGCGCGGTTGCAGTGGCACAGACATGACCATCTGCAGTGCATCGCCGTTGCTCAGTTCCCACTGATGATCGGGCCCGGACGGCTCACGCCGGCGCCATACGAACACGGTGTCGGCAGCGGCCTCCCCGAATGCGGTGCGGACAAACGCTGCTGCCTTTCGCGTCGTATCCGTTGGCGAGTGGTTGGCCGGCATTACCGCGCGTCCCGCGCCATCGACGCCAAGCGGTGCCCAGTAGCAGCACGATGTGGCCCGCGACAGCAGGTACTCGCCGTCGCTGATGCGAAAGCTGCTCGCCCGACCCGCCATCGGATCCTGCACCAGCAGCGTATCGCCACGCGCCGCTATCTTTGCCACTCGAAACTCACCCGGTCCCTCGCCGCGCCGTCCGATACGTCGCACAAACGCACCGTTCGCATCAAACACTTTCACGTGCGCGTCACCGTCTTCGGCCACCAGCACCAGCCCTTCGGCAGTCATGGTGATGTCGCTCGGTTTCATCAGCTCGCCGGGTTCACCTTCGGCGGGCTGAATCTCGTGCAACAGCTCGAGCGACCACTTGCCGGAGTCCGACGGAGCTGATGACATCGTGCGCACGGCGCCGTTGGGCAGCGTGTCGACAACCACGCGTGCGGAAGCTGGTGCATCGCCGCCACTGCACGCGGTGACGGCAATCAGAAGCACAGCAAGGCTGAATGAGCGAGTGATCATAGTCTTGAAAAGAGGGAGACCAACAACAGTGCCAGCGATGTATTTACCGAGCCGCGCACGAGTCTTTCAAGTGTTGCCGTCTATTCTGAGCGCCATGTGCGGAGGCTATTGGGTACGCTCCTTGCAAGCGCGTTATCAGGTGGGCGGCACGGCCCTGAGCGCACCTTGCACGGCGTCCACAAAATCGTCCGGAGCGTCGAGCGTCAGGCCAACGCGTGTGGCCGGTTTGTTGGCCATCCCCATGAGTCGGATTGACACGCTGTTGGTGAACGTGAGCAGCACATTCGGATCGGCTGGTTGCATCAGATTAATGTAGCCTTGGTCCTGCCCAGCCTCAGGAATATCGCGCCACGCCGGACGCATGGCGGCCAGCAACGCGTGCAGGGGAATGTCTGCGGTGGCGCGCCACCCCACGCGAATGCGCAGCGCACCGTTGTCCACTAGCACGCTGCCGCGCCCAAGTGCCCGGTAGTCACCTATGAGCCACAGCAGACTGATCGCGCTGACGGCCGAGAGTGTCCACGCCGCGATCGGGTACCCGGAAACGAGCCACAGGTGCGCCACGGCGGTCTCCACCGAGATGGCCAGGCTGAGGCCGGCAAGAAGGGAGGGGGAGCGGGCGTTTCGGCAAGAGAAATTCAAACAACGCCTCCCCCGCTCACGCTGACGGACCGCTCATTTGATCGTTGGGCATAACCACATCGGTGCAGGGGGTCAGGTGCGCAATCGTGTGGTGCGCAGCTGTCGGGATTCCTCCAGAGTTCAGCGAAGTGATCACCAACCAGCCTACCGCTCAACTCTAACCACATCGTCCGACAACACAATCGCGTCGTCCCCGTCCCCCCGCTTCATGACGGTGAGCGATCCATCAGTCTCCAGCACCACGGCTTCAAGCTCACGCAAGTGCAGGTGTCCGGATTTGCGTATGGCGGCGTACACCTCGTGGCGTGTGACGCGAGTCGTTCGCAGCGCGCTCTCTAGCAGTTCGCCGCGATAGAGCAACATGCTCGGCTTACCGGTCACGAACACGCGCACCCAACGTACGCGGACGCTCGACCACGTGACCACGAACTGCAGAGCGATCAGCACGGAAAATGCCAGTGCGCCATTGGCGAACGACACATCGCGGTTGAGCAAGACCGTGGCCAGCGTGGAGCCGAGCGATACGGTGACGATCAGATCAAACGCGTTGAGCTTGGAGAGCGTGCGCTTGCCGGAGATGCGCAGGAACAGCACCAGCGTGATGTACGCCAGAGTGCCAATAACCAGCGTGCGTAACAGACTGCTCCAATCGCTGAAAAACATCTGCTCCACAGCTGACTCCGGCGGTGATGGTGGTCGGGCTCTCTAGTGGCTACGGGCAGTCATGGCGCAATGCACGCGCTGCGTTCTCCGAACATCCGGCTTGCGTACGCCCCGACGACTCTCGTTGTGCATATGAAACCGTGTCAATTGGCACATGGGATAACACGCGCGTGCTCCCCCATGTACACGTCGATTTCGCCATTATGAAAAATGGTTTGCGTGGCGCAAAAGTGTGAAACTCAGAAGTTATCCGATGGCACGCCCGAGCTCGCTCGGCTGAGCGACATAAGTGATTTTGAGATCGTTGACGCTGAGCCGGACGTCCGTGGCTGGGACATACGCACGATGGACAGTCAGAAAATCGGCGAAGTCTGCAAGCGCGCGCACCAACACAGCGCAGAAAGAGCCTGCGACCCGGAGATAACTCGTCGCCTTACCGACCTCACGGCCGGTCAGTGGTGTACCAAACGCACACACGGAGGCTTCAACCCGTAGGCGCGATGCCCCCTCGCTTCACTGAGAGATACCTGAGGTACGCATGCTCACCAACAAGATCGCACTCGTTACAGGCGCAGGGTCCGGAATCGGCGAGGCCGTCAGTCTCCTGCTGGCGCGAAACGGCGCCCGTGTGCTGCTGACTGATGTTGACATCGACGGCGCAAACAGTGTGCTGGCGCGCATCGAGAAGGAGGGCGGCATGGCGCGTGTCGTTAAATGCGATGTATCCCAACCCAAGGATGTAGAACACGCCGTAGCCGTTGCCGTGGACACTTGGGGCCAGCTCGACATCGCCGTGAACAATGCCGGCATCAGCGGCGAACAGCAGCCGCTTGGCTCCTACTCGCTGGAAAGCTGGGATAAAGTCATTGCCGTGAATCTGTCGGGCGTGTTCTACGGCTTGCGTTACCAGATTCCAGCCATGCTCAAATCAGGTGGCGGTTCGATCGTGAACATGGCGTCAATACTCGGCGCGGCCGGCTTCGCGTCGTCGGGCGCTTACGTAGCTGCCAAGCACGGCGTGGTAGGACTCACGAAAAACGCCGCACTCGAATACGCCACGCAAGGGATACGCGTGAACGCTGTGGGCCCGGGCTTCATCAAAACTCCTTTGCTTGATGACAATTTAGGGTCTGACGAGCTTGAGCAAATCGCTACACTACATCCAATGCAGCGACTCGGTGCGGCCGAAGAGGTCGCCGAGCTCGTGCTATGGTTGGCCAGTGACCGGGCCTCGTTTGCAACCGGCGCGTACTACCCCGTGGACGGCGGCTACCTGGCGCAGTAATCGCTCGGCTGTTGCGATACCCCGTAAAGGTCGCGCGCCTCTACGCGCGGCCTGTTCACAGCGTCGTTGTGCGCAGATACGGCCGCACTTCGTTCCACCCTTGCGGGAACAGCCGTTCGGCCTCGGCGCCCTGAATGCTGTTGGGAATAATCACGGTCCCACCCTCCACCCAATCGGCCGGCGTGGCCACGCGATTCTCGTCGGCCGTTTGTAATGCGTCAATGACGCGCAAGATCTCGGCAAAGCTGCGCCCCACGTTCATCGGATACGTCATCGTGAGGCGGATCTTTTTGTGCGGGTCGATGATGAATACTGATCGCACCGCTGCCGTTTCGCTCTCCTCCGGGTGGATCATGCCGTAGAGTCGCGCCACAGTGAGATCGGGATCGGCGACAATCGGAAAGCCAACGGTGGTGTGCTGCGTGGCATTCACATCTTCGATCCACGCCAGGTGTTCCGACACAGTGTCAGTGGACAGCCCGATCGGTTTGACATTGCGTTCGGCGAATCCGCCGGCCAGTTGCGCAGTGCGCCCGATCTCGGTGGTGCAGACTGGTGTGAAGTCGCCAGGATGGCTGAAGAAGAACACCCACTTACTACCGATCCAGTCGTGAAAATGGATGGGGCCGGTGGAGCTGTCAGCGGTGAAGTCGGGCGCTGTGTCGCCGATATGAAGACTCATGATGACGGTTCCATGTGACAGGTGATTGTGGCACAACAGTGGAGCATGTTAACGGTGACGATTCCCGCTGCCGGTCCCATCGCTGTGGCCGACGCACTCGAGGATGTACCCAAATGAGATATTCGCCCATTCGACGGCGGCTAACATGCCGACCACCCAGATCACGGCGGCCGACCTCTCCTGCGAACGTGGATCGATATACCCCGCAGCGCGCCAATCGCGTGGAACGCCAACAGGAAAAAAAAAACAGCGACAGAAACCACAATTGCCGTCCGCGATCGGCCACCGCCGTGAGCGCGCTGCCGATGAGTCCCATGGCCAGGAATAGCACCCACTGCACCCCGTTGTAAGCGAGCACTTACGCGGGCAGCACCGGCAGCTGTGACGGATCACCGATGTTGTAAAACAGCGAGGCACCAAGCACAGCCGCACAGTGAAACGGCGATTGGCAGCGCACAAAATCGAGAATCGAGATAATCGCGGCCAGTGTGGGGTAGCCGATGCCTCCAACGAGAAACCCCTGTGTTGCGAGGGTGGTGCGACTAACGGACACGGCGTCTCCCGTGTGGCCAAGGCGTACTGTCCGAAGTGGCGGATGTTACCGAACGCGTACAGTCATGCAGCCACTGCTTGTTGAAGGTGTGTGCTGCAGGGCCGCTGGGCCAGTGGGGAATCCCTGACGCATACTCCTGTGCTTCAGGTCGCCGCAGCCTCCGCATAGCCACCGCGTTGCCACCGCATTGCCACCGCGTTGCCTTGCACACCAGACTAATGACGTCTGGACGCTGCGCTGTAACTGCCGCCCAGTTTGTCAGGCATCAGCACTCGATCAATCACGTGCACCACACCGTTGCTCGCCGGAATATCGGCAATGCGCACCGTTGCATCATTGATGAGCAGCGCGCCATTGCTCGACCGAATGCGCAGTGGTTCACCCGCGACGGTACTCGCCGAGCGCACTTTGCGTGCCTGCGCTGCTGAGATGCGCCCGGCCACCACGTGATAGGTGAGCAATGTGCGCAGATGTTCGCGGTTCTCCGGCTCCAGCAGATCGCGCACCGTGTTTGCCGGCAGTCGCGAGAAGGCCTCGTCGGTTGGCGCAAAGAGCGTGAAGGGTCCGCGTCCGAGCAATGTTTCGGTCAGGCCGGCCGCTTCGACGGCAATGAGCAGCGTGTTGAAGATGCCCGCGCTCTTCGCGACCTGTGGAATGCTAGGTGAGGCCGCGGGGTTGGTGCGCGTGGTGTGCTGTGCAAAGCCGCGTGCTGGCGTGCAGAGGAGCAGCGTGGTTGCGAGCGAGACGACAAGTGCAGCTGAGGATTGCAGGGTAATGCGACGAGACATGTGAAGCTCCGGTGAGAAAAAGGCGAGAACTGATCGGCACTCGGGATCTTGTGCCGACGAATTGCTATTCGCCCTCCGGGGGCGATTTGGATGCAGCCAGCGCTCCTTCCATCCCGGATGCATCCAGTTCCCGCGCGCCAACGAATACTCTCAGGTGAAACCACAAACTCCTCCTGCGCGGTCGCATCTGACATTGGTGACCACAACGCAATCAACCGACACGGCAGGCGACGCTCCGCTCTTGCCGCGCGTTGCGGCCGGTGACGAGTTCGCCGTGCGTGACGTTGTCTCGCGCTACGGTCCGCTCATCTGGTCGCTTGTTCGGCGCTGGTCGCCCGATACATCAGATGCAGAAGACGCGGTGCAGGATGTGTTTGTCGACCTGTGGCGCAGCGCGGCGCGATTTGACTCGACGCGCTCCACCGAAGCCGGATTTGTCGCCATGGTGACACGCCGTCGTTTGATTGACCGTCTGCGCAAGCGGCAGCGCGCCATTGAGTTTGAGCCGCTTTCCGAGAACGTGGATGTGGCCGTGGAACAGGAACCCGATATTGATCGGGGGGTTCGTACTCATCGGGCACTCGAAGCGCTCCGAACGCTGCCGCCCGCGCAGCGAATCATGCTCGAACTCTCGCTGCTTCACGGTCGCACGCACGACGAAATCGCGCGGGAAACCAACACGCCACTCGGGACAGTCAAGTCGCACATTCGCCGCGGACTGCAGCGTGCGCGCGACTTGCTCGCCAGCAACACCATTGACGAATCAGCGCCTGATGGATCCGGTGACCCGTTATGAACATTCCAGGTGACAGTATGTACGACCCATCCAACTCTCCGCCCCCGCAGCCTCCAGCCGACGAAACGCACGAACTGCTGCTCGGCGAGCTGACCGCAGCGCTGGCCGCCGAAGCATCTTCACCACTCGACACACTGCCTGCGTCTGCTTCAGCACGTGCGATGCACGTGGGCGAAGCGATGGTGCGTGCGCAGCATGCGTCGGGCGGCGTTACGCCTGTCGGTGGATCGGTATCCGCAACGGAAGACGGGGCGACTGCGGCGCAACACGCGAAGTGGCGCGTGCGTACCGTCGTTGCGTGGAGTGGCTGGTTGGCCGCCGCGGCACTGTTGGCATTCGCTGTTCGTGCGCCCCGCACGGATGGTGCGCCGTTGTCCGAAATACCTACCGCCGCCATGCTGCGCGATTCACTGGTACTGGCGGATCGTTCGTCCATGCGCCTCGCGTTCACGGCCGGCGACGACGTCACGGCAATAGGCGCTGAAGGCGATGTGGTGTGGAGTGCGCGCACGCAGCGCGGCGTGATGCGCATTGTTGGGCTGGCGCCCAACGACCGCGCAAAGTGGCAGTATCAGTTGTGGATTTTTGACAAGCAGCGAGACCAGCGTTTCCCGGTAGACGGCGGCGTGTTCGACATTCCGTCAGGCAGCCGAGAAGTCTTTGTTCCGATTGACGCGCGAGTGCCGGTGGATAACGCGACTCTGTTTGCGGTCACGATTGAGCCGGCCGGTGGAGTGGTGGTGTCGGCGCGCGAGCGCGTGGTGTTGACGGCTGGGTTTTAAGGAGGGGGATTGCCCATGCGGGCAATCCACGCGCGGTCGCCATGAGCGATAGCACGTGGACGGCCATGGGAAAACGTTCTGGCATCGGTGTTCCCCTTACCGCTCCGGCACAATCCCCGAACCGCGAATCACATACACGTCACTGCGCTGAATATTCTCGCGGGCGACCCCTCGGAGTCCGTTGCGTGCAAAGCGAGAGGTCGCGGATGTGGGGGGCGCGAGTCCGAGGCGTATCGGAGCGAGCGCGCCGGGCTTCAGCACCTACCAGGCTTCACTGTACTGCGACTCGAGAATAGGAACCAGCAATGCACCGCTCGACAGCCACGTCGGCGCCCCCGCACCCTCAGCGCGTAGCGCAAAGAGCTCCGTCGAACTACCAGTGCGAAGATCGAGGCGCGCAATCACTATCGAATCGATGGACGGAATCCACCCCGCGACCGCAACCGACTGACCATCGGGCGAAGGATTCAGAAACATGAGCTGAACTAACCGACCAACGCGATCAAACGTGGTGGCGGACCGCGCCGCCACACCGCGCACTGACAGCGACGCGTTTCCGTGCAGGAAGACATAGCCACCGCCACGTACCGTCTCATGCCAGCGCGCGTCGGCGGTGGTCACGGCGAGTACGCTGGACTGACCGGAGCGCGTGTCGATGTCCAGCAGCTGCTGAGCGTCTCCCTCGCGTCGTATCGCGAGCAACCGCGCGCCGCCCTGATGCAGATCCCAGTCGACGAGACCTGTCACGCTACCCAGCGACGTTCCAGCGCCGCCCGCGAATGCCCGAATCACGAGATCACGCGTGTCCGGATCGATGGGGCGGTTGCGCATGATCAGCAGTCGCTCCCCGTCACCGCTGATGCTGCCGATGATGCCGCTAGTGGAGCGCCCGACCAGCGTTTGCCGGAATTCGAGGGACGTCGGGGTCGAGCGCTCCATTGACCATAGCGCCGTCTCGCGAGGACCATGGCTCGCCGTGATCGTCCCGTCAGCCAGGATGTGCACACTGCTGTTGGCATCGATCCCGCGCAGCACGCGCGCTGGGTTACGCTGTATGCGATCAGGGCCGTCAAAGTGGAACCAGCTGATATTGACCCGCGCGCCCGCGCTGTCTTCTTCAAGCCAACAGTGGTGTGCTGCGTAGCATTCACATCTTTGATCCACGCCAGGTGTTCCGACACAGTGTCGGTGGACAGCCCGAGCGGTTTGACATTGCGTTCGGCGAATCCGCCGGCCAGTCGCGCAGAGCGCCCGATCTCGGTGGTGCAGACTGGTGTGAAGTCGCCGGGATGGCTGAAAAAGAACACCCACTTACTACCGATCCAGTCGTGAAAACGGATGGGGCGGGTGGAGCTGTCCGCGGTGAAATCAGGCGCGGTGTCGCCAAAGTGAAGGCTCATGGCGCCCGTTCCTTCTGAGAATGGACAACTGGTATCGGGTGATTGCGGGTGTACGGAGATGCTCGCGTTACCTATCCCATCGCTGAGGCCGCCGCATGCGTGGATGCACCCAGGTGAGGTAGGCGCCCATGGCGACCGCTGCGGAAATACCGGCTACCCAAACAACAGTGGCCGACAGCTCGCTACGCACGTCCATCGACACGCTCTGGAGTGCGCCTATCGCATGAAACGCCACTAAAAAAGAAAAAGAAGAGCGCAAGAAACCACAAATGACGTCCGCGATCGGCGACCGCCGCCAGCGCGCTACCAATGACGCCCATGACCAGAAACACCATCGTGTGCGCGCCGTTGTATGCAAGGACATAGGCATGACGCACCTGCACCTGCGCTGCATCACTGACGTTATAATGCGGCGGGTGCAGACGCGCTGATGGCCGAGGCGGCGGTGGCGAGCCGTCAGTCGGTGGACGACTTCACGTTTACACATCAGGTTGTGCGCGAGTACACACTGTCGCAACGCCTCGTGCTGGCTGAGCTGATGTGGCAGGTTGTACTGGCTGACGGCACGCTGGAGGAGCAGGAGTCGTACCTCATGCGCAAGCTGGCGAATCTGCTTGAGCTGGAGCCGGCCTTTCTCGCGCAGGCACGTCGAAAGATCGAAGACGCTGAAGGTTGACGCACTACGGTAGCGTCACTCCTTGGGCTTCTCCCATTCGTCATACAGCTTCGCCAACCAGCGCGCCACCTCCGCACGCATTGCCGGCGTAGCAATCGGCAGCGTACGCAGTCCAACTTCAGATGCCCGCAACAATGGCTCCGCTTGCGCGTACTGCCGCTGCTGCAGCAGGCAGTACCCGCGCACGCCCTGTAACCGGAACGGCATGCTCGACGCCGGATCGTTGGCGACATTTGCCAACGCCACCTGCGCCAGTGAATCGCCCTCAGCCGCTGCACCAGTTGTGCACAGGTCGGTGGCCAACCAGCGCTGTACGGCGACCACGTTCATGTCCGACGCGGGCCGCAGGCTGGAATACACATCGAGTGATTCACGAAGCGCCGGCAATGCGCCGGCGGTGTCGTTCTGCGCTTCACGCAGAAACGCCACGTTCTGTATCGCTCCGGCTACCTGGATGGCACGTGGACCGAACACAGCGCGTCTGATCTCCATGCCGATGATGATGAGCGACTCGGCCTTTGCGAATTCCTTTCGCGTAGAGAACACACCCGCCAACTTTTCGTATGCATCCCCTGTCTCAGCGCTCGTATCACCATTGCGCACTCGCCGCTGTGCCACCACGTCATTCAACATGGACTCGGCTTCATCCAGCCGATCTTGCTTCATCAGCGCAAATCCGATTTCCGCCTTCGCGTCGATGACCTCATCCACGATGTCCGCCGCCTGCCAGATGGGTAGCGCCTCGCGATAGCGCTCCTCAGCAACCGCCCATCGCGACTGCAGACGCGCCAGATATCCGAGGTCGGTCAACGAAGCGGCCACGGCCGGACTGGTCGCGCCCAGCTCCGCGCGCCGCGCATTTAATGCCGCCGTGAACAGTGAGTCTGCATCGTCATGGCGACCCACCCACTGCAGCATGCGACCAAGCGCCGTGCGTATGAGCTGTACGTCTGGGTGCCGCGCGCCGAGCAGCTGCACGCGCATGTCAAGCGCACTGCGCAGGAGTGGCTCGGCCTCCTCAAGCTTGCCTTGGGCGTCCAGCGCGGTACCCAACCGGCTCTGCACGTTTGCAATCATGGGGTGCGATGTACCATATAGCGTGCTCGCGACGGGTAACGCCTCACGCATCATGGCTTCCGACTGGGCAAAGCGATTTTGATTGCGCGTGGCATCCGCCAGCGAGATCATCACGGCCAGCACGTCCGGATGCACGGCGCCGAGCGCTGCCTGTCGCATGGTTAGCGACTCGCGTAGCAACACTTCGGCATCCGCTGGCCGACTGGTGTATCCGAGAAAATTTCCGAGTTCAAAAAGACGCGTCGCCACAACGGGTCCGCTGTTGCCGTGCCGACGTCGGGTGAGCCGCAGAGACTCGCGGTACAGTCGCTCCGCGTCCGCGAACGCAGCCGCCTTGTAGCGAGTATCGGCAAGTGTCGCGAGCGCGGCGGTGATCCGGTCGTCGTCGGGCGGCAGGGCGCGCCGCATGACAACGAGTGCGTCGGTGATCGTGCGCGCGGCGGCGGCGTAGTCGCCTGTAGCCTGCTGCGCGAGCGCGATGTCGGCCGCAGTGGTTGCCAATGCCACGTTCGTGGGCCCAAGCACACGTCGGCGAATGGCGTACGCAGAATCGAGGTGCGTTTTGGATTGCTCGTACAGGCCGAGCGCGTAGTACGTTCGCCCGATGGTGTTCTCGATGCCGGCTCGCACTTCAGGCTGACGTGCGAGATCACGGTTGTCGCCCACGCGCGCGGCAGCGCGATCAAGCACGTCGCGCACGCGGAGATCCTGGCCGAGTGCGTTGGACGGATCGGACGACGCGAGCATGTCCTGCAAAAACGTATTCACGGCCGTGGCCTTGGCGGCTTCCGCCGTTGCACGACGTGCGCTGGCCGTGGCCAACGCCTGTTCACCGAGTGCTGCCACGCGTGCGGAATCAGCGGCAACGCGCGCCGAGTCGGCGATCTGTCGGGCCGAGTCGACGACGAGCAGTGCAGAATCGGCTTCGGCCCGTCGACTTTCTGCGAGTGCTCGAAGGCTCACTGCTTCCTCGAGTCGCTTCTGCGCCAGCTGTTCGGCGGCTGTGGCACGCACCGCCTGGTACACGCTCACCACCGTGCCTACAACAAGCACCGCAGCGGCCACACCAAGTCCCGTCACGAGCGCGCGGTTACGACGCCCGAACTTGCGCAGTTGATACAGCGCACTCGCGGGACGCGCGGTGATGGGCTCGTCATTGAGATACCGCCGCACATCGCTGGCCATCGCTTCGGCCGAGCCGTAGCGCTGGTCCTTTTCCTTTTCGAGCGCCTTGGACACGATCACTTCCACATCGCCGCGCAGCTGCCGGTTGACCACGCTCAGCTTCTCGGGCTCCTCGAGCACGATG
>JBBRDJ010000099.1:0-11956 GCA_038203945.1 Gemmatimonadales bacterium
ACCGAAAACGCACGGCGTACCGTCAGCGCGAAGCGCTATGACCATCCAATCAGTTGCTCAGATCAGGCCAATACGCCACCAAACCTCAGACTGTACGCCGGAGAGGTCGCCACGCAGCGCATGCAACCATCAAATATGCGGGTAATTACACGATTTATAACCCGTAGCGCACTTTTGATGACACGCGAGCTCCGGCGCACGTTATACTACCCCTCCACCCCAGACCAACACCCTGTGGCTCGTATTCTCGCAATTGCCAATCAAAAAGGTGGTGTCGGAAAAACCACCACCGCCGTCAACCTGGCAGCGTCACTCGCTGTCGCCGAACAACGCACGCTGCTGCTCGACGGGGACCCGCAGGGCAACGCCACATCTGGTATGGGCATTAGACGCGATTCGCTCGAGCGTGGCACAACGTACGACCTGCTGCTCGGCGAAAAAACCGTCGACGACGTCCTGCACCGTGGGGTCCAGTTCAAACACCTGGACGTTGTACCCGCCACACCCGACCTCGCGGGCGCCGAAGTCGAGCTCGTTGATGCCGAAGACCGAGCTGACCGTATCCGGCAGGCGCTCGCGCCGGTCAGAGATCGCTACGACTATATCCTGCTCGATTGCCCGCCGTCCCTTGGGCTGATCACGCTCAACATGCTCGCCGCAGCAGACGCGCTCATCATCCCCCTCCAGTGCGAGTACTATGCCCTTGAGGGACTGTCGCAGCTGCTGGGCACCGTGCAGCGCGTCCAGGAACACCTCAACCCCACGCTCGATATCGGTGGCGTGCTGCTCACCATGTTTGACGCCCGGCTCAACCTGTCGCGACAGGTCGTGGCCGACGCTCGCGAACACTTCGGCGATCGCGTATTCGAAACAGTGGTGCCACGCAATATCAGGCTGGCCGAAGCGCCCTCGTTCGGCAAACCGATCGTTGTGTATGACATCACGTCCGTGGGCGCGCAGGCCTACATGGCCGTAGCGCGTGAACTGCTGCAACGCGACAAGCAACAGCAGCTGGCGCCCCCTGACACCCAATCCACCACTTCTGCGCCCGAGTAACTCCCAATGGCTGTTCCACCACCGGAATCCGGTCGCCGTCTCGGTCGCGGTCTCGATGCCCTGATCGGCGCACGGAAAGCCGCGCCACCAAACGCAACAACGCTTCAGACAGGAACCGAACAGACACCGCAAGTAGACGAGGTGGTGTTCGCAACCCTGCGCGAAATCGAGATCGGGCACATTCGCCCCAACCCCTTTCAGCCGCGCACGGAGTTTCGGCCCGAACAGCTCGCTGATCTGGAGGCCAGTCTCAAGATCAACGGGCTGCTGCAGCCCATCACCGTTCGTCCGGCTGCCAGCGGCTCCGGCTACGAACTGATCGCCGGCGAACGACGGTACCGCGCCGCCTCCAAGCTAGGCTGGACACGCATCGCCGCACTTATCAAAACGGTGGACGATCGCGAGGCACTGTCCCTCGCGCTCGTCGAAAACCTGCAGCGCGCAGACCTCGATCCCATAGAAGAAGCCGAAGGCTACCAGAGGCTGCAACAGGAGTTCAGCGCCACACAGCAACAGGTGGCCGACGCGGTTGGCAAAGATCGCTCCACCGTAGCCAACGCACTCCGGCTGCTGCAGCTTCCGGCCAGCGTGCGACGCCTGCTGCAGGATGGACTAATCACCAACGGACACGCACGCGCACTACTCGGCTTGACCCATGACCGCGAGATGGCAGACCTTGCCCGCATCGTGGCCGCCGACGGACTCAGTGTACGCGAAGTGGAACGACGCGTGAAGAACGCCCGACCGTCAAAACCCGGACAATCCGCCACACCGGACGATGGCAGCGCCAATCCCGCTAGCGCCACAAAAAGCACCACCACCAGCGCCGTAAGCGCCGAAGTGCGACGCATTGAAGAGCTGCTCAGACGGCGTCTGCAAACGTCCGTCAAAATCGCGTCCGCTGGACGGGATCAGGGTGAGCTGCAAATAACGTTTACCTCAAACGAAGATCTGGAACGCCTGCTCGAGCTGATAGGCGTTTCACTGGATTGATTGTTACGGCACCACAAACAAACCACATAGAGAGCACATGAACGCCACACAAGCGTTTCTACGCATATTCTCACGATCTGTGATCAGAGCAGCAGCGGCCGCTACCCTGCTGATCAGCACGGTAGCCTGCGGCGGCGATTCAACAGCCGACTTCGCGAGTGATCGGACCCAATCGTTCAAGGTGGCCCTGCTCACCCCCGGCCCCATTACCGATCAGGCGTGGAATGCGGGCGCCTACGCCGGACTCGTAGCCATTCGCGACTCACTCGGCGCCAGCATCAGTCATATCCAAACGCGGACGCCCGCCGAGTTCGAGGAGAACTTTCGACAATACGGGGCGCAAGGGTACGCGCTCGTGGTGGGACATGGCTTTGAATTTCAGGACGCCGCCATGCGTGTCGCGCCGGATTACCCCAACACGGTGTTTGTGTGCACGTCGGGCAACTCCACGGGGCCAAATCTGGCCGGCATGAACTTCGCCTTTGAAGAAGCGTCATTCCAGGCGGGCATGATTGCCGGCCAGCTAACCACGTCGGGCACTATTGGAGCCATTGGAGGACAGGAGTTGCCACCGGTGCGCGCGAGCTTTGTGGCCTTTGAGCGCGGCGCCATGATGACAAATCCCAGCGTCAACGTGCTGCTCTCCTATTTGGGTACATGGGACGACGTGAGCGCGGGCAAGGAACAGGCGCTGGCCCAGATTTCCCGTGGCGCGGACATCATTTTCCAGAACGCTGATGCCGCCGGACTGGGCATTTTTACCGCCGCGCGCGAGCGCAACGTGCTCACCTTTGGCGCCAACGCCAATCAGAACGATGTTGCCCCTGAACACATCATCGGCTCGGTGTTCATTGACCTGCCCAAGGCACTCATGAGAGTGGCGCGCGAGGTGCAGAGCGGCACCTTTAAAGGCACGGTCTATCAGTTTGGAATGCGGGCCGAAGTGGTGAGTCTGGTGATCAATCCGCAGCTGGCCAATCGCATTCCGCCGGCCCTGCAAGCGCAGGTAGACTCTGTGGGTGAGGCCATTCGCAATGGTCGGTTTCACGAGTTGGACGACGTCCTGCGTCCGGCTGACAAGCGTGCGGACCCAATGCCCAGAGCACCGTGATGGCGGTCCCTGACCGCACGGGGGTAACACTCGATTCCGTGGTCAGCGCACTCGACACCGAGCTGCGCACCAACGAGATCAAGGACTACAGCGGTGCGCACAACGGGCTACAGGTGACCAATCGCCGCGGCGTATCACGCATCGCGACCGCCGTAGACGCATCGCGCGAGACAATCGCAGCGGCCGCCGAGATGGGCGCCGATCTGCTCATCGTGCATCACGGTCTCTTCTGGGCCGGCGTACAACCCATTCGAGGCGTGACCTACGACCGGCTGCGATTGTTGTTTGATCACGACATCGCCGTCTACAGTACGCATCTGCCACTCGACGCGCATCCGACGCTCGGTAACAACGCCCAACTGGCCCGCGCGCTGGAGCTCGTGCCCAGCGCGCCATTTGCCGAGCACGATGGATTCGCCATTGGCCTGCGCGGTAGGGGTGACATCGACACCGCACATCTGGTTGAAGCAGCTCGCACGTACGCACACGAATACGGCGGGACCGTCCGCACATCCGTGTCGCCTCAAGGGCGACGCACCAGACACTGGGCGCTCTGCACCGGTGGTGGCGCCAACAGCAACACGCTGCAAGAAGCCTACGCGTTGGGTGTAGACACGCTCATCACGGGCGAAGGGCCACATCACACGGCGGTCGACGCAATTGAACACGATCTGTGCATCATTTACGCTGGTCACTACGCCACCGAAACGTTGGGCGTGCAGGCGCTGGGCGCGTGGTTGACGGAGCGTTTTCATGTGCCGTCGTCGTTTATCCTGCGCCCGACCGGGCTTTGAGTCACGCGTGAGTCGCGCGTGACAGTCGCCAACGACACACCGTCGTCGCCCGCACTCGAGTTGCGCGGCGTTGACCGGTCGTTTGGCTCGGTACGCGCGCTGCACAATGTGTCGCTGCGTGTGCGTTCGGGTACGGTGCACGCACTGCTCGGCGAAAACGGCGCGGGCAAAACCACGCTCATGCGTGTGGCCTTCGGACTTGTGTCGCCCGACCAGGGCAGTGTAGCGGTGCAGGGCGAACCGATGCACAACCACACCGCGATCAGCGCTATCGAACACGGTCTGGGCATGGTGCATCAGCACTTCTCGCTGGTGAGTGCCATGACGGTGGCGGAGAATGTCGCACTGGGCGCACGCGGTCGCTACAACGCGTCGCAAGTAGCCGAACACATTCGTACAATTGGTGAACGCACCGGCTTGTCCATTGACCCGCTCGCGAGGGTGAGCGATTTGTCGGTGAGCGCGCAGCAGCGCTGCGAGATCATCAAAGCGCTGGCGCGCGATGCGCGCGTTCTTATTCTTGACGAACCCACCGCCGTACTGGCCCCGGACGAAGCACAGGCGCTGTTGCAATGGCTGCGCGGATTCGTAGCGGAACGGACCGATCATGCGGTGGTGCTCATTACGCACAAACTGCGCGACGCACTCGCGATAGCGGACGACATTACCGTGTTGCGACGCGGTGAAGTGGTGGCCACGGGTTCGGCAGATACGTTTTCCGAAGCCACGCTGGCCGACCACATGCTCGGTCCGGGAGACAGGGCGCACGCGGTCGAAGACGAATTGATGCCGCATATCACCCGCCACACCGACAGCGTTGGCGCGCACCACGTGGTGCTGCAAGCCGACGCGCTGACTGTGCACGACGTGCGGGGCGTGCCGCGCGTGCGCAATGCATCGTTCGCGGTACGCGCTGGAGAGATTGTGGGGCTGGCCGCAGTTGAAGGCTCGGGGCAAGCGGAGCTGTTGCGCGCCATGGCCGGTCTTTTGCCGATTGCCAGCGGCCGTCGGCACGCACCAGCCGACATCGGGTTTGTGCCCGAAGACCGGCACCGCGACGCCTTGCTGCTGGACGCTTCGCTCACGGAAAACTTTGCACTGCGCGGCGCCGGTTTGCGACGCGGTCGTGTCCCGTGGTCAGAGCTCGCCGCGCGGGCCACCGATGTGCTGCGACAGCGCGATGTGCGTGCACCAAATGTGCGCGTATTGGCGCGCACGTTGTCGGGCGGCAATCAACAAAAGTTTATTCTGGCTCGTGCGCTAGACGACGCTCCATCGGCGCTGATCATAGAAAACCCGACGCGTGGATTGGATTTTCGCGCCGCCGCCGCGGTACACGATGCTCTGCGCGACGCGCGCGACGCCGGCATCGCGATCCTGTTTTTCAGCAGCGATCTCGATGAAGTGCTCACGCTTGGCGATCGCGTGCTGGCCATGCACGATGGTGTGCTGCGTGAGGTGCCGCGCGAGCGCGATGTTGTGGGCCGAGCGATGCTGGCGGCTTCGTGAGCATGCATGATGCAACGCGATCCGCGCTCGACCTGACGCTCCGTCTCGTCGTGACGCTGGTCGCGACGGGCATCTTGCTGGTGGTCTTGTTGATGCTCACCGGATACGATCCCGCGACGTCGCTTCGCGCATTGGTGAATGGCGCGTTTGGATCGTGGTATGCAATCACGTCGGCCACCTTCGTACGGGCGGTGCCATTGGCGCTTACCGGACTCGCGGTAGCGCTGGCGTTTCGCGCCGGCCTGCTGAACATTGGCGCCGAGGGGCAGCTGTTGGCGGGCGCCGCCGCGTCTACGGCGGCGGCGGCGTTGCTTGGTCCGGCGTTGGGCGCCGCCGCCCTGCCGGTCATTCTGCTCTGCGGCATGAGTGCGGGCGCCATGTGGGCGGGCATCGCGGCCGCGTTGCGTCAACGGTATGGTGTGCTGGAAGTGATCAGCACGATCATGCTCAACTTTGTGGCACTGTACGCTGTTGGCTACCTGGTGCGCGGTCCGCTGCAGGAGCCCACGCAGATCTATCCGCAGAGCATTGCCCTCGGGAAATCGCTGCAGCTGCCGATGCTGCTCACTGGTACTCGGTTGCATGTGGGCAGTGTGATTGCGGTGTTGTTGGCGGTGTCGGCGTGGTGGTGGCTGCGCTATTCCGCGAGTGGATTTCGGCTGCGCGCCGTGGGGTTGAACGCCGCCGCCGCCGCCACGTCGGGGCGCATCAATGTCGCGCGCGTGAGTGTGCTGGCGTTCCTGATGAGTGGTGCACTGGCTGGTCTGGCAGGCAGCGTGGAGTACACGGGTGTGACGTACGCATTGTACGAAAATCTCAGTCCGGGTTACGGATACACCGCGATTGCGGTGGCGTTGCTGGCGCGGCTGAACCCGTTGGGTGTGCTTGGCACGGCGATACTGTTTGGTGCGCTGCAAGCCGGTGGGAGCGCCATGCAACGTGACGCAGGCGTACCGATTGCGCTCGTGAACGTGGTTGAGGCGGTGATCATACTGCTGGTTATCGCCGGCAACCGCGTGCAGTATTCTTTCGTCAGAGCGCGAAACACCACCGCGCCCGAATCGGGTTTATCGCGCACATGATCACACTACTCGACGGGTTGGGCACACCTCTCGACGACTTTCTGGCCGCGAGCGTACGCACGGCCACACCGCTGGCGCTGGCCGCGCTTGGAGAGTGTGTCACCGAGCGCTCCGGGGTCATCAATATCGGGCTTGAAGGCTCGATCATTTGTGGCGCGCTGGCGGCCACCATTGTCGCCGGAAGTGTAGGTGTGAGCGCTGGCTTCGCGGCCGGACTCGCAGCCGGGTTGCTTGTGACCGTGCTGTTTGCGCTGTTCACGGTGTATTTGCGCGCGGACCAGATCATTACCGGAACGGCCATCACACTGCTCTCGCTTGGACTCACGGGATTGCTGTACAAGTCGGTGTACGGCACCACTGGTGTCGGGCTCACCACGCCCACCACGGCAGCGGTGGAGATTCCGGTATTGTCAGCGATTCCTTTTATCGGACGTGCCCTGTTTGCACAGCCGCTCATCACGTACGCGTTGTACGTATTGGTTCCGGCCATGGCGTGGTGGTTCTTTCGTACCCAGGCCGGACTCGCGTTACGCGCGGTAGGCGAAAGCCCCGACGCGGCAATGGCGGCCGGTGTGCGTCCGCGACGCGTGCAGGCGCTGGCTGTTGTGTTTGGTGGTGCCATGGCGGGATTGGCGGGCGCCACACTCGTGCTCGCACAATCGGGTACGTTTGTAGAGAACATGAGTGCAGGCAAGGGCTTTATTGCGATTGCCATTGTTGTACTGGGGCGCTGGACTCCGTTTGGTGTAGCCGGTGCCGCGCTGCTCTTTGGTGCCGCCAGTGCGCTGCAGTATCTGTTCCAGTCACTCGGCTGGAACGCCGTGCCGTATCAACTTTTTCTTGTCTTGCCGTACGTGCTGACGCTGGTTGTGCTGGCGCGCGCAAGTGGGCGTACGGCCGCGCCGGCCGCGCTGGCACGACGTGAACTGACGCTGGGATGAACATGTCCACCAACACCACACCTTCGCTTCCGCAGCTGGCATTTGATTCCGCATCGGGCAGCCGGTTTGACAACCGTTTTGTTCGCGAGTTGCCGGCCGATCCCGACACATCAGCCCGTCGCCGTCAAGTGCTGGGTGCGAGCTATAGCACCGTTGAACCAACGCCCGTGTCCGGGCCCACATTGCTGGCGTATTCGGCGGAAGTCGCCTCACTTATCGGTTTCAGTGGCGCTGAGGTGCAGTCGCCACGGTTCGCCCAGGTGTTTGGCGGCAACGCACTCTATCAGGGCATGCAACCGTACGCGGCGTGCTACGGCGGACACCAGTTCGGACAGTGGGCCGGTCAACTTGGTGATGGACGTGCCATCACGCTCGGCGAAGTCGTCAACGCGCAGGGCGAGCGCTGGGAGTTACAACTCAAGGGCGCCGGACCCACACCGTACTCGCGTACCGCCGATGGTCGCGCGGTGTTGCGATCGTCGGTGCGCGAGTTTCTGTGCAGCGAAGCGATGTTTCATCTGGGCATGCCCACCACGCGAGCGCTGTCGCTGGTTGGCACGGGTGACGATGTGGTGCGCGACATGTTCTACGACGGCAACGCGCAAGCCGAGCCGGGTGCCATCGTGTGTCGCGTTGCACCCAGTTTTATTCGCTTTGGCAACTTTGAGATTCTCGCCGCTCGTGAGGAACGCGCACTGCTTGAACAACTCGTGGACTTCACGATCAGCCGTGACTACGCGCACCTTGTGGGCGACGCGCAAGCGAAGCGCGGCGCCTGGTTTACCGAAGTGTGCGAGCGTTCAGCGCGCATGGTGGTGGAGTGGATGCGCGTAGGGTTTGTGCATGGGGTCATGAACACCGATAACATGTCCATTCTCGGACTCACCATCGACTACGGGCCGTACGGCTGGCTTGAAGACTTCGACCCCAACTGGACGCCCAATACCACTGACGCGGTTGGCCGCCGTTATCGCTTTGGTCAACAGCCGGCGATTGTGCAGTGGAATCTGGTGCGATTGGCCGAAGCGCTGCGTCCGGTGTTTGAGGCACCGGAGGCACTCGAGGCGGGTCTTGACGCGTTTCTCGCTACGTACGACAGCGGTTACGAGCAGATGATGTCCGCCAAGTTCGGGTTTACTGCACACGGTGACGCTGAACAACTGTTGATTCGCGAGGCCTTTGCACTCATGCACGCGTCGCAGGCCGACTTCACGCTGTTCTTTCGCGCGCTGGGTGACGTGCCGCCGGTGATCAATCACGACGCCACGATAACTGATGTGCTCGGAGACGTGTTTTATCACGACAACGTACTGGCCGAACACAACGATCCGTTCATGCAGTGGTTGCGTCGCTGGCATGCGCACACCAGCGCGACGGGTGAAACGTACAGTGTTCGGCGCGCGCGCATGCACGCGGTGAATCCGTTGTACGTGCTGCGCAACTGGATTGCGCAGGAAGCCATTGATCTGGCCACTCAAGGCGATTCGTCACGTATCAGTGACTTGCTGCAACTGCTGCGCGATCCGTACCGCGAGCAGACCGGCATGGAACGCTTCGCCGCCAAGCGGCCCGAATGGGCGCGCAACAAGGCCGGCTGTTCGATGCTGTCGTGTAGTTCCTGAGCGCCCAGGTTTACGCGAACCCTGTCGCGAACATTGCGGTCAGCGCGCTACACAGCTCGCGCCGGCCCATAGGTCAGTAATCTGCGCCGACGCCGCATCCGACGCGAAAATCCCCTGCAGTCCACCGGCCATGAACTCCATACCGAGTGTGCTGCGGGCGATGTCTGCGGTATAGACTTTCTGCAAATCAGCACGTGTTGACCCGATGCCAATGTTGCTCATGGTGCGCAGCGTGGTCTCACCGCCACGACGCACGGTCCAGCCGAGAAACCGGTCGTTCTGAATGGCGATCACCAGCGCATTGTCAAACGACACAAAATCGAGCGGCCCCATGCCGCATTCCTCATTGGTACTGCGTTCGCCGGGTTCGCCCAGAACGGCCGTCAGGACGGTGATCACTTGTGACGCTGGCATATTGAACTCCAACGCGCGCGAGGCACCGGTGGGCGAGCTCACCAGCATGAGACCGTCACCCGAAAGTGCCACCAGCGTTGTTGCGGCTGGCACCTGCGAAGTCACAATATCCGGCGACGCAAAGCTTGCCGAGTCGGGAGTGAGCGCAATGTCGTCGACGGTGTCGGGCATGTCCGGTGCAGGATCACCTCCGCATGCGACCACCACAGCGAGCAGCGTGAGCAGCGTGAGCAGCGCGCGCCTGACCCATCGCGGGGGAGGCGTGCTGGCGTGCGGTGCCATGGGGGTGTCGGCGTGTTGCGGCATTGCCACGGCGTCGCGCCGCGCCATTGCGGTGTCGGCGTGAGGTATCATCTCTTGTGATACCCCTATTGCGCTGGAAGGACGCACGCGCCATGCTCCCGCGTGCTTATCTCCCTCCCTGTCGCCGAGCCGCTGAAGCGAGAACTCGGACGCGTCGCGCTGGCGCTGTTGGCGCTCAACAGCATGATTGGCGCTGGCATCTTTGGATTGCCAGCTGGTGCCGCTCAGCTCACTGGCTTGTTCAGTCCCGCAATCTTTCTTCTCTGCGGACTGCTGATGGCCACACTCATGCTCAGCTTCGCGCAGGCAGCGAGCTATTTTCAGGGAACCGGTGGACCGATTCTGTACGCAGGAACGGCGTTTGGGCCTTTTGTGGGATTTCAAACTGGTTGGATGCTGTACCTTGGTCGCGCCACCGCCGTTGCCGCCAACTCCAATCTCTTTGCCACGTATCTGGGCACCTATCTTCCATCGGTGAATGAGGGGTTTGGTCGCGCGGCCGTGATTGTTGGTCTGGCGTTGCTGTTCGCGGCCGTCAATATCACTGGCGTGAAGCAAGGGATGGGAGCGATTCTGGCGATCAGCGTGGCCAAGTTTGTGCCGCTGCTCGTGTTCGTGTTGGTGGGTCTCACGCACGTGCAGCCGTCGATTTTTGCGCAGGCCACTGTTCCGCCGCTGGGCACGCTGGGCGAAGCCTCACTACTCGTGTTTTACGCGTTTGTGGGATTTGAAGGCGCACTGGTTCCCGCTGGCGAGTCGCGCGATCCGCGACGTGACCTACCGCGCGCACTCCTGATCACAGCGCTGGCGGGCACATTGCTGTATGTGGGCATTCAGATTGTCAGTGTGGCCCTCGTTCCTGATTTGTCGTCGTCGACACGTCCACTGGCCGACGCGGCGGCGGTGTTTATGGGACCGGTGGGCGTGGCCATGATTTCGTTTGCGGCCTTGGCATCGATTCTGGGTAACTACGCATCGTCGGTACTGGTTGCGCCACGCATGACGTACGCGTTGGCACGCGAGGGATCATTACCGTCTTCGCTGGGAGCAGTGCACAGCACGTTCAAGACGCCGCATGTCTCGATCGTTGCGTATCTCGTGTTCGGTGTGGCGCTGGCGTTGAGTGGCAGCTTCACGCAGCTGGCCGTGATCAGCGCGCTCACACGATTGGTGGGATACACCACGAGCCTGGCCGCGCTGCCGCGTCTCAAGCGCCAGTTTGGTAGCGAACCGCAGGCCATGCGTTTGCCGGGCGGATTCGCCATCCCCGCAGCCGGCCTGGCGATTTGCCTGTGGCTCATGCTGCAGGTGCGCTGGGAAGCGGTGTGGAAGACGGCGTTGCTCGTGACGCTCGGATCACTGCTCTATTGGGCGGCACGACGTGGTGCGTCTACGCACCGGTAGCTTGCGCGATCAAGCGCGCACACTCGGCGTCACTGGGCGCCAGCGTGTACGCGCCGAACTCGTGCACCGCGACCCACGCGAGCGCCGCGTGTTCAAGCGCTGCGGGTTCGCCGATTATGGTCACGTCTACGAACGTGATCTCAAACTCGCTCTCGCCGTCGCGAAAGGCACCGCGTTTCTGTCCAAGCGCGTGCAGTGTCACCCCCAGCTCTTCGCGCAGCTCACGCGTCATGGCGTCAATGTCTCGCTCGTCGGGTTCCACCTTACCGCCGGGGAACTCCCAGTAGCCTGCGTGTCGCTTACCCGCCGGACGCAGCGCCAACAGATACCGATCGTTGCGACAGATCACCGCCGCCAACACGCGCACTCGCTCTGACATGACGGTGAACTTACGCACGCGTTGCGTCTTGCGCAGCAACGCTCACGACACAGGATGACCTCGCGACCCGGCTGTTGTGCCCATGGCAATCGAGGCCGGAGCTACGCTGCGACGGTAGGCATGCGTCGTGGCAGCCGCGACGCTCCTCAAGTCTCCTCGCCCGAGCCGTGGCCACGACCGGTACCTTGGGGAACGCAAACAGCCTTCACCGCGGAGACGCAGAGAGGAACGGCAGCGGAAACGCGGCGAACGCGCGACACGATGCGTACCATTCCAGCATTTGTTGTTGCTGTCTCCTCTGTGTCTCTGCGGTAAACGCCGTTGCCGTGACCGATGCCCTGAGGAACG
>JBBRDJ010000100.1:0-11612 GCA_038203945.1 Gemmatimonadales bacterium
TTGCGACGGTTGGTGGACACCGACTGGTAGCGTCCCCAGCTCTTGTTCAAGCCATTGAGTACGTTGAAGAAATCAAATGAAAGCTCAGCGTACTGCCCGTTGCGCGTGGGAACGCGATTGCGCAACGAGAGGTCCAACCGGTTGAACCACGGCTGACGGCAGGTGTTGCGTGGGATGATCTGACCCACGAAATCACCGATGCACGGGTTGGCCTCGAGGTAGCCACGATAAATGTCGCGCTGTCCGGCCACGTACGCGGCCTGTTCAGCGGAGCCCGTAATGCTCGTTGGAATGGCCACCGGAAACTGATCGGCCGCAAAAATGAACGGACGATCGTTGAACGACAATCCGTCGCCGTTCAAGTCACCGCCCTGCTCCGGGCTCCACGGCGTGCCGCTCTGCAAACGCCAGATACCGCTGAGACGGAAACCAAGAGGCAGCGGCGTGTAGCCCGACACAATGAACGTGTGATTGCGTACAAAGCCCGACGGACCCCAACCCTTATCCGTATCACCAATGCCGCCAATGTCGTTGGGACCAGTCGCACCGACACGCGTATCGCTCCAGCCCGCAAAGCTGGTGCAGCATGAGAACGAGCTGTTGTCCGAGGCGGTGGTGTACGTGTACGACGCGCGCAGCGCCGATTCAAAGGTCAGCCGCTGGTCAAGATTGAAGGTCAGCGCCTGCGACCGCGCACGTCCATCATAGAAGTTCTGGAAGACGTTGCCCAAATCCGTGTTGATCAGACGCTCATTGCCCGCGCCGGCGTTGGGAGCAAAAGCGTCAACGGGCACGAACACCTGCCGACCGCCCTCATTCGCCAATGAAAACAGCGACTGGCGGAGGTTGAGGTTTTGAACCGTGTACAGGTTGGACGTGGTGGTAAAGAGATAGTCGGCGGAGAAACGCGTGCGCTCGCCCAGCTGGCGCTCGAAGCCGACGTTACCGCGATAGGTCTCAGGGATTTCAAAGCCACCCGTCCAGAACGAGAACTCCGGAATACCGCCAATACCCGCTGCTCCAGCACAGTTGAATGGGTTGTCGTTGCCACTGGCCGCCCAATCGCGGTAGTTCTGTGCCAGCGGTGGTGCGTTGTTATCACCCTCAGCGGCACTGCCATTACAGACCAGGTTCTGCAGTGGCGTATCCGTGAGCGCAACATTGGAGCCAAGCACCGCCGGCAGACGTCCGTAGAACAGACCAAAGCCGGCGCGCCACACTTCCGTTGCGTCGCCCTTGCGATCCCACGCCAACGCCACACGCGGCGAAATGTTGTTCCGATCAATCGGAGCAACACCCGTTTCAATGCCAAACGCACGTTCCGCATCAATCACGCGGCCCGGCGCATCGCCAAAGCGCGAGTAGTCATAGCGCAATCCAAGAGTCGCGAGCAGGCGAGGCGTGACACGCCACTGATCCTGCGCGTACACCGAGTACTCCTGCACGTCGAACACCGCGCGCGGCGGCAAGCCATCGGCGCGAACGTTTCGCGTGTACTGCAACGGCCTGAAGTTCTCAAGCGCTTCGAGATTGTCGAAGGTGAAAAAGCCGGAGCCCTGCTGCCAGAAGTCGTTCTCGTAGTGCGAGAAGATATTGTTGGTGCCAAACTTGAGCGTGTGTGACCCCAGGTCCATCGTGGTGTTGTTCACCAGCTGCACCTTGTTCTCAATGAGCCGGTTGCGGAACGCAATACTGTTACCGCCCCAGGCGTACGCTTCGCCCGTGTTTACGTTGTTCACGCGTAACTGCGGCTTGAGGTTGGCGCCAACACGGGGACGATCTTCCGCGGAATACTGAAAGCGGAACACGTTGGACACCCGATCGCTCAAGGAACTCGTGAGTTCGCCCACCACCGAGTTGGTTCGGTTGGTAAAGGACTCGGTTTGCGACAGGCCACCAATGGTGGAGCCACCAAACGTCTCGTTGCCGTTGTCGTAATCCGACCAGTTGTTGCGCAGCGAGAAACGGTTCCGGTCATTGATGTTCCAGTCCAGGCGTGCAAAAACCGTGAGCACGTCATTTCGCGTGGAGAACTCGTCGTACGCCGACGCAGCATCAGACACACCGTATTGGTCCTGCAGAATACCGAAGAAACGACCCAGCGAGTCGGCTGTGGTGCGCGCGCGTGTGGCGGCGGACAACAGCCTGGCCGCCGAGTCCGGGAACTGCGCGGCCCGACGCTCGAGCTCATCAGCGTCGATCAACAATGCGTTCGGACCATTGGGCACAAACGGTTCACGACGGCGCTGACCATCCAGCGACACCAGCCAGAACAGCTTGTCGCGAATGATCGGGCCTTCTGCCTGGAAGGCGAACTGTTGCGCCTGAAAGTTATTGACCGGTGTGCCGTTGAAGTTGTCCGCCGTGAGCTGATCGCCACGGTAGTTGCCGTATCCCGTGGCGCGGAAATTGTTGGTACCGCCCTTGGAGATGATGTTGATGATGCCGCCGGAATAATTTCCGTACTCCACATCAAAACCGTTCGTAATAATCTGGAACTCCTTCACCGATTCAATGGAGAAGTTGAACGGAATACGGCTGCCACCGCGGTTTTCGCCGAAGAAATTATTGTTGGCGTCCACACCGTCGAGCTGCACATTTGTTTGCGACGGACGCGCCCCGGCAATCGAGAACTGCCCGCCGGTTGTTGCTTCGGGCGTCGGGCTCACCAGACCGGAAAGTGCAATAAAGTCGGTAAAATCGCGGCCGAGCGTGGGCAGGTTCTGGATTTCTTCCTGTGAAACGTTCTGCTTCAGCCCACCATCGGACACGTCAATGCGCTGCGTGGCAGTGATGGTGACCGCGCCAAGCTGCGCCGCCGCATCGGAAAGCGTGAAGTTCACCGCCGACGTGCTGCCCACCGACACGCGAATGCCTTCACGCTCCTGCGGCACACTGCCAATGCGACGCACCGATACTTTGTACACGCCTGAGGGCAGCAGCCGAATCACATAGCCACCGTCATCACCAACGGTAGTGTTGCGAACGAGCCCGGTTTCACTATTCGTGGCCGTGACCACCGCACCGATAACCGGCGCCGCAGCCGTCCCCAATACTTGTCCGCGGATGGAACCGGTAGTCTCCTGCGCTTCCAGCGGCGTCGCATTCACGACTGATGCGATGAGCAGGGCAACCACCGCTGCCACGCGCGAACACTTCAGAGCCAGGCGCGTCATCACGCGCGGGCGTTCACCAGTTACGAGCACGAAACCTCCGTTACGTCTTGCGGGCTACGTGGCTGCAGCTGTGTTGCACCACGAAAAAATCCGAGAATACCGGTGATGTTGTAGCAGGTGCCGGCCTGAAACCTGCCAGTACCGATATTACCATTGGCGTTACCGTCCAGGCGCAACGTTGCGGCGCCCGAGCCGTCGTCAATAGGTGCGTTGCTGCCGGCGAATGTCCCAACCGTCACGGCCCGTACTCGTACCAGACGACCGATGTTTGCTGAGAGCGGTGTGGTGGCCGCTGCTGCCTGCGCCGTGCGGATGTCGAGCGGTGTGGGCGGCGTCCCGCCGCGACGAATGTTTGAGCCAATCCGCGGCGACAGGAGTTGCAACTGATCGTTGAAGGCGCCCAGCTCACCCGTCACTTCAATAGTGTCGCCCTCGAGCAAACCCAGACCAAACGACACCCCAAACACCTGAAGACCGCCGCTCACATCCTGCAAATACAGGTTGTCATTGCGGAACCGGCCAGGCTGTGCGGTGACCACTCCGGCAATGGTGACCGTAGTGGCCGGCGGGTTTTGCTTGGCCACATTGATGCGAATCACACAGCCAAACTTGAGCGGCGTGGGGACGAACGTTTCCTCGTTGCGGTACACGCTCGGACGCGCCCCGCACCAGACAAACTGGTTGGCGATGATGTCGGAGCTGCGCACCACCGCGAGATCGTGCGTGCCAATGGGCGCATCAATGCTGTACCGCCCGTTCGCTTGCGTCACGGCCGACGCCAACACCGAGCTGGTGCCGCGCGCAAGTATACGCACGGTCACACCGCCCATCGCCGAGTCGCCGGCGGTGGGGGTGAAGACATCGTTGTTGTCACGATCGAAAAAGAGGATGCCCGCCACGCGACCGGTATCGGTAATGGGCGCGACAGGCGCCGGATCGTCTACGCAGGCGGCGCTCAATACAAGCGCGGCCAAGGCAGGCAGCAGGCGCGGCGCGCGCTGTGAAAGTCTCATGAGTTGCATCATGGGGTAATGTCGCTGGCAAAGCGGACTTTGATTTGTGCGGCACCGCGGAACTGCGTGAGGATCCCGGTCACGGTGTACGTCGAACCAACGGTAAAGTTGGCGCGGGACAAACCGCGCAACGCGCCGCTCACTCGAATGCGCACCGTGGCACCGTCGGCGGTTGTTCCGTCCACATTGAAGGACGCGCCAGTGCCGCCACCAATCGTGGTCACGGTAAACCCCGCGAGCGAAACCAGTCTCCCTTCATTTGCGAGGTTGTTCACCTGAACACCGGTCACCGACACGGGCGCCACCGGCGAACCGGTGCCTGTACGCACCACCGTTGGCGCACCCAGCTGCTGCTGGTTATTGAATGCGCCCAGCGTACCGGTCACTTCAACGGTGTTGCCAAGTTGATACAGCAAGCTGTCTGCGGTCGGGACAGAGAACACGGCAATACCACCGGTTGCATCCTGTACCCAGAGCTCGGAGTTTGGACCGGACGGGAATGCGGCCGGCGGCACGGACAAGCGACCCGACACCGTGAACGCGGTACCATTCTCGCTCGCACGGACAGCCGCGATCATGGTAATCGTCGCGCCGGCCTGCAAGTCGGCCGTGTCGCGAATCTTGATTTGCGCCGTACCGCGGAATTGCGTCAGCACGCCCGATACATCGTAGCGATTCCCCACCACGAAACTCGACCGGGAAAGCCCGGTGTTGAGACCAGCCACACGAATCTGCAGCGTGTCGTCGGCCGCATCTGCGGCCACAACATTGAAAGCCGACCCGGTACCGCCCGGCACCGAGACGATGGTCAGCCCCGGAACGCGAACCAGCTGGCCGTCGCGCACCAGCGACTTTGCCTGAGCCGCCGTTGTGACCACCGGCGTCAACACCGACCCTGCACTCACTCGGCTAAATCGCGCAATGCTGATTTGCGCCTGGTCATTGAAAGCACCGCGCGTGCCCGAGACTTCCACGATGTCACCCCGCTTGATGCTCTCAGCGCTGGGCACGGCGAATGCGGCGATGCCGCCCGTCTCATCCTGCAACCAGATCTCGGAGTTCACCCCACCCGAGCCGGAGGTAAAGAGCCCCGGTTCCACCGTGATCGTGCCAATCACTGCAACCGTTGAACCATTCGCCCGACCGCGAGCCTGGGCCACCGGAATCACCAGCGCACCGGTAAAGATCGACGAAAGGCTGCTCGTTTGTCCCGCCGCCAGCGTGATAACGCGCGAGGCACCGTTGGCAAACGTAATGCTGCCTGGATTCTCGAGGCGCAGCGTGTACATGCCCGGCGCGAGAAACTCAAACGTGTAGGCCCCGCTGGCGTCGGCCAGCACCGAATCCACCGTCGCGCCACTCCGTGCGAGCACGGCGTAGAGACCAGCACCGGGCGTGTCGCCCTCATTGAAGCTGCCAGAGCCATCGTCGTCGCGGAAAATCCGACCAGCGATCGTTGCGGGCAGCCAGCTGTAGCGAATCTCCGATGCCTGGACCGTACCAGCTGAGCTCACGACCACGCGTGGCGCAGCTGAGGTGGACAGCACCGTGCCAGCCGGCGTCGCGGTGGGAAGCGCCACGTTGTAGGAGCCGGGGGCGACTTCGGTGAAGGTGGCCACACCCTGCGCGTCCGAGGTGGCCTCGCTCGAGGCACCAACGCCACTGGAGGAGGACAGCGTTAGCGTGACACCGGCCAGGCCACTGTCGGCCGCCGTAAAGGAACCGGAGCCGTCGCGGTCGAGATAGACGCGGACATCCACCGCCGCCGAGTTGCCCGCAGGCGCGACCGCCTCATCGCAGGCGCCGAGCGCCAGCAACGCGAGTGTCGCCAGAGACGGCATCCACCGAGCGCGCGAACGCCCCGTGCGGCCATGCAGGCGACCTGAGAACCAGGAAGGGACAGGCATGCTTGGGATTGAGAGTCTGGAAGGAGGGCTCGCCGTCGGGGGCGAACCGGGTACATGTGAAGGAAACCAGCTGCTTCACCAAAGAGGGCCGTTTTGAAGTCACGACGATGTAACGCTCGTTACATAAGGTAACGCGCGAACGATTTGCCGCAGCAGAAACTCGAGCAGCAGGGGCCCAGCGGAACGCGGCTACCGGCGGCGAGCGACGGTGAGATAGTAGACGGGAATGCCGAGCGCGATCACGCCCAGCACAGCCAGCGTGCCCCAACGGGCCCCCGGATCCATGATCGCATTCACCAGCAGGAACAGCGTGGCGGCAATAAAGAGCAACGGCACCACCGGAAACAGCGGTACCCGAACGGACGGATTCCAATCGGGACGACGGCGCAAAGGGAAAATCGCCGAGACGCCCAAGATGTAGAATACGAGGGACGCGGTGACAAAAATGTCCGCCAGCTGCTCAAAGGAGCGCAGGAGCACAAACGTGATCCCGAGCGCCGCCGCCAGTCCGATCGCGATGTAGGGCGTACGATATTTGGGATGAACTTCGGCCACTTTGTCGAAAAACAGCTTGTCTTCGGCCAACGCAAAGAACACGCGCGGACCGGTGAGCATGGAGCCGTTGATCGAGCCAAACGTGCTCACCAGCACCGTGAGGGAGACCAGCGTCACGCCCCACGGACCAACCAACCGCTCGGCCACATCGGCGGCCACCAGACGCGCCACGCGGATTTCGTCAATGCTTAGCACCGACAGATACGCAACGTTGGCCAGGAGATAGATGACGATGACCGCCAGCGTGCCAAGTATGATGCCGCGCGGCAGGTTGCGTCTCGGGTCTTTGACTTCTCCGCCCACCTTGGATAAATCGGCCCAGCCATCAAACGCCCACAACACAGACACCAACGCCAGACCAAACGCCCCTACTGAAAAGCTGCCGGCCGGAATCGCCGGCGTGAAATGGCCGCCGGTTTTGGGTAATCCCAGCGCGAACGCCAGCAGAATAATGATGAGCAATCCACCGTATTTGGCGATGGTGGTCGCGTTCTGCACCATGGATCCCCAGCGCAGCCCCACAATATTGATGGTGGCCATGAGGGCGAGCGCTGCCGCTGCCAAAAAGCGGGCGTACGTCGCGTAGGGCTCCAACGCCGGGTCAAAGCCAATGCCACGCATGGCGTATTCGGCAAAGGTGATGGAGATCGCCCCCAGCGCCGCCGCACGCACCAGCAGCAACTCGGTCCAGCCAAACAGAAAGGCGGGCAGTCGCCCCCAGCCCTCGCGAATGTAGGCGTACATGCCGCCCGTCTTCGGCAAGGCACCGGCGAGTTCGGCGAGTGTCAGCGCACCACATAGGGCAAACAGTCCACCCACCGACCAAACGATGAGCATGGGGGCCGGTCCGGGCAGCTTGTCGGCAATGCCGGCGGGGCTGCGAAAGATTCCGGAGCCGATCGTTGAACCAACCAGCACCGCGATGGCGGAGAACAGGCCGAGCTGTCGAGGCAGCTCCTTGGAGGTTGCGGGGGAGGCCGCTGGCGGGGTAGGAAGCATAGTGGGCGAAACTAGTACGCTTGCCGCCATCTCGCACGGGGGCGAACTTGTACTGGTTCGTTCCGAGTTGTTTCAAGGCCAGTTACCGAGGCGGCGCTACGGCGCCCTGATGCTCATGTCTGTCGCTGTTTACGACCTGCTGTTCTGGGGTGCTGTTGCGCTGTGTGTCGTGGCGCAGCTCTTCATTTTGAAAGCTGTATTCTTCCCGGCCCCGCTTCCTACAGACGGACCGGCGGCTGACGGACGGGCGGCCGGTCGGTTGCGTCCGGCCTCGCGTCCACTTGAAATGGCGTGGGTCGTGTTGCCGGCCATCGGATTGGCGTTGGTCTTCTGGTGGGCGTGGGATACGCGCCAAGCTGCTGTCGCCAATACAAACACGGTCGGTGCGCTGGCCAGTGTTCAGCAGGTCGCGTCGTGACCCCATCGCAGCCAACAGCCGCGCGTAGCGTGACGCCGGAACCCATAGCGGCGCCTGTACCGCCGTCACTGGGACGCGACCTGATCGCGCTGACGAAACCACGCATCATTTCGCTGTTGCTCGTGACCACGGCCGCACCCATGTACGCGGCTGGGCAACCGAGCATCTGGACGGTGCTATTGGTGATGATTGGCGGCTATCTGATGGCTGGCGGTGCAAACGCAGTCAACATGTATCTCGACCGCGACATTGATGACATCATGGCACGCACTCGGCTGCGTCCCATTCCCAGCGGACGCATGACACCGCAGCAGGTGTTGGCATTTGGTGTAGCGTGTGCCGCTGCAGCAACGTGGTTGCTGGCGTGGTATGTAAATGTGCTTGCCGCCGGACTGGCGTTGGCGGGATTCTATTTTTACGTTTTCATTTACACACGTTGGCTCAAGCGGTCATCGCCGCAGAACATTGTGATCGGTGGCGCCGCCGGTGCGTTTCCGCCACTGGTTGGCTGGGCGGCGGTGACCGGCTCACTCGACCTCGTCGCCATCACGCTCTTTCTGATTGTGTTTTACTGGACGCCTCCGCACTTCTGGGCGCTCGCGCTCATGAAACAGCACGATTACGGACGAGCTGGTGTGCCCATGGCACCGCTGGTGTGGGGCGAGCGCGAAACAATGCGCCAGATGTTGTGGTACACCGTGATTCTGTTCTTCCTCACGCTGTTGCCGTGGTGGGTGGGCGCATTCGGATTGCTGTATCTGGCGAGCGCCGTGGTACTGGGCGCGCTCCTCTTTGGTGGCATTGTGCAAATGATCCGCGCGGCCAACGCCGGAGCGCCGTGGAGTGGACCGGCGTGGTGGGTATACAAATACTCATTGCTTTATCTGGCCTTGCTGTTTGTGGCGATGGCGGTGGATAGAGTGCTCGCACGGTGACAGAGAAGCAACGCACTCTGATCTCGCCCAAGCCGCTCGCGCGGCTGCTTCCCAGATTGGCGGCATATCGAGGCAAGCTGGTTGTTGCGTTTATTTGTCTCGTAATTGCCGCCGCTGCGGGACTCGTGTTTCCGCTGGTTATCGGATACCTGCTCGACGCCGCGTTTGAACTCAAAGATCGCGGAGCCCTCGATCGCATTGCGTTGGCGCTGCTCGGCATTTTTGCTGTGCAGGCCATTGCAAACTTTGTCCAAGTGTACTTGCTGAGCTCAACCACGGAACGCGTGGTTGCGGGTTTGCGCGAAGACACGTTCGCGCATCTCATTCGCTTGAGTCCTGCGTTTTTCACCGAGCGCCGATCGGGCGAACTCACCAGTCGTCTTTCGTCTGATCTGGCTCTGTTGCAATCGTTGCTGGGTACGTGGATTTCAGAGCTGTCGCGACAGGTGCTGTTTCTTGTGGGCGGCATCATCATGCTCACCATCACCAATCCCGGGCTTACGCTCACGACATTGGCCGTGGTGCCGATTGTCGTCGTTGCCGCGGTCACGTTTGGTCGCGCGCTGCGCAAAGCCAGCACCGGTGTGCAGGATCGCATTGCCGATGCCATGGGCACCGCCGATGAAGCGTTTGCATCCATTCGCACGGTGCAGAGTTTTACGCGCGAAACAATCGAAGCCACGCGCTTTCGTGCATTGCTGGCCGGCGTCGTCACGGCTGCGGTGCATCGCGCCAAGCTGCGCGCCGGCTTTTTTGGTGTGGTCGGGTTTGTGGCGTTTGCGTCGGTGGTCGCGGTGCTGTGGCAAGGCGGCGCGCAGGTGTTGGAGGGCAATCTCACCGCCGGCGCACTGGTCGCGTTTCTCTTTTACGCGCTCACGCTGGCTGCTGCCGTGGGCGCGCTGGCGTCGTTGTTTGGCAACTTTCAGGAAGCCGTGGGTGCGGCGCAGCGCGTGTTCGAGCTGCTCGATGCACAGGCAACCGTTGCCGAACCGGCAGCAGCAGTGTCGCTGTCACGGCCCGTGCGCGGCGCGGTACAGTTTGAAAATGTGAGCTTTCGTTATGGTGCCGAGCAGCCAGAAATTCTCCACGACGTAACGCTCAACGTTGCGCCCGGTGAAGTGATTGCGTTGGTGGGGCGCTCTGGCGCCGGCAAAACCACCATGGCCAGCCTTGTGCCACGATTCTGGGACGTCACCAGCGGTGCGATCACCCTCGATGGGCACGACGTACGCACGTTGGCGCTGGCCGATTTGCGCGGCGTCATCGGTCTTGTGCCGCAGGAACCCACACTGTTCAGCGGCACGATTCGCGACAACATCGCCTACGCTCGCCCCGATGCCTCCGACGCCGACGTGGAGGCCGCCGCCCGCGCGGCGCATGCGTGGGAGTTTGTGGAGCGAATGCCTGAGGGATTGGCCACTCGCGTTGGTGAGCGCGGAGTGAAGCTGTCGGGCGGACAACGACAACGCATCGCGATTGCGCGCGTGTTTCTCAAGAATCCGGCCGTTGTAGTGCTGGATGAAGCCACGTCCAGCCTCGATTCAGAAAGTGAACAGCTGGTGGAAGCGGCGCTCAGCGAACTGCTGCAACACCGCACCACGATCATCATTGCACATCGACTCAGTACGGTGCGTCGGGCCGATCGGGTGATTGTGATGGATCAGGGACGCATTGTGGAGCAGGGAGCGCATGATCATCTGATGGCGCTGGGCGGCTTGTACAGCTCGCTCTACAATCGTCAGTTCGGCGATACGCCAATCGAAGCCTGAGGCAGCACCACCGAAATTCGCGCTTCCACACCTCGCTCCACCAGCACCGGCACCGCCACCCGCCCCAACCGTTCGTGCCATGCAACGAGCACGTAGTTGCCTGTTGGTACGCCGTCCAAGACGAACCGTCCGTCACTGTCTGTAACGGCCACGAACGGATGCGGTGCCACAGCCATCCAACCCGTTATCCACGGATGCTTATCATCAGTGACCGCGACTAATCCGGGCGTCTCCAGCACCGACGTGACCGGCACCACCGCACCCGCGTCGCCGAGCGAGACCAGCGCGCGCGGAATGATCATGGGGCCGGCCATCATCGAATCGTTCGCCGCACCGTTCGTGTTCACAACATCCGAGAAGCGGATCCGGACGTCCATGTTGTCGGCGCTGCGCACCATCAGCGTGCCACCAACCGGCACACTCTGCACGCGCGGCATCAGCCGGCACCGCTCAAGTGCAATGGTCACGCGCATGGGCGCGCGCTGTTCCGGGCCATGCGTTACCCCAACGAGCCACACCACTGCTTCACCGATCCCGTCCGGCGTGCCAGTAATCGGTACCAAAATATCGCCATTACAGACACCCTGATCGTGCGTCGGTGAATGCACCAAGTCTGGCGGGAACGCCCCGTCGAGCTTAACCACGCCCGCAATCCGCCCTGCCGGTCCCGGCACCGAATCAGTTGTATAACTGCCGTCGCCCGCGGCCAGTGCGAGCGTGGCACCCAGCGACGCAGACGGCTGCGAGAGAATCGCGTTCTGTATGGCTGGCGCTTCGTCACCGCCGCACGCGGCGAGCAGTGCGATCACCGTCAAAAACGGGACGACCCGCGCACGCGCC
>JBBRDJ010000101.1:0-11499 GCA_038203945.1 Gemmatimonadales bacterium
TATCGGCCAATGGGCACGTACTCCACCGGCATGCAGCAGCGCGTGAAGCTCGCGCAAGCGCTGGTGCACGATCCGCGACTGCTCGTGCTCGATGAACCAACCAACGGACTCGATCCGGCTGGACGGGATGAGATGCTGGCGTTGGTGCGGCGCACCGGGCGCGAGTTTGGTATCAGTGTGCTGGTGTCGTCGCATTTGCTGGGCGAGCTCGAACGTACGTGCAGCACGCTGGTGGTGATTGAGCAGGGTGTGTTGCGACAACAGCTTACCGTAGACGCACTGACCAGTGAGATCCCGCAATTCGCGGTGGAAGTTGATGGCGACGTGGACGCGGTGCTCGAGCAATTGACGGCCAACGGGTGGGACGTGAGACGTGATCGTCTGGGCTTCGTGCTGGAACTGCCGCCGGGGGATCGCGACGCCGCCCACCGAGCGGCCGACGCAGTGCGCGATGCTTGTGCCGCTGCACAGACCGGTCTGCTGCGTTTTGAGCGCAGTCGCACGCGTGCGGACGCTCTCTTTCATGATCGGACTGAAGGCCGTGGCGACACAGACAGCAACGGCAACGCGAACAACAACGCGAAGAACAACGCGAACAACAACGAGGCGGTAGCATGACCAGCACCATTCACGATCTCGGATACCGCCGATACAATGGTGAACGGCTCGCCGCCCGATCGGCGTGGAACGCGCTGTTTGTGCAAGGGTTGCGCGTGTTGTTCGGCCTCGGCCGTCCGGCGCGGGCCAAGGCGCTGCCCGTGTTTGTGCTGGTGTTCTCGTGCATTCCGGCCTTCATCACGGTGTTTATTTCGTCGCAGTCCGGGTTGCCCATCCGGCACGCAACGTACTTCACGGGCGTGTCCATACTGTACGTACTGTTTGCGGCTGCGCAGGCGCCGGAGTTGTTCAGCCGAGACCAGGCGGATCGTGTGTTGCCATTGGTGTTTTCTCGCGATCTGTCGCGGTGGCAGTACGCGTCGGCGCGGTTGGCGTCTACCGTCGTTGCGCTCTTTGCACTCGCGCTCGTGCCGCAGTTGGTGCTGCTGCTGGGTGGCATCGGCATCGCCGACGATACGCTCGCCGTGTTGCAGGAGCGTTGGGAAACAATCGGACCGATTCTGGCCGTGACAACACTCAGTGGTGCGCTGCTTGGCAGCGTGGCTTCGGCGATCGCATCGTTTACGCCGCGCCGGTATTTTGCCACAGCGGCTGTCGTCGGATTGTTCCTTGTGCTCGGCGCGGTGTCTACCGCACTGGCTGCATCTGATGTGATCACGGTGGCACAGGCGCAGCTCTTCAATCCACTGTTGCAGCTGGATACCGTCGGCCGCCTGTTGTTTGACGAACCGGCACGTCGCGTCGCGCGTGCAGCGGCACATCCGCTGTGGGTGTATCTGGCAACGATCGGGGCGTGCTGCACCGTGGCAACTACCGCCGTGTGGTGGCGCATTCAGCGAGTAAACGCATGAGCGTCGTGGCACTGGAGTTCGCCAATGTCTCACGCTGGTTCGGCGATGTCGTGGCTGTCAACGATATCTCGGCGCAGGTCACGCCTGGGATTACCGGATTGCTGGGTCCCAACGGCGCCGGTAAAACCACATTGTTGCAAATGGCGGCCGGATTGTTGCCACCATCGGGCGGTACGGTGCGCGTGTTTGGTCGCGACCCGTTTGGTGATGTGGCCACGTATCAGTACGTGGCGCTGGTACCTGAAGCGGAAGCCGTGCCGGGCATGCTCACGGTGCGCGAGTTCGTGACCGCCCGCGCCGCCCTGCTCGGTATTGCCAATATCAGCGACGCTGTTGATCAGGCGATTGCGCGCGTGCAACTGCAGGACGTGCAGCATCGTGCATTGAGCGGTTTTTCCAAGGGCATGAGGCAGCGCGCGAAACTGGCGGCCGCCCTGGTGCATGAGCCTCAACTGGTGTTGCTCGATGAACCATTCAACGGACTCGATCCGCGGCAGCGCGGACAGATGATGACGTTGCTTGAATCGCAAGCGGAGTCGGGCACAGCGATTGTGTTCAGCTCGCACATTCTCGAAGAAGTCGAGGGCATCGCATCGCGTGTGCTGGTGATGGTGTCGGGACGTCTTGCGGCCAGCGGCGATCATCGTGAACTGCGGCGTCTCATGACCGATCGTCCGCACACCATTCATTTACGCTCGAGCAACAATCGCGCGCTCGCCTCGCTGCTGGCCACCCATCCTTCCGTGATTGGGTTGTCGCTCGATGACGCCTTGCTCACCGTGCGCGTGACCGATCAGGCGGCGCTGTCGCGCGTGCTACCCGTGGCGGCGCAGCGTGGTGCGATTTCGCTGTTCGAAGTGCGACCGGCCGACGAATCGCTTGAGCACGTGTTCTCCTACCTGGTGCAGCGATGAACAACATCGTGGCGCGCGTGGCAGATGCAGCGCTGGCTCGCAGTGCGCCGTCAACCATACTGGCGTCAGCGCAAGGCCGCGTGGCGGCACGCGTGCGCGCTATTGTAAAGCTCAGCATGGCGCGTACTGTGCGCACGGTGCCGCTGTCCATCGGATTGCTGATTGCTGCGTTACCACTGGTGTTTGCGGCGCTGTTTCAGTCGTCATCTACCGGCGACCCCGCGGCACTGTCCTCATTCCTCATGACGCGGTATGAAAGCCTGGTGATCACGCTGTTGCTGCCGCTCGCCGCGCTGCTGACGGCGGCCGGTGCAACGAGTGCGGAGCGGGAAGACGGCACGTTGCTCTATCTGCTCACCACCACGACATCGCGTCCACTAATCATCGCGGTGCGGTGGATCCTGGCGACCGTCCTCACCAGCGTGCTGGTGCTGGCGTCGGTGATTGGCACGGCGCTCATTGCCGGCAACGGCTCCGATTCCACGGGCGTGATGCGCGCCTTCGCCATGGGAAGCGTGGCCGGTGCGGCGGTGTATTCGGCGCTGTTTCTGGCCATGGCCGTGTGGGTGCGGCGCTCGCTGCTGGTGGGGCTGCTGTACGTGCTCGTGTGGGAAGGGACGATTGCCGGCAACTTTCCCGCCGTCCGGTTTTTGAGCGCTCGCCAAGTCACGCTGGGCATGACGGAGTCCTTCTTGCCCGAAGCCGAACGCGGTGCGGCACTGTTCAGCTCGGCGCCGGGTGCGACCGCGTCCATGATCTGGGCGGCGGCGGTGACCGTGCTGGCTTTGGTCCTGGCCGCGTGGCGACTCACGCGCATGCCGGTGCAGCGCGGGCGGTAGGGGTGTGGTGACAGGCGCCGCTTGCCCGTTGGCGTTGCCTTGTTCATCTTGTACTCAGTGTACGGCGCCGTAGCCAAGTGGTAAGGCAGAAGACTGCAAATCTTCCATTCGTCGGTTCGATTCCGACCGGCGCCTCTGACAAAACAGGATTTTGCCGAAGCGCTCCGTTTCTCACCAACGGAGCGCTCTGTGCATGACTGAAGGCGGCTGCTACAGCTCTGGTTCAATGCAAGCTACGCAACAGGTCGTCCGCGTCATTCCACGATCTGAGCGGAAACAATCGCTTCGACCTCGGGTTTGAACAGTATGTCTCTCCCTATCCTGCAAGTCATCATTGCCAGCACTCGTCCCACGCGCATCGGCGGCGCTGTGGGCGCTTGGTTCCTGCCAATCGCGGAATCGCACACGGGCTTTACCGTGGAGCGGGTGGATTTGCGCGACATCGCGCTCCCGTTGCTCGATGAGCGCAATATTCCCATGCAGCAGCAGTACGAGCATGAGCACACCAAGCGATGGAGCGAGACCATCGCGCGCGGT
Organism: Gemmatimonadales bacterium; assembly: GCA_038203945.1. Lineage (GTDB taxonomy): Bacteria > Gemmatimonadota > Gemmatimonadetes > Gemmatimonadales > Gemmatimonadaceae > JAABRT01. The sequence continues at coordinate 3,760 of JBBRDJ010000101.1, forward strand.
GATGCATACGTGTTTGTGACGCCCGAGTACGACTTTTCGCCGCCCGCTTCACTGCTCAACGCCATTCAATGTCTGGCGAAGGAGTGGATGTACAAGCCGGTCGGTCTGCTCAGCTACGGTGGCGTGTCGGCGGGTTTGCGGTCGGCCACGCAGCTTCGTATTATCTGCACCGCGAACAGCATGATGCCACTACCGGGCGCGGTGTCGATTCCATTCGCGGGCAAACTGATAGATAAGGAGACGGGTGTTTTCTCCCCGGGTGAGGTGCAGGACAAAGCGGCGGCGGCGATGCTCGATGAGCTGGTGCGTTGGGAGCGAGCGCTGCGGACGCTGCGTGTGGGGTGACGGTGGCGCGCGGGGTCGCGCCAGCTCGCCACGCCAGCGCGCTAGCGAGCCAGCAAACCCGAGAAGCGTTACACTTGAGTTCACCCGACGGCGCGGCGTGTAGCGGCCAAGTGGCCGAACACGCGGTGCTGACCTCCAGACACCGCACATGACTTCACGCGTCGCGCGTCGCCGCACACAGTTCTCATTCGCTACCGCCGGATTGTTGCTGCTGGCCAATGCCACCCCGTTACCCGCTCAAGGCTCCGGTGGTGACGAAGCGGAGCGCCAAGTGCGCACCGGAGCCTTTCTGGCACGAGGGTGGCATCCGTATGTGGCCGTCGCGCCAACCGCGCCTCTTGGCCGTCTCGGCGAACTCACATCGTTTGGCGTGAGTGGACACGTAGGCGCCTGGTTTGTGCCACCCGAAGGATCGTGGCCGGGCTTTGGGGTCGAAGCGTCGTATGCGGCGCTGGCCAAAGACACCGACGAGTTGTTGCCCGGGACCTATCAGAAAGCCGGCGTCTCGGTGCGGCTCACGTCCAAGGGAAAACGCCGCGTGTTCTTTGACTGGCTGGGCGCCTACGGTGCCGTGGGCGCGGGTGTGTTCCGGCACGGCGCGTCGCAAAGCATGATGCAAACGTCACCGAGCGCGTCGGCGAGTGTTGGCATGCTCGTGCCTGTCTACGGAGTGGAAGGGTTTATTGAAGCCCGTTTTGAACATCTCTTCAGCGGCGAGACGCTGGGGCGGGGTAGCGGCCTCACACTCGCGCCGCTGATGATCGGTGTGCGGTTCTGAGACAGGACGCACAACCCACGCGAAATAGCTCTTTCGGATGATTCATAGTTTGTGATCGCCATCGCATACTGCAAAGTGGCGTGAAAGCGTCGGCGGACGATCTCGTTCGTGTCGGCGTTGATCGCCGAGCACCTGGGACAGGACCCACTGCAGTCCCACTGCGCAAGGAGATGAGATGACCACAACGACCACCGTCAACCCTACCACGGGCGACGATCTGGTGACATACCAGCATCACACCGACACTGAGCTCGACGAAATCGTTGTTGCCGCGCACGCAGCGTTCGGAGAGTGGCGACGTCGTGCGCTCGAAGAGCGAGCAGGTATCGTCCGAAAAATCGCCTCGCTGCTTCGCGAACGATCAGGTGAGCTGGCGAGGCTCATGACCAACGAGATGGGCAAGGTCATCGCGCATGGAGAAAAAGAGCTTCAGCTGTGCGCGCAGATTTGCGAGTGGACAGCCGACAATGCGGCCGAGGAACTGACCGATGAAGAGCGACCGTTCGCGGGTGGACGGGCAATCGTCTCCTATCGGCCCGTCGGAATAATTTTTGGCATCCAACCATTCAACTTTCCGGCCTACCAGGCGATCCGCTATAGCATTCCCCAACTCGTGGCCGGCAATGCGGTGTTGCTCAAGCACGCTCGCAGCGTATGGGGTTCAGCATTGTTTCTGGAGCAGCTTTACCACGACGCTGGCGTGCCCAACGACTTGTTCCGGGTCGTCAAGATTTCGAATGATCAGAGCAACCAACTGATCGCGAACCCGCTGGTGCGCGGTGTCACGCTCACGGGCAGCGGGAAGGCGGGCAGCGTCGTTGCAGCACAAGCCGGCAAGCACCTCAAGAAGACAGTGATGGAGTTGGGCAGCAACGACGCCTATCTCGTACTCGCTGACGCCGACATCGCGACCGCAGTCGAAGTGTGCACAACTGCTCGCCTCTTCAACAACGGGGAGACCTGCGTCGCCGCGAAGCGCTTCGTGGTGGTGGACGCCATTTACGACGCGTTCGTCAGTGCGTTTGTGAAGCAGTTGCAGACGGTGAAGATGGGTGACCCACATGACAAGGCAACGGGACTCGGCCCGATGGCTCGCCAAGACCTGCGAGACGACCTGCACGAACAGGTGAGATCGTCAGTCAAAGCGGGCGCGACGCTGACCTTGGGCGGCGAAATCCCTGATCGGACGGGCTTCTTCTACCCAGTGACCGTGCTCGAAGACGTGCGGCCGGGGATGCCGGCGTATGACGACGAACTCTTCGGCCCGGTGGCGTCGATCATTCGTGTGGCCGACAATGAGGAAGCGATGCGCGTTGCCAACGACTCGCGCTTCGGGCTCGGTGGCGGGATCATCTCCAAGAACGTGGAGAAGGCGATCACCATGGCCATCGACGAGTTCGATACCGGTATGATCAACATCAATGGCTACAATCTTGCCAACGCGCAGCTGCCCTTCGGCGGTGTGAAGGAATCCGGCTACGGACGCGAGCATGGCGGCTTCGGTCTCAAGGAGTTCGTAAACGTCAAGTCGGTTCAGGTGAGTGAGTCATGATCGCTTCTGCTTTCTCGCGCATGAAACACGAACTGTGCGCTGAAGCCCCAGTCATTGAGATGGACACCCTCAAAAAAGCTGCTGTAATATCGTCAAAGCCCAACCTGCGCTCGGCCGTGCGTACCGTTCTGCCCGCCCTGACCTTGGTGGTCGTGGCCTGTGGAGGTGATGCTGGTCGCGGTGACGAGGGTGCCCGCGTCGTCGACGCCGCGCTGACCCAGGCAACTACGCGGTGCGTCGCTGAGGAGACCGGCATCACGGTGCCTGACGGTTTCTGCGCCACGGTGTTTGCCGACTCGTTGGGTCACGCCCGACATATTGCTGTAGCGCCGAATGGCGACGTGTATGTGAACACCCGGAGCGGCTCCAATGACGAGGGCTCGCCGCCAGCCGGCGGGTTTCTGGTCGGCCTGCGTGACACTAACGGCGACGGCCACGCCGATCTGCGGGAGCGGTTCGGAGATTCTGCGTCCAGGCAAGGCACTGGGGGAACCGGCATCGGCATCTACAACGGTAGGCTGTTCGTCGAGGCCGACGCCTATATCCTTCGGTATGACATACCGGCCGGCGGGCTCGGGCTGACTGGGGTGCCTGATACGGTGGTGAGCGGACTGCCGCTCACAGGCGATCATCCGATGCACGCGTTCGCCATCGACCCTTCAGGTACGCTCTACGTGGCGTCCGGTTCGGCCACGAACGCGTGCCAAGTGAAGAATCGGACCTTGGAATCTCCCGGGGTAGACCCGTGTACCGAACTCAACACGCGCGGTGGCGTCTGGCGGTACGCAGCCGATTCAACAGGACAGCGTTTTTCGGCGGCTGAGCGCTACGCCACTGGGATTCGGAACGCCGAGGGCATGACGATCGGTCCGGATGGCGCGCTGTGGACGACGCAACACGGTCGTGACGAGCTGGCCGGGAATTGGCCCGATCGCTATAGCGCCGAGCAGAGCCAGGAGTTGCCCGCCGAAGAGTTCATGCGCGTTACCGAAGGCGATGACTTCGGCTGGCCCTACTGCTATTGGGATGGCCGTTCGCAGAAGGCGCGCGTGCTGGCGCCGGAATACGGCGGCGACGGCAACGAGGTCGGGCGGTGCGCCAGCAAGAAGGCACCGGTCGCCACGTTTCCCGCGCACTGGGCGCCCAACGGCGCAGTGTTCTACACCGGCACACAGTTCCCGGAGCATTACCGCGGTGGGGTGTTCATTGCCTTTCATGGCAGTTGGAATCGCGCCCCGGCTCCTCAGGGCGGGTACAACGTGACGTTCCAGCCCATGGCGAACGATGCCACTGCCGGGCCGTATGAGGTGTTTGCGACTGGCTTCCCTGGAGGAACAGTCAATCCCGCTCAGGCTACCTACCGGCCCTCCGGCGTGACCGTCGGTGCAGATGGCGCTTTGTACGTGACGGACGATCAAAAGGGACGCGTGTGGCGCATCACGTACAACGGATCCGGCGTGCCCTGAAACGCGATGATCTTAAACGAATCCTGCTGTATCGTACGCGCGAACAGGGCGCGGAGTGTTGCGCAGTATCCGAGATGCTGAAGCGACTCGAATGAGTTGGCTTGTGTTCTCGATCAAGACCAAATCTGCGACCATCCTCTGCGAAGAAGTGCGCCGAGCTCACCCGGTTTCCGGCACAACGCAGCCGCTGCGAGGTTGTGCCACCGCGCCGCTACCGCGCAACCCGCGACCGGAGCGCCGAGTCCATCGCCGCACACTTGCCATGCGCCGTACAGAGCGTTCGTATCTGCACACCCGACGAGTCGAACCGCGCGAACAGTGCGCGCATGGACTCCTGACTCTGCTGCACGCTATCGGAGTAGACGCGCAGCGCCCCGCGGAATCCAGCGAGGGCACCGTAATTGGCTGCGTCGCCCGCGAAGAGCGTTTGGCGAAACACATACACGGTGCTGCCGGGCGTATGTCCCGGTACCGCGTACGACCGCACGGTGTCCTGGCCGAACACAAACGATGTGTCGCCACCGAGCGCGATAATAGTGACCGAGTCTTTGTGCGGACGATGCGAATCGTTGAGGAACTCGCCCATTCTCGAGCCGAACCCTTTATACGACGACTCTCCGACAAAACCGGGCACTTCCTCGCGCCCCATGACGAAAACGGCATCGGTGACGCTCTTCCAGGCACCGATATGATCGCGGTGCGCGTGTGTAAGAAACACTCAACGGACGTCCGCGGTATCGGCGTTGATCTGCGACAACACAGAGCGCAACCCGGTCGAGGCTCGCCCCCAGCCGAGATCGATCACGAACACGCCACTGTCGGTGCGTGCAGCAAAAATCATGCTTGTCCACGGGCCGGCGGTGGTCGTGACGGCAGCGGTTGGAGGCGGCGGCACCAGTTGCAGGTTGTGGGTGCAGGCGGCGACCAAGGCGACAACCGCGAGCACGGACATCAGCGGTCCGGCGAGTAGTGCAGAGGAACGGCGCATCGGCGTTTTCATGCACCCGACACTACGTACGGGCGTGATCCGGCCGCAAGGGCATCCGCCCGCAGCGACATCGCCATGCGCCAACGTATCGTCGGGTTTGATATCGTGATGGATGACACCGAGTCCATGCGCGCGCCAACGGCGGGCGGGTTGCTCCGCGCCGTCCCCGCACGTCGCTGGCGATAAACACCACGCGCCGACGCTGCTGGTCGACGTCATCCGAATTACACGAGAAACGGCCGGCATCTGGCAGTTCAATCGACGCGAGGTCGCACCGCGGCACACGGAGTAGAGAACACGTGGCCGGCGTCGGTGCACGGTGCATGCGCCCGCCGGCCCACTGTCCGGCCGCTAATGGGGACACCCCACGCAGCGCTGCGTCGCCGGCATGACCCGCAGGCGCGCGAGGGGAATCGGCTGGTGGCACGCGGTACAGATACCGTACTCGCCCGCGTCCAGGCGCTGCATGGCCTGACGCAACTCGTGCAGCTCGATCGAGCTTCCGCCGTAGGACACCTCAGGCTCGGCGAGCGCATATTCGCGTCGCACTTCGGCCGCGAGATCGGCCAGCTTGAAGCAGTGAAAGGCGAGTGTGCTGAGCCGCACCCGCAAAAACGCAAATCGCCCCGCATGCACAGGTGGCAGACGGGGTGGTCTCTCGGCGGCGATTTCGTCCCCGGCTGGTGGGGGCGTTGGCGGTCTAGCTGCCGAACACGTTGCACATGCGCCAAGCGCTGCGCTCTGCACCTGCGTGAGACCGCAGGGGAGTGCGCGAATCAGACACGCGGGTCTTGGTGGTGGCGGGTTGTGCGACGGTGGACATACCAAAAGCTATCGCAGGAGGTGAGGACGCGTGAAACCACAGGTGGCCGTCGTCAGAACAGCCACTGCACACCCAGACGCGCGTAGGGCACGTTGCCTGGGTCGAGATCGGCCAGCTCGTCGCCGTTTCGCGCGTAGCGGAGTCGCCGCAACACCGTCAGCCCCGCGTCAGCCGTGAACTGCACCTTGCCACCGCTGGGTGCCCACCGGACCTGCGGGCCAGCGGTCGCGTTGGCCAGCCAGAGCGCATTGCTGCCGGGCACCACCTGATTGGCGTCGGCCAACCCATACTGGGCGCCGCTGAGTGCGGCGTTGAACCCAATGTCGAGTCCCTTGCGCGGAAGCCACCACACATCGGCACGCGCGGGCAGCAACGCGTCCACCAGAATCTGACGTCGTGGTCGAGCCACGACATGCACCACGGGAATCGGCAGCACCCGTCCAAAGGACGACGCGTATGACAGACCGACGCCAACCGTGGCCTTTGGCGAGAGGATACGATCGACAAAGACTGCGCCCTCGACACGCAGCTGCGCCCCGACATCATCGAGGTCGCCGTAGACACCAGGCCGGAGCACGGTAACCAGCGTGTGCCGATCGTTAAGCGTACGCAGCAGCCAAAGATCGGCCGTCGCCACATGCAGCGCGGTGGCATTGGCGGGGGAGTCCGACAAGCGCGACGGCAACGTGACTTGCATGCCGCGGTATTGCGCACCCACGAGGATCATGGTGTTCCCGTCATCACGCAGCAGGCGATGCGCGTCGCTCAAAAAAATGCCGCGCTGGGTGGCATCGGCCGGTACGCGCGTTCCCGCCGGTGCGGACAGCGTGGTGCCGGCGAAGCCGTCAAGCCGCACCGCCAGCCGCTCCCGCTGCGCGTGCAGGGGATGGAGTGCCAGCACGCACGAGAGCAACAGGACAGGCGCGGTGCGCAACGGACGGGTCGGCATCATGGGCAACTCGCTTGCGGTCGGGGACGAACGTGATGACACTACTCACACGCCGGAGGGTGCGAGCCGTGAACGCTGCCCCGCTGGTCCCAAACACGCAATCCCCCTGGAGAGTTCATGCTGATTTCACTTCATGCCACGATCGCGCGTGCCACTGGTGCATCGCGTATCCCGCTCATGACGGCGCTGACGGCACTCACCGCCGCACTCGTCGTACTTGTCGCTGCCGCGCCGCTCACGGCGTTCGCCAGCAGCTCGGCGCGCTCGACGACACCGGCGCCATCGCAACCCGCAGTACTCGGGCGCGTGGACTCCCTGCTCAGCGCGCAGCAACTCGCGCCGGCCGTGACCTTGATCGACTCAGCACTACGCGTTGCACCGGCCGACTTCGATGTGCTTTGGCGCGCCTCGCGTGTGCGCTTGCTGCAAGGCGACGTTGCTGTCGAACGGAGCAAGGCACAGGATCAGTTCTACCGGAGCGCGCTGTCACTCGCCGAACGCGCGATCAAGGCTAATCAGACGGTCCCCGAAGGCTATCTCCGACGCGCGGCGGCCGCCGGTAAAGTAGCGCTCTTCTCCGGCATTCTTGACGCCGCAGACTACGTGATCATTGCACGCGACGATGCCACGCGCGTGCTCGCGATGAGCGGTACACCCGCGGTAGTGCGCGCATCGGCGCACTACATCCTTGGACGCACCAACCTCAAACTCACCGAAACGCCGCGACCACTTCGCATGCCGCTCGGACTCGGCTTCGGCAACCTCACCGATGCGCTGTCGCACCTTCGCACGGCCACGGAGTTGCGTCCGGGTTTTGTCATGTTTGAACTCGAATACGC
>JBBRDJ010000102.1:0-11024 GCA_038203945.1 Gemmatimonadales bacterium
GCGCGCAGCACGCGCCACACCAGAAGCAGCGCCACAATCGTGGCCACGATTGCCAGTACGCGATGATGAAATTGTGCGGCCGCCGGATTCTCGAACGCGTTCACATACCACGCACCGAGTTGTGAATAACCGGGTGGCACAATCTGTCCGCCCATGAGCGGAAACTCGTTGAAGATTTTTCCGGCGCGTAGTCCGGCCACAAAGCCGCCCGACAGCAGCGTGGTGGCCAGCAAGGCGGTCATCCCTCGCAGCGCCCAACGCCAGGCGGCGGGAGCACGATCGCGACTCGTAGATCCCGCTGGGCGCAGCTCACTGTATGTCCACACGGCCACCGCGAGAATACCAAGCGCCAACCCAAGGTGCGCTGTCAACCGATACGCACTCACGCTGCTGCGTTCCACCAGCCCGCTTTGCACCATGTACCAGCCGAGCACGCCCTGACCGAGCGTGAGTAGCGGCAACAGGGTCAACCGCCACCGCAACGCACGTGGAATGCGCCCTTGCACCATGAACCACAAATACGGAATCGCAAACACCAACCCCACACCCCGGGCCACGATGCGGTGAAACCACTCCCACCAGAAAATGAGCTTGAAGCCGCTGAGCGAAATATCCCGATGCGTAGTTTGCGCTTGCGGAATCTTCTGGAACTCGGCAAACGCATCCGACCACGCGGCATCCGACATGGGAGGCAGCACACCGGATACCGGTTTCCATTCGGTGATCGAGAGTCCGCTCTCGGTGAGGCGCGTGATTCCACCCACCGCCACGGCCAGAAACACCGCCACGATAGATGCGAACAGCCAACGACGCAAAGCGACTCGGTCGCGCTCCGGAAGGGCACGCATAGCAGGATCGTACGGTGTAGTCACAGATGAAGCCTCACCGTTTGCAGGGTTAGCGTCAAGCGGTCCGATACTGGCGCCATAGGACAAGCGGCGGTCGGATTGACTAGTTTAGGGGCTTCTCGAACATCAGTTCTCCCGGAGACCTTCTGTGGCCACGATTCTTCAGTCCCTTCCCGTCGGCGAAAATGTCGGCATCGCGTTCTCAGGCGGCCTCGATACGAGCGCTGCCCTGCACTGGATGCGCGCCAACGGCGCCGTGCCGTACGCCTACACGGCCAACCTGGGCCAGCCGGACGAGACGGATTATGACGAAATCCCGCGCAAAGCGATGGAGTACGGCGCAGAAAAGGCCCGGCTCATTGACTGCCGTCATCAGCTTGTGGCCGAGGGCATCGCGGCGATTCAGAGCGGCGCATTTCATGTCACCACCGCCGGCGTTACGTATTTCAACACCACGCCGCTTGGGCGCGCCGTCACGGGCACCATGCTGGTGGCCGCCATGCGCGAAGATGACGTAAACATTTGGGGCGACGGGAGCACGTTCAAAGGCAACGATATTGAACGGTTTTATCGCTACGGACTGCTCACCAATCCCGGGTTGCGCGTGTACAAGCCCTGGCTTGACCAGGCGTTTATTGACGAGCTGGGTGGACGCAAGGAAATGTCGGAGTATCTGGTGCAGCACGGCTTTGCGTACAAGATGAGCGGCGAGCAGGCCTATTCCACCGACTCGAACCTGCTCGGCGCGACACACGAGGCCAAGGATCTCGAGTTGCTTGATCGTGGCGTACAGATTGTGCAACCGATCATGGGCGTCTCGTTTTGGCGCGACGATGTAGACGTGAAGCGCGAGACGGTGAGCGTGCGCTTTGAAAACGGCACACCGGTTGCACTCAACGGACAGTCGTTTGCGTCGCTGCTCGATCTCTTTCTCGAAGCCAATGTGATTGGTGGACGCCACGGCCTTGGCATGAGTGATCAGATCGAAAACCGGATTATTGAAGCGAAGAGTCGCGGCATTTATGAAGCGCCGGGGATGGCGCTGCTGTTCATCGCGTACGAACGACTGATCACCGGCATTCACAACGAAGACACGATCGAGCAGTACCACCTCAATGGCCGTCGGCTGGGCCGCTTGCTGTATCAAGGGCGCTGGCTCGATTCGCAGGCCATGATGTTGCGTGATTCGGCGCAGCGTTGGGTGGCGCGCGCGATCACGGGTGAAGTCACGCTCGAACTGCGTCGCGGTAACGACTACAGCATTCTGAACACCACGAGCCCCAATCTCACATATCAGCCGGAACGGCTTACGATGGAGCGCGGCGAAGCGTTCTTCACGCCCATGGACCGCATTGGCCAGCTCACCATGCGCAACCTCGATATTGTGGATACGCGCCACAAGCTCGAGCTGTACACCGACACAGGGTTGCTCAGGGCGCCGTCGTCGTATGACGTGCCCAGGCTGCCGGGCAACGGCGAGCAATAAGGGCAGGCAATTCCGAACGCTTCGTTGGGGGTGGTGCAGAGCGTGCGCGGGTAAAGCGTGCGCGGGTCGAGCGTGCGTGCGCGGGAATAGCGTGCGCGGTAATAGCGTGCGCTCTGCGCCGGGGCAAGAGTACCGCACCACAGTACCGCACCACAATACCGCATAAGTACTGAGGCCACCCCGTAGCGCTGCCAATACTCGTGCGCAGGTCCGTCTATGACCTTTGGAAGGTGGCTAACGCTCCGCGTGGCCCGCTCCACTGACCCTGTTCGGAACTGGCCATTGCTTACGACTTCTGCAGCGCATCCCTCGTCGTACCGTGCAGCGCACCACGCGGGTGGCACCGGCATCGTACTGCTCAACATGGGAGGTCCGAAAACGCTCGATGATGTCGAGCCATTTTTGCTGAACCTGTTTGCGGATCGCGAACTGCTGCGTTTGCCGTTTCAGGATGTGCTCGGACGTTTCATTGCCAAACGCCGCGCGCCGAAGGTGCGTGCGTTGTACGACGCGATTGGCGGCGGCTCGCCGATTCTGCATTGGTCCAACACGCAGGGCCAGGCACTCATCGAGCGCCTTGACGCGTTATCACCGGAGAACGCGCCACACAAGTTCTACGTGTCGTTTCGTTATGTGGCGCCGTTCTCTGACGACGCGGTGCTGGCCATGCAGGCTGACGGCATTACGCGCGCCGTGGCGCTGTCGATGTACCCACAGTACTCCTGCACCACCACGGGTTCAAGTCTCAACGAATTATGGCGCGCACTTGATCGTCAGGGACTGCGCGACGCGTTTCAGTGGAGCCTCATTGATCGCTGGCCCACGCATCCGGGATTTATACGCTCAGTCGCGCAGCAGGTGCAGGAAGGTCTGATGCAGTATGCGCCGAGTGAGCGCGACGAGGTGCTGCTCATGTTCAGCGCACATTCACTGCCGCTGAGCGTGATTGAGCGCGGTGACGCGTATCCTCAGGAAGTTGGTGCCACGGTAGAGCGTGTGATGGACGTGTTGGGCGTCCGCAATCCGCACATGCTCACCTATCAGTCCGAGGTGGGTCCGGTGCGCTGGCTGGGTCCGTCCACGGAGAAAATGATTCGCCGTCTCGCGTCGGACAAGCGCAAGAATGTACTGGTCGTGCCGGTAGCGTTTACGAGCGATCACATTGAAACGCTATCGGAAGTTGACATTGAATACGGCGAGTTGGCGACCGAGCTGGGGCTGCACGGTTTCAAGCGCGCGCCGTCGCTCAATGATTCGCCCATGTTTCTTGACGCGTTGGCTGATCTCGTGGCGACGCACATGCAAAGCGGGCAGGCACATCACAGGCGCTATCGAGAAAAGTGCCCGGGCTGTCGCAACACGTCGTGCCGTACCATGCCAACCGCAGTGGTTGCGCCAGCAGCGGTGCGTGCAGTGGCCTGAGTTACGCGCTCACAGCGCATGTGCGCATCACGCCCGTGGTCGCATCGCACCGTATGTGCGCATCAGATCCGTGATCTCATCACACCGTCGGACCAGTAGTCTCAGTCGCGCGCATGGACACTTCGGCCCGCTGCATCAGCGTATTCAACGAGACCGGCGATGTGGGATGGCACACCGCAAAGCCCAACCGTGCATCCAGGTCATACAACCGATGCGGCGTCGCATTGTGCACGTCGAACGCGGCCGCCAGCCGAGCTGTAATGAAGGGAATATCCGACTCGCTGGCATCGACAATCAATGCGATAAACGCGTCGGCACCAAGGCGCGCCACTACGTCAACGGGACGGAACGTATTGTCGAGTAACGCCGCCACTTCAACCAGTACGGAATCTCCGTTCTCGTACCCGTGAACGTTGTTCACGGTGTGAAAATCGTTGAGGTTCAGGGCACACGCGACAACAGATCGTCTGGCGCGCTTCGCCGACGACAACGCTTCCGCAGCACGCGTGGTGAAACCCGTTCTGTTGAGCAGACCCGTGACCGGGTCGCGAAGCACCTGTTCCGCCAACCGCCGATTGCTGAGCAACAAGGCGCGAGCCGTGGAGCGCAACTCAATTTCTGACATGGCGATCGCGGCCAATTCTTTCAACGTGTTCAACTGTTCGGCGGTCCATATCTCCGACGACGTGTTGAGCGCGCACAGTGCGCCCACCGTATGTCCGGCAGCCGTGCGCAACGGTACGCCCGCGTACGCCGCGATTCCCCACTCCGTGTGCGCTCCATTTCCTGACGCCAGCTCGTCATCGGCAGCGTTGGAAACGACATATGGCTCGTCTCGTCGCACCACATACTGGCAGTACGAATGAGACAGTCGCGAGCCGCGCGTTGCACCGGCGGTGCCGTCCAGTCCGCTGAGCCCCGGGAAATGCTGCCGGGCGACATCCACAAGTGACACCAGACTGATGGGCACGCCCACGAGTCGTGTGACGAGGTGCGCGATCCGATCGAGTACCTCACTGGAAGCACCGTTGAGTAATCCCGTTGCTTCGAGCGCGGCCAGCCTTGCCGGCGCGATCAGGCGCGCGTACTGCGCCTCTTCTTCTGACAAATAGACATGCGGCCGCTCTGGCATGGGCATGGTCGTGGTGTAGCTGAAAAACTGTGACTTCTGTGCGCCCGTAGCCGAATGCTCGCCGACGCACCTGGAACTAGGCGTGAGTCTCGGTCAAGGGTCCTTGTCACTGAAGCGCCAGTACCAAAGTCTACAAAACTCTTCGGAGCGCTGCGCGAACTCCTTCCACCATTTCGTGAATGTGCGATTCTTCGGCAATGAGCGGTGGCGAGAGTGCGATTGTGTCGCCGGTCACACGAATGAGCAGGCCGAACGCAAAGCAGTCCGCCATGATCGCAGCACCACGCGCGCCAAACTCACCCTCACGAGACGTGAGTTCGATGCCGGCCAACAGGCCGAGGTTGCGGATATCGATCACGTGTGGCTCACCGGCCAGCGAGTGCACCGCGTTCTCCCAATACGGCGCCAAGGTCTTGACGCGCGCGAACAGACCTTCGCTTTCATAGACCTCCAGTGTTGCCAACGCCGCCGCGCAGGCCAACGGGTGTCCGGACCAAGTGTAACCGTGAAAGAACTCAATGCCGCCCGACACACTGTTCACCACCGCATCATGCACATCGCGGCGCACCAACACGGCGCCCATGGGCACGGCGCCGTTGGTGAGGCCCTTGGCGATCGTCATCAGGTCGGGCGTCACACCAAAACACTCGGAGCCAAAGGCCGCACCCAGTCGACCAAAACCGGTGATGACTTCGTCAAAAATGAGCAGAATCCCGTGCTGATCACACCAACCACGCAGACGTTCCAGATAGCCCACGGGAGGCACCAGCACACCAGCTGATCCAGACAGCGGCTCCACAATAACTGCTGCGATCGATGCGTCCCCGTAGGTCGCTACCATGTCGTCGAGCGCATCGGCCAAATGTGCGCCGAACCTCGGTTGGCCACGCGAAAACAGATTCTCGGCGAGCCCGTGTGTGGTGGGCAAGTGTGCATCGGTGTGTGGCAATAAATACTGCGCAAATATGCGACGATTGTTTTCGATACCACCTACCGAAATACCACCAAAGCCAACGCCGTGATAACCACGCACGCGTCCCACAAAGCGTCGTCGCGTGGTCTCACCCCGTGCGGCGTGATACGCCATCACGATCTTGAGCGCGGTGTCAACCGCTTCTGAACCGGAGTTGGTGAAGAACACACGATCGAGACCGGTCGGCGCCAACGCGGCGAGCTTGGTCGCCAGCTCGAACTGTGCGGGGTGCGACATACTGAAGCCCGGCGCGTAGTCCAGTGTAGCCGCCGCGTGTTGAATGGCCTGCACAATGTGCGGCCTGCAATGACCCGCGTTGACACACCATAAGCCGGCGGTCGCGTCCAACACTTGATTGCCGAGATCGTCGCGGTAATGCATTCCACTGGCGCTCACGAGCACGCGCGGCGCACGCTTGAACGCGCGATTGGCTGTGAAGGGCATCCACAGCGCATCAACAGGCATGATCGGGCCTGGGGATACGTCGTCAGACATTGTCAGCGCGAGTTAGCCTATGAGACGATAAATCGTGATGGATGTGTCTTCGAATAGCATTACCACACCACCCGGCGGTAGCACGTGCGTTTGAGCGTGCTCCACCGCCAGTACGCGCGCGAACCGTGTGAGTTGCCAGCCTTCGATCACGCGATCGAGCATGCGCGACTCATACGGCGGATCAACAAACGCCAGATCGTAGGCGCCTTCCCTGAGTGCTCCGGCAAACGGCAGCGCGTCCTTCTTGAAAATGCGCGTCTTGTCACGATAGCCCAGCGCGGCAACATTGGCTTTGAGCGCATGCAAACTGGCTGGTCGGGTTTCCACAAAATCACATCGACGCGCCCCGCGCGAGAGTGCCTCAAGCCCCAGTGCACCCGTGCCGGCAAACAAATCCAGCACGGAGGCCTTGGCCAGTTCCGGCTTGAGCACATCGAGTAACGCTGATCGTACATGCTCGGCCGTAGGGCGCACCCGAAAATCATTGGGTGACACGAGATGACGTCCTTTATGTTTTCCGCCGACGATTCGCATGAGGACTCTTAGTGAGGCCCAAGGCATCGCGTCAAGCGGTCTGCCACGGGAGCACTACGGTTTGAGCAGCACATCGCGCAGAAACTGCACCGTTTGGGGCTGCTCAAAGTAATTGCAGTGATGGACCAGTCCACTGGTGCCAAAGTTGAGCGTTTGGGCTGCGGGAATGATCGTCTGGTCGCCCAGCGCTCTCATGGATGACGTGTCCACCACCAGATCATTGTGATCGCGGAACACCGCGTCGGCCAGTCCGTCTTTCACTTCGGTGCCCAGTCGCACAAACCGCTTCCAGAACTTCCAGCCAACCGAATCGGGCTCAAAGTTGCTTTGCACCGCGAACCAGCCGGGCGGCGCCGCACCCACCAGCCGTTGCAGGCGTGCAAGTTCGGCGTTGTTGCCAACGCGTCCTTGGGCCGCCAGTCCGGGAATCATGGCCACGACCGCGTCCAGCAGCGGCGTTTTTGCGGTAAACGACGTCACCGACGAGACAACTTTCATGAGGCCGGTAGCCACGCTGAGAAACGGCACGGCAACAGACGTCACGGACGCGACGCCGGTAAACACATTCGCGATGTTCGCGAGGAACTCCAGCGACTCTTTCAACCTCGGTGGCGCGGCCAGACTCGTACCGGCCAGCGGTGAACCGACAAACACCGTTCGGGCATCGCCAAAGTCTGGACGGAATCCTGTTTGCCACCAGCGTGCCACCAGTCCGCCTCGGCTGTGGCAGATCACGTCAATGGGTCCACTGATGCCTTGCGTAGCCCGCGCCAAATCAAAGGCGTTCATCACGGGGCTCACGCCCACCGTCGCGTGTTCGAACGCGAGGACCTGCGCATAGCGTGCGGTACGTCGCGAAGTGTCCAGCGCATCCTGCAAAAACGTGCTTCCAGAATCGGTGCCATTGAGCTGCTCGAGCAGCGCCTCCGATTTGCTGAACGTTCCGTGAATGAGCAGCAGTGTTCGACCTTCGGCCATCCGTTGCACGGGAATAAGACCTGCACCTTTGTTCGTCCAGGCGACTTGCCGCAGTCCATCGGAGGGGTTGAGCTTGCGGTCGAGCGCCGAGAGGTACCGTCCGATTTCATTGGGTGGCAGGTCTTCAAATCGAAACGTGCGCACCACTTCACCACCGAGTCCCACCGCCGGTCCGCGTCGACGTCGGCGTGCACCGGTTGAGCGCGCAGACACGCCCGATTCAAAGCGCAGCACACCGTCCACATCGCAGAGCGAAAACGTGGTCAGTCGTGACGATGGTTGGCGTCGTGCCCGACGCATCTCTGCAATGGTGGTTTGGGGCGCAGGCGGTTCGCCCTGTGCGAGCTCCAGTCCATCGGTAGCGGCGTCGAGCGCCGCATCGAGCGAATGAATGGGTGTCACGACACCTCCTCCCGAATGGGAAGCGGCGTCACACCGCTGCTGCGCGCGAGCGAGACATCGAGCAGCGCATCGAACTCCCCGCGCGGCCCGAGATTCTCGTGACCGGCGTCCACCGCATCCCAGAATCCGCGGTGCGATGTGAGCCACACCGATTCGAGTGGCACGAGATCACCCGCACGTACCTGCTTGATCATCTCCGGCCACGATTGCTTGGGCACATACCAGGCTTCACGCTGGCCTGCGGTACGCGTGGCGCGTTGCGCGTCTGCCGCATCCATGAGCCCCAGCTCGGCGCTTGTGACCTCGACGAAGGACGCGTGCGCGCTATCGCTGCGCCAATAGCCCGGAAACGCATGCCCTTTGAGCAGGAATACCACAGGGTAAATCTCAATAAACTCGAGGCACGCGGCCAGCAGCAGCGTGAGGTCGAGGCAGGTGCCGTGCGCCGACGCAATAATCTCGGACGGTGTGCGAATGCGTTGCGAGGCTTCCGAATACGCCGGCGGCGGGTTGATGTACGACAGCTGAAAGTCGTACACAATGGCCGACCAGATGGCTTGGACCTGCAAGTCCACGCACTCTGATGGATCACTGGCGTTATCATCAAGACTTTGATAGCCATCGAATCCCGCCGACGGGTCATCGCGCAACGCCATCAAGTAGCGTTGCGCCCGTTCGATGATGCGCGCAACCGCCGGATCGCGCGGCAATACAAACGAGGGTAGCCAGACACGATCAGCATCGTCGTCGCGCCATTGATCCGCCGGCAACATGATGACACGGTGTGTGTCCCGGTACAGCTGGCGTTCATGTTCTCCCACGCCCCAGGCCACTTCCACAAACAGACTTGTGAACATTGCTTCATGTCGGGAGCGTGCCAAGGCTGAGGTCAGTGGCACACGCACCAGATCATTGAGATCGATCTGCCCGTCCTTGAGAGAAAAACTGCGCCGATACGGGTACGTGTCGGCACCAACATGCAGTTCAACACTTACGCGCAAATGATCGAGCCGACCGGGTTTGAGTTTCTGGATGACAAACCGCTTGAACAAACCCCGGTTGTTGTGCAGCAGCGAATAGTTGGCTTCCCGCAGCGGCTCCACGGTCACCTGCAGGACTTCACTGAGATCAGTAGTCGAATCCGGCAAAAGCAGTTGCGCGCGTTCGTGTGAGATGCGCTCAGCAAACGCAGACTTCACCAATGACGTTGCTGAGGTGGCCGGTTCGATCATCGGCGAATTGCTCCAGAGTACGAGCCCCGACCCCTGCACCGAACGCGGTTGTTCACGGAGTTCTTCCCACGCGCTGTCAAACGCCATGACAAGGTCACCGTCCGCCAGCATCAACGCGTGATAAAAGCTGCCGAAGAACAGCTCGGCCAGGCCATCATCGAACGTATCCTGAAAACCAATCGCTGATCCAACGCCCGCCGCCAGGAGTTCCGGTGCAATGCGACCGGCCGAGTTGTGCAGGTTGCACGTGACCAGGGCCGGTGGGGTTGCCGCGCTGGTGAGTGCGTTGGCCAACGCCTCACAGGTGACCGGATCCGGCGCTCCTGTAGTGCCACGCAGCAGATAACCGTCACGCGCTTCCTCATCGGCGGTGCTTTTCTTGAGCAGGCTCAAGCCCTGATGCGTATCGAAACCGGCGAGATGGATGATATCCGGTACGAACGTTCTCACCTTGTCCTCCAATTCATCGCGCGTAGGATTGATCAGCGATTCAAAGATCTGCGGCTTCAGATTGGCTTGCACGATCGCGCGCTCACCGCCAAAGTCGTATCGCTCCGCAAGCGCACCAATGGCGCTTTGCACGTAGAGCACGCGCGGGGTAGCAGGCACAGCACGTGCCTGAGCACCCGATTCCAGTCGGCGCACCACGCTCAGCTTCGCATCCCGGCGCAAATCACGCGTACCAGCGGTGAGAAAATACTCCCACGGGAAAATGCGCAGTTCCCAACCAACCGACTCTTCGGTCCATGGAATAACCACTTCCACATGCCCCGCGAACGCCAGCCGCTCGCGGTCTTGTGGTGACATGCCGAGTTGCTCGAGTAGTTCGCAGGCGCGCTGTGCCTGGTCATCTACCGTATCGTCTCGCTCGGCCCAGCGTCGTCGGTTGCGCACGATGTATGCCCAGTCAACAGCCACACGGCGGAACTCCTGCTCCTGCAAGAGTCGATGATCGGCCGGCCCACTCCATTGCAGCATGCTACCGTCAGGCAGCGCAAACCGCACGCCGCGTACGGCCGACGGCTCGTAGCGCGGATACGTTTGCCCGTCAGGCATTCTGCCGATGAGCGACTCCGGCGCTACCTCAGCCGGCTCAGGCTTTGGTTTTGGCTTTGGTTTTAGCTTTGACTTTGACTTTGGCAGACGCTGGGGGTGGCGTTTGACAGCTGATTTTTGAATTGATTTCTTGGCGACTTTGCCTTCCGACTTCGTCGCCGACTTTGTTGCGGCGGGCGAACGCGTTTTCGGAACAGCCTTACTACTCTTTCCAGCGGGCATGCACTCCTCGCGAGTCGGGACGGGAGCGTGACATTACGATTTGTGCAGCCTGCCGGCAAGCGGAGTCAACAGCTGGCGAGCACGACAGCGACAGCCTTACCGCCGCTTTCCCTGCCCAAACTCAGCCACACCGGGAATCGTGATGGGCAGCAACCCGGTGATCGGTGCCTTGCCAAGCAGCGCCCGCGCGGCGGCGCGCTGTGAGAGCGTGAAGGGACTCCACGCAATCAAATGCGCGTCCACC
>JBBRDJ010000103.1:0-11009 GCA_038203945.1 Gemmatimonadales bacterium
ACCACCAGCCACGCGCCGAGTATCCCAAGAAATGGCAGCACGCCTTGTAGTCCAAACCCCTGCAGCATGATGCCCCGGAGCGCGTTTACCAACGCCGTAAGCGGTAACGCTTGTACCACTGGTTGAATTACCGCCGGAAAGTTGCTGGCCGAGAAAAACACGCCGCTGAAAATCCACATCGGCAGCATGACAAAGTTCGTGAGTCCCGACACGCCTTCCACCGTGCGCGCCCGCGACGAAGCCAGCAGGCCGATCGCGCCGAACGCTGCCGCGCCCACCAACGCCACGAGTCCAACCAGGGCCAACGATCCGCGAATGGGCACATCGAGCACCCACACACCAAAGCCGAGCAGCACGGCCACCTCAGCGCCGAGAAACAGCAAGCGTGACAATACAAAGGACAGCAGATATTCCAATCGCGACATGGGTGTGGCCGCGAGCCGCTTGAGCACCTTCTTGTTGCGCTGCGTCACAATGGCAAACGCCAGACTCCAGATACTGCTGCCCATGATGTTCATGGCCAGCAAGCCGGGCACAAAGAAGTCGATGTAGCGGGAGCCGCGCTCGCTGATGATCACATCTGTGACCGGCATGACATCGGTGCGTCCGCCAGCACGCTGCAACACATTGTCCACAACCTGCCGCGCTGTGCGTGCGTCGGGACGTGCTTCGTCAAACCGATACTCCACGCCACCGCCGGCCTGCGGCACCACCACCAGCGACGCCGTGCCGGTTCGCAGTACATCCGTCGCGCTGTCAGCGGGGATCTCTCGTACCACGAGCGTAGACGCGCTGTCGCGTGCGGCGTTCACCAGCGTCAAACCAATCGCCGCCGCGGCTGCATCATTCACGGGAGCTGCCACGATGGCAATGCTGGCCTGCTCCGGTGCCTTGTCGCGAAACGCAATCGCCAGTCCACCCGCCAGCAGCAGCGGAAACACAAACGTCCAGAACACAGCTTCGGGCTCGCGCGTGAACTCGCGCAGTCGCGCCATCGTGAGTTCGCGCAGTGAGGCAACTCTCATGTTATCCGTCCCGCAGCTGACGTCCGGTCATCGACACAAACACATCTTCCAGAGACGCGCTGTGAGTGCTCAACTCGGCCCACTGCACCTCATTCGCGTCGGCCAGTTCGAGCAGCGACGAAACGGCGCGCGGCACACTGGCCACACGCAGTTCATAACCACTCTCAGTTTGGAGACCGCCCTGCACACCCGGGAGTGCGAGCAGCAGCGACAGTGCGAGCGGGTGTGGGCCGCGCATGTCGTTCAAGGCTGTGGCCACGCGCACCACGTGCTCCGCGCCCAGTGACGCGATGAGCTGCCGCGCGGTACCGAGCGCGATCGTCCGACCGTGATCGACAATGGCGATGTTGTCGCACAAGCGTTCCGCTTCGTCCATGTAATGGGTGGTGAGCACAATCGTGCGGCCGGCGGCCTTGAGCTCTTCCACCAGCGACCAGAGCTGACGGCGTGACTGCGGGTCGAGGCCGGTGGTGGGCTCGTCGAGAAACAGCAGCTTCGGATCGCCCACCAGCGCGCAGGCCAGCGCGAGGCGTTGCTTCTGTCCGCCCGACAAGCCACCCACGCGCGCTGTGCGTTTTTCGCCGAGTTGCACGAGCGCGATCACGTCATCAATAGACCGACCATGATCGTAGAAACTGCGGAACAAACGCAGCGTCTCGAGCACGGTGAGTTTTTCGGCGAGTTGTGTTTCCTGCAGCTGAATGCCGATCTGCGCGCGCAGCGCGGCGGCATCGTGCTCCCACGTGAGTCCGAGCACGCGCACCGTGCCGCTGTCGGCCGTGTTGAGTCCTTCGCAGATCTCGATGGTGGTGGTTTTGCCGGCGCCGTTGGGGCCAAGCAGACCGAAGCACTGTCCGGTGGGTACCTGCAGGTCGAGACCATTCACGGCCACAACGTCGCCGTACGATTTGCGGAGGCCGATGACCTCCAATGCGAGCGTGGGAGTGGGCATGGAGCGCGGAGGGAAACGGTGCAGGGAGCCACCAGCGGGTATGAGGAGGAAGCTACATCTGACCGCGCCCACATATCAGGTTGTGTCAGTGCGAAGGCTGAGGACAGTCATTGCAACAAAGGCTGACTCCGGTCTTCCCGTTCCTCGCTGTTCTCAGCAACAGCTCGATTGGTGCAGCGTCAATGTTTCCGGATTCGCGTGGCGCACGTCGCCCATCCCGCGCCCTGCGCCTGTGAGTCATCCAGGCGGAGCGTGCCCCCACACCTCACGGAATGCGTCGTGACAGGGGGTTGGCGATACACCAAAGGCGCTTGCCAGCTTTGCACTGCTGAACGTGTACGGCTGCTCGTACTGGTAGAGCATCTCCACCTGCTCACGCAGCGATGCGTGAAACACACTCATCGCACGAATCATCCAGCGCGGCGCGTTTTGCAGCTGCATGTCTAGACCAGCAACCTCGCACGCCAAACGAACCAACGCGCGTCCGCTGTGCAGCTCAGCGGTTGTGAGCGCGTGCCATGTCTGACCAAATGCAAATTCGCTGGTGCCAAGCACCGCGAGAGAGCGCCCGAGATCGGGTGTGTAACTGAACGTGTGCGGGACGTCTGGATTGCCAAGCCATTGCGGCGATGTACCGGCGCGCAGTCAATCAAATACGATGGCGTTCAGCATGCCCGTGGTGCGCCCGGGCTCGCTCGGGTAATAAAAGTCCGTCGATCTGACGATCATCGCCCTCACCTGCTGCGCCTGCATTGCCTGCAGCAAGGTGGTCGCGATTTCCGCCCGCACATCTCCCTTGCAACTGCATGGATTAAACGGAGTTGCTTCGGTCATCATGTCGGACACGGTGCCATACGCGTACACATTGTCGAAGAACACCAGCGCAGCCGCCGGCTACGAGAGAGACGACATCGCTGCCGACGATCGCGGCGTGGGTGCTCGTCGCATCGGTGAGATCGGCGACCACGATTTCGTCCGTCGGAAATTCACGCGCGGGACGACGGCTGACCTGCCGAAGCGCGTGACCCGAAGCGTGCAACGCGCGCGAGAGTTCGCGACCAACCGCACCGTTCGGCCCAGGATGGTGTGGAGAGGCATGCGCTCAGCGCTCCACGCGAATTTCCACTCGCGTGGACCCGGCCACGTCCACAATCCCTTCTTCGAATCTCGGCGCTCGGAAACTCGGTCGCACGCTCGCACTCGTACCCCACGGCTCCTTCGGCACCCCGAAGAGATTGGTGTCGAGCTTGCCGTTGCTGTTCAGGTCCTGGTACACCGACACCGCATACTGACCGGGCGCGAGCCCACGAAAGACAACGCTGTCGACCGGCGCCGAACGTGGCTGCACAGCGGTCCGCGCGGCCTTTTCGATCTTGCCGGGAAAACCATCGGCCGTTGAAAACACGGCCACGCCAAGCGTTCCGCCCTCCGTCGTGGCGCCAGTGACTACCACGGTAAGCGTGGCATCGGCCGGCTGCGTTGCGGTCGCGACCGGCTGCGCAAACGACGCGGCGGCGACCAAGCAGGGAATGAGCGGAGCGGCGAGGAACGTAGAGCGAATGCGCATCTGGGGTGCCTCGAAGGGGGCGAAAGGTCCAACGGGAACGACCGGGCAATGTGAACACTAGACATACTGCATTTTATGTGTTCAGTGTCAACATTGAGACATGATCAGTTCCAGATACCATCGTGGTGACCTCCACGCTGCCCTTCTCACGGCGGGGCTGTCGGCTGCGCAAACCGGTGGACCGACCGCCCTGCAGCTGCGGAAGCTGGCATCTGCGGTGTGGGTCTCGCCCCCATCGGTATACAGACACTATTCAAACATGGCGCATCTCAGTGTGGAGGTCTCGCGCACGGCGCGAGAAACGCTGGCGAACCGAATGCTGACGGCCGCCGCCGTCGTACCAGCGGTACCGCACGATCCGGGCATCAGCGCCATTCGGCGGGTAGAGGCCATTGGTCGGGCCTACATTGAGTTTGCCGTCGCCGAGCCGCACCTCTTTGACACCGCGTTCATGACGGCTGCAACCGCCGCGTCGTGTCCCGACAATCCCTCAGCGTGGGGCGTGCTGAATGACGCGCTGGACGCGCTGGTGCAGGCGGGTGAGCTGGATGCCGCGCGTCGCGAGACCGCATCGCTCATTGCCTGGAGCGCGGTCCATGGACTGAGTGGAGTGCTGGTGCGCAAGATGCTGCCACCGCCTCATCAGCCCGACGATGCGATCACGGCAACATTGGCCGGGGTGCTGCAGGCGCTCGATGTACGTCAGCCGGCCACCGCACCATGAACGGCGTGAGGGCGCGTCGAGGTTAGAGCAAAAACGGGTAAGCGCGTCAGCAAGTCTGCAGCGATCAGCTCGCGACTTCACGCCGACAGGGTACAACACGGCAACACACAGCTCTCCGTAGGTCACGTGCGGCTCGTTTCAGCTGCGCTGCTGGGGTGAACGGCATCCGGTGCTTCAGGCGGAATTATCCAAAATGCAAGTTGACAACCCCTTTCCATCCCCATCAACTGCGATCGATCACGCGCTGATCGCCAGTGGTAACGGGATGCTGCCCGTCAGTGGGTTGAGCACACTGGCGTAGTCGGCAAACAGCTGATCCCACACCTGCGACCAGCCGCGCCCCGTTGCCTCCTGGCGTCCGGCTCGCGCGAGCGTCTGGCGAGCTTCGTCATCGTGCATGAGCGTCTGCACGGCCCCTGTAATCGCCGGTGCGCTGCTCACGTCCACCGTGAGCGCCGTACGGTCGTGCGCGAACTCGGTGGTGGGTCCGCTGGCGTGCGCGATCACGGGCACGCCCGACGCCATGGCCTCGAGCACCACGTTCCCGAATGTCTCGGTGGTGGAAGGAAAAAGGAAGACGTCCATGGACGCGTACCAAGCCGAAAGCGCCTCACCCTCCTGACGACCAAGAAACGTCACGCCCTTCGGGGCGCTGGCACGCAGTCGCTCCTCAGCCGGGCCATCGCCGACGAGCACAAACCGCAAGCGATCGGCATGCGCGTTGAGCAGTGGCGCCATCGCGGCCATGGCGACGTCGATCCCTTTTTCCGGCGCGAGCCGACCCACGTATCCCACGAGCAAGCTGTCGCTGTCGCATCCGAGCTGGTCTCGCAGCGCACGCGAGCGATGCGTGGGGGAGAAACGCGCCGTGTCGATACCGCGTCCCCACACGCGAACGCCGGCGAACTGTTGGGTTTCAAGCTCGTTGGCCACCACCGACGTGGGGGCAAAGGTGCGCACACCGCCGTTGTGGAACCAGCGCAGGAAGGGCCACGACAAGGCATCAAGTCGCTGCAGCCCGTAGTGTTGCAGGTAGGCGGAAAAGTGCGTGTGAAATGACGTGACCAATGGCACGCCGAGCGCACGGGCGGCCTGCCGCCCGGAGATGCCCACGCCGAAGGGTGTGGCTGCATGCACGAGTGTTGGTTTGAACCGTTGAAGCGCGCTGCGGGCGCGTGACGCCGACGGCCTCGCCATGGCCAGCTGCGGGTACGCCCAGAACGGGCGCGCTGGCCACCGTGTCACACCGGCCGAGGCACCGGTACCATCGTCCGGTGTGACCACCAGCGTCTCAATGCCGCGACGTCCGCACTCGGCAACCAGTCGCTCCAGCGTACGGGAGACACCGTTCACCTGCGGAATCCACGTGTCAGTAAAGAGCGCCAAGCGCTCCAGTGCTACAGGCACGTGCGCACCAGCAGCGCCGTGGCCACCGCGAGGCACTGCCCCGCCACCACATCGCCCGGATAGTGCACACCAAGCCTCACTCGGCTCAGGCCCACCAGCACCGCCATCGTGACCACTGGCCACGCCACGGCCGGAAAGGCAATGGCGTAGGCGATTGCCACTGACATCGCCGCGCAGGCGTGCCCGGAGGGAAAGGAGAAGGCGTCAGGAGAGGGCACCTGCCAGACGATCCCCTCGCGCACTGCCGGCCGTGGCCGCGTGGCCGTCCGCTTGGCCACCTGGACCATAAGGTGAGAGGCCGCGAGGGTCCACGCGCCAAGGGTCGCGGCGTGCAGCCACTCCCCCTGTCCGAAGAGCAGAGGAACGAGGATGAGCAGGATCGTGGACGTCGCTCCGCCCACGTGGGTCAGCAGCATCCAGCACCGCCGGGTGGAAGGGCGCGCCTCGTGCGCGAGCAGCATGAGGTGGTACAGGGCGCGATCCCCTGCGTCCAGACGGGTCAGAATGGGCGACATGTGAAATCCCTCGATGGCGAATGCGCGGAAGTGCGCGGACAGCGTAGCATCACCTTCGAGCGTAAGGCTAGCGCGGCCGTGCCACGGGAGCATGCGTGTATTGTCGCCGACGGGTCACGGTCTGGTGATGAGTCAACGACGGAGAAATGCGGGTGATGCCGTCGGGCCGGCAGCGCGCCGGGAAAGCGCCGGAAATACGCCCCGATCCCTCTGCACGCGGGTGTCCCGACGTGACGTGAACGCGACCAGTTGGACACGCCAGAGTCACACGGGGCCTGCAGACTTCATTTTTGCCATACCAGTGAACACTTCGGTACGCACAAGAACCAGCAAGGAGGCAGGGCGTGACACAGGTTCTGTTTGTGTTCTCTGATACCGGTGGTGGACACCGCGCTGCCGCCACCGCCCTCCAGCGAGCACTGCACCGTCTGGCCCCGTGCACACAGTCGTCGCTGGTGGATCCCTTCGCGCTCAGCCAACGGTGGCCGTTCAACCGACTGGCGGCCGCCTATCCGCGCGTTGTCGACAACGCGTCATGGTTGTGGAAGTCGGGCTTCCGGCTCACCAACACAATCCCGTGTAGCACCACGCTTCAGGCGATCGCATGGCCCGCACTCCGATCCACATTTGAGGCGTTGCGCGACCGTGAGGCACCGGATGTCATCGTTTCCACGCACCCGCTGCTCACCACGCCGCTGCGCCGTGCGTTCCGCGACACACCGATCATGGTTGTGGTCACGGACCTCGTCAGCGGGCACTGCTCGTGGTACGACCGACGGGCCGATGCCCTTATTCTCCCCAGTCTAACCGCCCAGCGACGGGCGGTCGCCTACGGAGTGTCGATGGAGCGGACCGAGGTATTGGGCGTGCCGGTGGACGCCACGTTCGAGGCGCGGCCGGGAGAACGGGAACGGCTCCGGCAGCAACTGGGGTGGAGCCTCGACCGTCCCACGGTGCTGCTCGTGGGCGGGGGGGACGGGGTGGGGCCGCTGGCGGAGCTGGCCGCCGCCATTGACGCGGCGAATCTGGGGTGCGACGTGGCCGTGGTCACGGGGAAGAACCGGGCGTTGGCCCGGCAACTGGCTGCGCAGCGGTGGTTGGGTACAGTGCATGTGTACGGTTTCGTAAACAACCTTGGCGAGATGCTGCGCGCCGCCTCGGCACTGGTGTCAAAGGCTGGACCGGGGACCATCAGCGAGGCCTGTGCTGCCGGCTGCCCAATGGTGCTGCACAGTGCCATCCCAGGGCAGGAGACGGGAAATATCGCGTTCGTACGGGAGGGGGGTGCAGGTGTCTGGGCGCCGTCTGCCGATCTGGTGGTGGCGGCGCTGCGATCGTGGTTCGTTGAGGCGGGCGGCGCGTTCGGACGTGAGCGTGCAGCCACCGCGGCCCGAGCCATGGCGCGTCCGCAGGCCGCCACGGAGATTGCGCAGCGAATCCTTCATCTCGCGCGCACCGGACGGGGCGGAACGATGACGCGCCTCAGCGTGGTGCGCGAGCGGCGTCCTTGGCTGTCGGTGTTGCGCCGAGGACCGCGCGTTCCTGCCGGAGCACAGGCGGGCTGACCGGCGCGCGCGACGTGATGCCGACAATCGACGCGTACGCGTCGCGGTGGGCCCGCGCGATCGCGGGCCACGCCAGAGAATCCAGCGGAGCGACCTCACCCCGGGGCGCCTGGCGGGCCCAATCGAGCGCCGAGGCGAGGATGGCCGGGCTGAGATCGCCGTTGTAAGTGCGCACCCACGCCGGGCCCACCGTGTCGGCCAGTTCGGCCAGTGCGCCACGGTTGGGCACCAGCACTGGCCGGTCAAGCGACAGGGCGAGCAGTGCGCTACCACTATTAAGGATCTCTCGGTACGGCAGTACCACGAGGTCGGCGGCGCGGAATGTCGCCGCCAGCTCAGTCCGCGGGAGGTGGCGCAGGTCCAGCGTGACACGGTCGTCGCCGCGCGCGAGCAACTCGATCTCCGTACGCACTGTGGCTGAGGAGGTTGCCCCGGTGATCAGGCACCGCGCCGAACGGTCGGGAAGAGCCGCGAAAGCACGGATCAAGGCGGGAACGTTCTTGTAGGGGCGAATGCGTCCGCTGAAGAGCACCACCGGCGCGTGGGCCGGCAGCTTCAGTCTGGTGCGTGCGGAGTGCCGGTCCATGGGGGTGTCGTACTCGCCCCGGTAGTGGCCGTGCGGAATGACCCAAGCGGGTCGGCCAATGAGTTCGGGATAGCGCACCTCGGCGGCCGCGCGGCCGGCGTGACTGAGATGGATCAGACCATCCACCAAGGGGAGGAACGCCATCCAGAAATCGCGCTCCAGCTCAGCGTGCTGCCCGTCGTGCGATTGCAGATTGTGCACCGTCCAGATCAGGCGCATGCCGCGCCGTCGCGCCGTGCCGGCGAAGCCGAGGAAGGCGCGCGCCCGCAGCGCTGCCTGTGCGGCGCCGCGTTGGTTGAACGGGTAGTCCGGCCAGTGCACGTGCCACACATCCCCGCTACCACGGAGCAAGCGCCACGGAACGGCGCTTTGTACCTGAACGCCCTCCTTCGCCAGATGGGTGTTGAGGAGCCAGTTGTACGGATTGAACCAGCGGTTGATCAGCGCAGGTGAAGCGACGACGCGCATGCATTGGGAAGGCGAGGGAATGAACAGGCCAGCAAGGCTCGAATGTCGCAGGTACGGCATGCCTGGTGCCAGCAGCTCGGCGCAATTCGTGCGCCGGGTCGGGTTGAAGGGCAGGTTGCGTCAGACCGACCAATCGGTGATCAGCAGGAAGACGGCGTGGATGAGGACGACAGTGTCCTCGAACCCCGCGCGGCGCCGTCGTTACGGCGGCCATTCCTTGGCCACCTTCGCCATCACCCTTTTGGGGGACGTCGTCCGACGTCATCTAACCCGAAGTTCGGTGGAGCAAGACAGAGGAAAACTGTGGCCTGACCGTGCGTTCAATGCACCTCACGCGTATAGCATACAAGTGCGCCTCGACCAGCCGCACATGATGATGTACGCGCGGATGCGCGACTCTACGGTGATAGATCCGACGCAGACGTCGGGTTCGCGGGCCAGAGCACGCCGCGGATAGCGCCTTCGCTTGTTGCACTTTCTCAACTCTTCCTTTGCTACGGAATATCATGCGCCCACTATCGCATGACGTCAGCCTCACGCTTCGGTGGTCGGCGCCGCGCGCGACTTTCGCAGTGCGATGATGAACAACGCGAGCGCAATTATGGCCCACACCACGCGCCGTTCGGGCCGCGCGACCGCAAGCACCAGAAAGAGCGCGGCCGGTTCGAAGGCAATGCGTCGAGATGTCATGATGATGCTCCTCATGTGAGGATGATGGCAATGCATCGGCGCAGCCGCCCATCCAGTGTGGGCATGGCACCACATCACCGTGAGGACGGTGTGGAGTTCGGCAATACATTGGTGCCGTGTTGACCGGGACGCTCGACTAATGACCGCGTCGTCGCCCCCCGTTCCGCTATCGTCGCGGCTGATACCGTGGATCGCCGGTTTGCCAGAGCATGAACGAGATCGCCGTCGCCGCCCACTGCGGTGACACGCCAAAGAGCGGCGTGTGTCCGCCAGCGGTGGGCACCCACAACACGGGCCGTGTTGATGTGTTGGCCCGCTGCAATCGCGCGACATATTTCGCCGTCAGCATTGCCGTGCTGAAGTTGTAGTCGTCCGATGCCACGTGCACGATCACGGCGGGTAGAGCGATCGTGTCGGGCACTTGATGGTAAGCAGAAGTCCGCATCAGCATTCGGATGCCTTCCGGCGTGTCCAGGTCGCCAATCTCAGCGATGTTACGGGCGGCCGTAGGGTCGGTGCTGGCTCCGCGCACCTCATCAGGCTCGCCCACTTCATACAGCACGGCGCCCAGCAGATCGGGACGCTGCGCCATCACCATGCCGGGAACGATTGCTCCGAACGACATCCCGGTCAGGGTGACGCGCTTGGCCGATGTAAATCGTTTCGCGATGAGATGTTCGATGGCACCGATCATGTCATCGAAGGTGTTTTGCTTTTTCTCGCGCGTGGCCGACATATGCCACGCATCACCCAGTTCGCCGCCGCCGCGTACGTGCGCCCACGCATACACGACGCCGTGTTCGACGAGGTATTGGATGAGCGGATCCATACCGGGATCGGTAGACTGTCCAAATCCGCCGTAGGTTTCGATGAGCAGCGGCGCGGTGCCATCAAGGCGTCCGTTGCGCAACGCCGCCTTGCCGTACACCACCGACACCGGCACCATCGTGCCGTCTTTCGAACGGGCCTGCAGCCGTTCGGTGATCACGTCGGCAGCAGCCGTTGCCGAATAGCCGTCGTCAATGCCAAGCGCGCGCGCTGTATCACCCGATGCGAGCATCCAATGTTGCACCGTGGCCCACGACTCCACCGACACCGTGGCGCCAGCGCCCGACTGCGCGTGCGCCAATCGTACGTTGCCCGTGACCGGCAGCGCAATGCGCACGGCGGTTGTTGCACCGGGTGCGAGTCGAAGCAACGAGATCGCGCCTGCGCCACGTTCGGTGAAGTAGATGCCGTCGTCCTGCACCACGTAGCCAGTGATGACCGCCGCGCGCTCCGGGATCACCGTCTCCCACGCCGACAGCGCCGAGTTGCCCGACCGCAGGACGCGTCGCACCACCATGCCACGGTCGGCACGCTTGCGGGCCAATGCGTACACTGTGTCGCCATGCAGCGTGAGTGCCGTGATGCGATCAGCGCCGCTCGCAATCTGGACCCACGTCGGTGCGTCAGTGCCGTTCGGCAACGGCGACACGTAGTAGTCGGTCGCATTCTGTTTCGAGCGGTA
>JBBRDJ010000104.1:0-10835 GCA_038203945.1 Gemmatimonadales bacterium
GTCGGCGTTGATCTGGTGGCAGGAGATGTTGAGTCCATGGCCGATACATCGCTGGATAGCGATTCGTCAGCAGAAGTCGAAACCCCAGCGCCAGCGTCGCCACCGCCGCGTCGCGGCCCAGGGCATCGCGGCGCTGACGCCAGCGATACGGCCGCCGAGATGGCGCGTCGGGCTCACGAAATCAGCCTTGAGGCCGGCAGTCGCATGTCGGGGTCAATGCGTGATGTCGTTCGGGCCGCCGCGGGGCTGAGTGCGTTCGCCATCGAAAGTGCGCGCGAACTCATCCACTACATGGTGCGTCGCGGGCAGATGAACGCCGACGAGGCCGACAGCCTGATTGCAGAGGCTGAAGCCGCGTACATTGCGAAGCACGGTGCGCTGCCCAAGCCTGAGCCACCAAAGCCCGCGCCCAAGCCGCAGCCGTTGAATGTGCGGCCGCCACAGCCGGCCACACCGAAGCCCGCGCCACCGGCGCCGGTTGCTGCAACCGCCGAGCCAGTGGCCGAGGCTCCGGCGCCCGCAAAGCAGGCCGCTTCAAAGACTACCGAAAAGCCGGCCGCCAAGGCACCCGCGAAGGCGGAACCGGCCAAGCAAGCTGCGCCCAAGTCGGCCGTCAAGCCCGCCGCAAAATCGGCCACGAAGGCGCCCGCCAAGGCACCGGCCAAGGCACCGGCCAAGGCACCGGCCAAGGCACCGGCTAAAGCTCCGGCTAAAGCTCCGGCCAAAGCTCCGGCCAAAGCTCCGGCCAAGGCGGCGCCCAAAACACCGGCCAAAGCTGCAGCCAAGTCGGCGGCGAAAGCTCCCGCGAAAGCTGCCGCGAAAGCCCCAGCCAAGGCCGCCAAGCCGGCCGCGAAAGCTCCGGCCAAGAAGGCGGGTAAAAAGAAGTAACAGCCGGTGTCTCGCGTTCCGTCGCTCTCCGCGAGCACGCCGACCCGCCTCGACTTCGGGGGTGGCTGGACTGACGTCCCGCCCTACCCCGCTGAGCGAGGCGGTTTCGTGTGTGCCCTCGCAATTGAGCGCCGCGCGCGCGTCACTCTCACCGCGCGTGAGCCCGGCGTCGCCCCGCCGCCGATGCCGCCCATCGTGCTGGCAGCGCTCCGACGCACCGGCGCCGAATCCCTCCAGGCGTCTCTCACGAGCGATTTCCCCGTGGGCGCGGGCCTCGGCGGCTCCTCCGCCGTCGGCGTTGCGCTCTCGGCGGTTTTGGCCGCTTGGCGAGGTGAATCGCTCAGCCCCGCCACACTCGCCGAGCGCAGTCGTGATATCGAAGTGGAAGAACTCGGGATCGTGGGCGGCCGTCAGGACCACTACGCGGCCGCGTGTGGCGGGGCACTGGCGCTCACCTTCGGTGAAGGCGTTACCGTCGACCCTATCGCCCTCGGCGCATCGACATGTGCCGCGCTCGAGCAGCGATGCCTGGTGCGCTACACTGGTGAATCGCGCCTCTCCGGCGATACCATCCAGGGCGTACTCGACGCGTATCTCGCGCGGACACCGTCGGTGGTGTTCGCCCTCGACCGTATGGCGGCGCTCGCCCGACTCATGGCTACGTCACTCACGCACGGCGACCTCGAATCGCTCGGCGCACTCGTGGGTGAGCACTGGGCGCATCAACGCTCGCTGCATCCGGGCATTGCAACGCCACGCATCGATGCCATGATCTCGCGCGCGCTCGCGGCCGGCGCACTCGGCGCCAAACCGCTGGGTGCCTCGGGCGGCGGGTGCGTACTCGTGATCGCGGCGCGCGATCGGGTGCACGACGTCGCGGCGGCGATTGACGGGCTTGGTGAACCGTTGCCGTTTCGTATTGCACATCACGGCGTTGACGTGATGCGGGAGACGGGAGACGGCAGCCAGCATTGACTGGCGGGCGGGCGCGAGCGGCAGGTACACGGAGAGGGCGGAGTGGGCGGCAACCGAAAACCGTTGACTGTTTACGGTTTTGGAACAGCCGCCATTACGGCCGCGGGTGCGGGGCGTCGGGATCGCGCTTTTAGTTGACGGTACGGGTGAACGGTGAACGGTTCACGGTGGCTACTGTGTACCGTCAACCGTCTACCCGGACCGTACGCTGAAGGCGCGATCGTGACGGTACACGGAGAGGGCGTAATGGGCGGCCACCGTCAACCAAAAACTGTTGACCGTTTACGGTTTTGGAACAGCCGCCATTACGGCCGTGGGTGCGGGCCGTCGGGATCGCGCTATTAGTTGACGGTACGGGTGAACGGTGAACGGTTCACGGTGGCTACTGTGTACCGTCAACCGTACACCCGTGCCGTACGCTGAAGGCGCGATCGTGACGGTACACGTAGAGGGCGTAATGGGCGGCAACCGTCAACCGAAAACCGTTGACTGTTTACGGTTTTGGAACAGCCGCCATTACGGCCGTGGGTGCGGGCCGTCGGGATCGCGCTCTTAGTTGACGGTACGGGTTGACGGTAAACAGTGCACGGTCGCAACTGTCGACTGTCAACCGTAAACCCGTACCGTAAACTGAAGGCGCGATCGCGCCGGTACACGTAGAGGGCGTAATGGGCGGCAACCGTCAACTGACCGCGCACAGCGCGCCAGCCCACCCTCAGTACCCCCGAAACTCCAGAAACATATCCCACAAATTCAGCTCCACCGCCAACCCCAGTACCAGCAGCTCCAGCACACCCAACGTCCCCAGCACCGTCAGCAACGTCAGTGCTTGTCGCCGCATCGGCATCGTGCTGCGTAGTGCCTTGATCGCGAGCGTCAGCGTCAGCGCCAACAAAAACGCCACCGACGCAATCAGAAACAGCGAGTTCTGCGACGGACCGAAATACGATTCCAGAAACACCAGGTCCTGCGGAAAGAACCCGCGCCCCGGATTCTCGACGCCAAGAAAAATGCTCACGCACGCGAGCTGGTGTGTCGCGTAGAACACCAACAGCGCCCACCAGCCCGTGCGATTGACGCGGTCCCACGTGAGCACCCACGCAATCCAGAGCGCCGCCAGCATCGCGAGCTGATACCACAGCATGCTGATCACCGCTTGCGTGGCGAACGGCAGCGACGGTGCTTGGACCGGCACAGATACGCTGAGCCAGCTCGGCCCCACCAGCCAACCGCCGTAGAACGACACCTGCACCAGACTCCACAAAAACGCCCCACCCAGAAATGAGCGTCGTGCACCGGCCGGTGACGCATCGTCTCGTGCGCGCGACAGCAACAGCAAGCCCACCGCGCCAAGTGCAATGGCCAGCACCAAACCCAATCCTCGCGTGGCCGGGCTGCGCTCGAGTGCAAAGATCGCGCCGGTGGCCAGCCACCAGTACAGCACCACAAATGTCACCGAACGCACGAGTACGCGCAGCGGCGTTTCACGCACCGCAATCGCCTGGGCGGCCGACACACGCGGCGCCCAGCGGTCAAGCACCGCGACAAATCGCGATGTTTTCGCGCCGCGCGTCGTCTCCGCAACAGCCGCACTACCCAGTTCGCGAGTCACCGTCACAAGATCCTTCACGTCGCACTTCCCGCAGCCTGCTGCTGCACCGTACGCACCAGCCCACGCAGCGCGTCACCGTTCGCAGCGGGCAACGGAACGTACCGTGCGAGCATCGCGTCGGCGATCGCGCGAATCGACGCATCCGGTCGTAGCGACGTGTCCACGAACAGCGCCGACAACCGTTGCTGCGCAAACACGCGTGCGCTCGACAGCGCATCCTCGCCCGCACGCGGTCGGCCCGGTGTCCCGTCACGCGCAATGTTGGCACGGCCGTCAGTGAGAAACACCACCAGTGGCGACGTGCCCGCACGCTGTGCGGCAAGCGCCGCGCCGATACTCGCATCGATCGCCGTGGCCAGTGGTGTGCCGCCGCCGCCCGGCATCGCCGCCAGCACGCGCCGTGCGCGCGCCAACGCGCGGGTGGGCGGCAACAACGTTTCGGCGGTCGTACCCCGAAACGCAATCAAACTCACGCGATCACGACGCGCGTAACTCTCCGCCAGCAGCATTTCAATCGCACCCTTCGCTTCAGACAGTCGCGCCAACGCCGACGAACCGCTCGCATCCACCACAAAAATCACCGTGGTGCCGTTGCGTTCGATGAATCGACGAATGCGGAAATCGTCCTTGCGCAGCGACACGCGCTGCGTGCGATCGGTGCGACCGCGCACGCGCTGCCATGGTGCTGCGACGCGAAGCGTCTCGAGCAAGTGCAGGCGCGCACCACCACGCGGCATGCCGTGACGCGAACCACGCGGACGCCCGCGCAGCAGACTCACCGACTCTTCGCCCACCCGTCCCTGCACACCGCGCGCCGCGCCCGCGCGCGCAAGCAACTGTTCGAGTACGCCCGGCGGCAACGTACTCTCCACCGCATCGCGCAAGATGTCGGCCGGCGGACGCGGATCATCGCTCGCTTCCTCCTTCTCGTCGGGCGGTGTCTCCGGCTCATCGTTCGACGTATCCGCTTCCGGTGGCGGCGGTGGCGAATCGTCGGCCGAATCCTGCGGCGGCTCCGGCGGTGGTTCAGGTGGTGCCTCTGGTGGTGGCTCTTCGGCCGCCGGTTCAGGCGGCGGCGCCGGCATGCGCACCGCGCGCGGCAACAACACCAGACGCGCGGCTGCGGCCGCATCCTCTTCCGTCACTTCGGTGCGCCCATGCAACGCCGCGTGCGCACGCGCCGCACGCCACGCAAAAAGCGGTGCGCGCATCGAGTCGATGCCGTACGCATCGGCCAGTTCACACAACCCCGCCAGCCACGCCGCACCGTCCGTCACATGCCGCGCAATCTCGCGCGCATCATGCACCGCCTGCGACAGCACCTCACACGTGCGCGGCGACGCGTCAAACCCACTCATGCCAGTGACACGGAACGCCAGTCGGTCAACGAGCGCAACCGACATCGCCTCATCATCCGCGCTTTCGTCGAAACACACCAACGCCAAACGCGCGCCATGTTCCGCCGCGATGCCCTCACGTTCCACGCGCACGGTGTGCGTATCGAGCACACCAACCAGCGCCGCGATCACCGACGCACTCGCACGTTCGGCCATGGGCAACACCACCGCTCCACCGTCACTTGCCGCCAGTACACCCTGCTCCACCACCAATCGTCCCGACGACAGCGTCGCCGCGAGATCGACGCCGCCGAGCAGGCGATCATCGGTCACGCTGCCGGGCACCCGTCGCACGGGCGCGCCAGGCGGCAAGCACGCCGCAAGCAACCGCACCCACTCGCGCGCCGCATCGTGCGACGCGTGGTCGAGTACGATGCCGCCCAAACCGGTGGCATCGATGGCCAGCAATGCCGCCGGCAACTCCGCGTCGTTCCACGCGCGCGCAGGTGCAGACGGCTTGGCAGGTCGGGTCGCAGTCATGAGCGCGTTGGGTGGTTCACGTCACGGCGTACAGTTCGTCGAGCGCACGCTCCACGCGTGTCGTGCTGCTCGCTTCATCGAGCACGTTCCGGCGCAGACGATGCCGCAAGCAGAGCGGCGCGACACGACGCAAATCATCGAGCGTCGCTTCGCCGTGTCCCTCGAGCGCGGCGTACGCGCGCACCGTACGCAATAACGTTAACTCGCCGCGCAATCCATCGGTGCCAAGCTTGGCGCACAGCTCGGTTGCACGCACCAGAACGTCGTCGGGAACAGACGCCGTCGACAACCGCTCCTGCCCCTTCACAATGCGCCGACGCACCGCGCGTTCAGCCTTTTCCCAATGCGCCACGAACGCGTCCGGGTCACGGTCAAAGGCGTCACGACGTTTGATCACATCGATGCGAAGCGCCAGATCCGTGGGCGTTTTCACATCGACCGCCAAACCAAAACGATCGAGCAACTGCGGACGCAGTTCGCCCTCTTCCGGATTGCCACTGCCGACCAACACAAACCGCGCCGGATGCCGGATGCTCACGCCTTCGCGCTCTACCACATTCTCACCTGTTGCGGCCGCGTCAAGCAGCAAATCCACCAGATGGTCCTCGAGTAGATTTACTTCGTCCACATACAAGAATCCACGGTGCGCCCGCGCCAGCAAACCCGGCTCAAACGCCTTTTCGCCCGTCGTGAGCGCTCGTTCGAGGTCGAGCGCCCCCACCACACGATCCTCGGTCGCCCCGAGTGGCAGGTCGACCACCGGCACCGGTGCCTTCGCGCTGCGCACTTTCTCGTGTCCCGGGTGCCCGCGATCACAGTAGCTGCAGCCGCGCTCGTCACTCGGCACAGCGCAGCCGTAGCGACACCCCGCGACCACGGTCATCGGGGGCAACAGGCCGGCAAGGCCGCGCACCGCAGTACTCTTACCAGTACCGCGGTCGCCAAACACCATCACGCCGCCGATGGTGGGGTCAACAGCCGTAAGAAGCAGGGCGAGTTTCATCTCGTCCTGACCAACAATCGCACTAAATGGGTAGACATGGCGCATGCGCCGGTAATTAAGCGCTAACACGCCACGTGTACACTTCGCTTGACACTTTTCGGGGCGCACACTATCGTCGCCTGATACGCCACACGGTCCGCACGCGCACCCAGCGCATCCGTCCCTCGGCTCTCCACGCCTGTCCGTTGCCAGCTCGCCCAACATGCAGGTGTCTGCTTTGACGCCCCCCGATCGCTCGCTGGCGGAGGTTCTCTCCAGCGCCGCCTCCGCTTCGAGCGTCGCCGCCGCGCACGTCGCGCCGTCGGCGCCCGCGCATTCGCCCCCGCAGTCTGCGGCGGTGCCCGACCCACGTACGAATAACGGCGCACCCTTCTGGGAGCGATGGCGAGACCGCTGGAACGCCTTCGTCGCGACCGAAGGATTCCAGCGCTGGGCGGCGCGCTTTCCGCTCACCCGCCCGCTGGCGCTCCAGCGCAGCCGTGCGCTCTTCGACCTGATGGCGGGCTTCGTCTACACGCAGATCCTCTATTCGTGCGTCGAGCTGGGCCTCTTCGACCTGCTGGCCAAAGGACCGCTCACGGCCGACCAGATCGCCAAACACACGGGACTTTCACTCGTCGCCACCGAAACGCTTGTTCGGGCGGCCACCTCTCTCCAGCTCCTCGCGAAGCGACGCGGCGGTCGCATCGCCCTCGGCCCGCTCAGCGCCCCGATGGTTGGCAATGCCGGCCTCGTGGCCCTCATTCGCCACCACGCCATGGCCTACGGCGACCTCGCCGATCCGGTTGCCTTGCTGCGCAGCGGCAGCGATTTCCGCACCGAGCTCAGCCGCTACTGGCCGTACGCCGACGCCCCGCGTCCTCAGGCCATCGACGACGCCCGCGTCGCGTCGTATTCCGAAATGATGGCCGCCACGCTGCCGCCGCTCGCCTCCGATGTGCTTGACGCGTACGACCTCTCCAAGCACAAATGTCTCCTCGACATCGGTGGTGGTGAGGGCGTCTTTCTCACCTACGCCGGAAAGCGGCACCCGAGCCTCAAGTTGATGCTGTTCGATTTGCCAGCCGTGACCTCGCGCGCGCAGGCGCGACTCTCGAACGCCGGCCTCGGCCATCGGTTCAGCTCGATTGGCGGAAACTTTCACACCGACGCGATGCCCACCGGCGCAGACGCAGCCTCACTGGTTCGCGTCCTGCTCGACCACGACGACGCCTCCGTCGACCTCTTGCTTCGCAAAGTGCACGCCGCGCTGCCCAAAGGCGGCACCCTGCTGGTGGCCGAAGCGATGGCCGGCGTCCGGGGCGCTGAGCCCGTGGGTGACGCGTACTTCAACTTTTACCTCATGGCCATGGGGAAAGGTCGAGCTCGCCGCCCTGAGGAGCTCCACGCGATGCTCGCTGCGGCCGGGTTCCGGAAGTCGCGCCAAATTGCCACGCGCTACCCAATTCACACCGGTCTGATCGTCGCCGAAGCCTGAATCGGACCCACCCAGTTTTT
Organism: Gemmatimonadales bacterium; assembly: GCA_038203945.1. Taxonomy (GTDB): domain Bacteria; phylum Gemmatimonadota; class Gemmatimonadetes; order Gemmatimonadales; family Gemmatimonadaceae; genus JAABRT01. The sequence goes on from JBBRDJ010000104.1 coordinate 7,853, forward strand.
TTTCCGAGTAAACTTGTCGGTTTTGATTGACAGACGGCGGTGTCACGTTCAGTTTACACCTCGTCCGGCTCCGCGCTGTGGTACACTATTTTTTTCGTCCGCCCGCTTTGAGGTTCTGTGGACACTCTCGCCGTTGTCTTCGAGCAGCCTGAGACACTCACGCTGCGTCGATTGATGCTCGTTTCGCCCGCCGACGATGATGTGGTGGTGGCCATGCGGTGGTCGGGTATCAGCACCGGCACCGAACGGCTGCTCTACACTGGCTTGATGCCCCCGTTTCCCGGACTCGGCTACCCGCTGGTGCCGGGCTACGAGGGCGTGGGTGAGATTGTCGAGGCCGGTCCCACCTCTGGTCGCTCAGTTGGCCAGCAGGTGTTTATCGCTGGATCCAAGGGCTTTGAGGGTGCCCGTGGTTTGTTCGGTGGACAGGCCGCCCGGGTGGTCGTGCCAGGAGCTCGCACGGTGCTGCTCAATGACTCGGTGGGCGAGCGGGGGGTGTTGTTGGCGCTCGCCGCGACGGCGTATCACGCGCTGGGGGTGGGAAAGCGTCCGCTCCCCGACCTGATCGTGGGCCATGGGGCGCTCGGCCGACTCATTGCGCGGCTCACGGTAGTGCTCGGCGGTGCGCCCCCAACCGTGTGGGAGATCAATCCCGTCCGCAGCCACGATGCCCGTGGCTACACGGTGGTGCACCCCGACGAAGACACCACGACGACCTACTCTTGCATCCAGGAAGTCAGCGGTGCCAACGGGTTGCTCGACACACTCATCGGCCGGCTCAAGCCCGGCGGCACGATCGTGTTGACCGGTTTTTATCATGAACCGCTCAGTTTCGTATTTCCGCCGGCGTTCCTGCGTGAAGCCACATTGACGGTGGCCGCACAGTGGGCGCCCGGCGATCTCGCCGCCGTTGCCGAGTTGGCCAATACAGGCACACTCGATCTCGACGGCCTCATCACGCATCGGTTCCACGCGGAACAGGCCGAACTCGCCTACACCACCGCGTTCACCGACGCACACTGCGTCAAGATGATCCTCGACTGGAGCTCCGTCGCATGAGTGACAACGCCACTGCCCTGCACCAACTCCACAACAACGTGCGCGCCGAAGCCGAAAGCGAACCGGATACGGTGCACACCGGCCCCGTGACCAAAGAGACGCAGATTATTGCGATCTATGGCAAGGGTGGAATCGGCAAGAGTTTCACGCTTGCCAACTTGTCGTACATGATGGCGCAGCAAGGAAAGAAAGTGCTGCTCATTGGCTGCGATCCCAAGAGCGACACGACCTCGCTGCTCTTCGGCGGCAAGGCGTGTCCCACGATCATTGAAGTCAGCGCGAAGAAGAAGCTCGCCGGTGAAGCGGTGTCCATTGGCGATGTGTGCTTCATTCGTGACGGCGTGTTTGCCATGGAACTCGGTGGGCCCGAAGTCGGTCGTGGTTGCGGCGGTCGCGGCATCATTCACGGCTTCGAAATTCTCGAGAAGTTGGGCTTCCACGACTGGGGCTTTGACTTCGTATTGCTCGATTTCCTCGGCGACGTGGTGTGCGGCGGTTTTGGTTTGCCGATCGCGCGCGACATGTGTCAGAAGGTGATCGTGGTGGGCTCCAACGACATGCAGTCGTTGTACGTGGCCAACAACGTCTGCAGCGCCGTTGAGTACTTCCGGCGTCTGGGTGGCAACGTTGGTGTGGCTGGCATTCTGATCAACAAGGACGACGGCACCGGTGAAGCGGCCGCGTTTGCGAAGGCCGCCGGCATTCCCGTGCTCGCCGCGATTCCGCAGCACGACGACATCCGTCGCAAGAGCGCGAACTACGAAATCATCGGCAGGCCCGGTACGCAGTGGGCGTCCCTGTTTGAAACGCTGGCCACAAACGTGGCCGAGGCGCCTCCGGTTCGTCCCAGGCCGCTTACCATGGACGGCATTCTCGACTTGTTCAGCGCTGAGACCACGGGTCGTGATGTTGTGCTGCAACCCGCCACGATGTTCGACATGTGCGGCAAGGAAGAGATCACGAAGTCCACGCTCGAAGTTGTCTACGACACGGTTTGAGGTGCACTATGTCCATTGATGTTCGCCGGAACGAAGTCGCGTATGATGATGCGGGCAAGACGCCCATGGCCAACGATGGCGATGAGCCGGGTGGACTTGGCTGTGCGCCAGCTGCTGGTTCCGCCACTGTGGTGGTGCCAGCAGACGGTGCTGCAACGGCTGCGACGACCACCGACACGGGTGATGCCACCACGGCCCCGAACTCGGCTCGTGCAGGCCTGCCCATTGTCGAAGACATCAACGTGGCCGCTACACAAACCGATGGGGTAGGCTGTCACGCCGGTGCCGACGAAATGCGCGCCGCCGCGCGTGCTGCGGGCAAGAGTGAAACGCTCGACCGCTACGCCGCCGACTACCCCAAGGGCCCGCACGATCAGCCGCAGAGCATGTGTCCGGCCTTCGGCTCCTTGCGTGTGGGTCTTCGTATGCGCCGCACCGGCACCATTCTCAGTGGCAGCGCGTGCTGTGTGTACGGCCTCACGTTTACGTCGCACTTTTACGGTGCGCGCCGAACGGTTGGGTACGTGCCGTTCAACTCGGAGTCGCTCGTCACCGGCAAGTTGTTTGAAGACATTCGCGACGCCGTGCATGAGATGGCTGATCCCGCGCTGTACGACGCGATCATAATCACGAATCTCTGTGTACCAACGGCGAGTGGTGTGCCGCTGCAGATTCTCCCCAAGGAAATCAACGGCGTGCGCATTGTTGGCATTGACGTGCCGGGCTTTGGCGTGCCCACGCATGCCGAAGCGAAGGATGTGCTCGCCGGCGCAATGCTCAAGTACGCGAGACTGGAAGCCGAGCAGGGTCCGGTACAGGCACTGCGTGCCGGCAAAACGGACAAGCCCACGATCACGCTGGTGGGCGAGATGTTTCCCGTTGATCCCGTGGGCATTGGCATGATGCTCGAGCCCATGGGACTCGCG
>JBBRDJ010000105.1:0-10653 GCA_038203945.1 Gemmatimonadales bacterium
CGCGCGTGGTGCTGTCTCAGGCACTCGCCGCACGCTATGCCGAGGCCGATTCGCTCCCTTCGCCCTCGGCGCTAATCGACCGTACGATTCTGCTCGAAGGCACACCGTTCACCGTACGCGGCATCACCGCCGATTCGGCGACTGACGAGAGCGCGTGGGTGAGTCTCGCCACTGTCAACCGTGCGTTGCCACCGTCGGTGCGCGCGCGCCCTGTTGGTCTGTCGGCCAAGTTCGCGGACGTGCTGATGGCCGATTCGGTGCGCGCGCGCGTATCGCGATGGGCGGATGCACGTTTCGGCGTCGGCACCACTCGGCTGCGCTCCAACGCATCGCGCGTCGAGCAGGCGGCACAGGGAATCCTGCTCTTCAAACTGTTTATGGGCGCGATCACGGGAATCTCGCTGCTGGTTGGTGGCATTGGCATTATGAACGTGATGCTCGCGTCTGTCACAGAGCGCACGCGCGAGATCGGCATTCGCAAAGCAGTTGGGGCGAGTCGCGGCGATGTGCGATCGCAGTTTTTGGCCGAATCGGTGGCGATTGCCTCGCTCGGCAGCGCGCTCGGTGTGGCGCTCGGGCTCACGGCGGCATTCAGTATCACGGCCCTCATGCGTGCGAAGCTGCCGGGCATGGGCGTCCAGGCGAGCGTCTCATGGAGCACGATCCTGGTGGCGGTCGTCAGCGCTGCATTGGTGGGGCTGGTGTTCGGCACCTATCCGGCACGTCGCGCGGCTCGTCTCGATCCCATCGACGCCATTCGCCACGAATAGCGCGCACGCACAAACGCGGGCGTACGACGAGTCCGAGCAGCGCATGCGCAGGGCATTAGTGCGGACGCTCCATCGTTTGGTGTTGCCCGACAAGTACGTCACGCCGGATTTGGCGGAGCAGGAGTCGCGCGAAGAGTGAAGCATTGTCGGTCGGCCAAGCGCGGGACATGGTCGCCGGATGTGAGGTCGCGTCGCGGTGGAAAGATCATCAGTCCTCCGACGCGATACACGGACGCATGGTGAAGAACGTCAGCGCGATGGCGACTCCTGAATCGTTGGCGCAGAACCCGGTGTGGTAGCGCCCCGCAAAGCTTCGGCGTCACAAAGTGATATCGGACGCTCGCCGCGCGCGCCGTGCGTCAAGTCGAACACTGCGTTGAACGCGCGCCGCAAAAGTGTGGTGTGGGCAGCACACGCACGGGCACTTCACCTCGCACCTCGTAGGCGAGAGGCTGGTATGAAACGTACGCTTTTGGGTTTTGCTCACATAGTTTTGCTTTCTTCCGAAAACGGGTTTGTTCATGCAGTCTGTTCGTATATTCACTGTCGTGGCCGCGTTGGCCATGTTCGCGACTGTCGCCGAAGCGCAGTTCATGTCGGTGGGCGGTTTCCGCGTTAAGGCGCCGAACACCGGCGGTGAAGTGTTTGGCGGCGTTTCCGGAAATCTGGGCGTTACGCGCTCGATCGATCTCACCTCCGCGATCGCGACGACGCCCGCGGGTTTCAACTTGTTCTATACGGCCGCGACGCAATCGCTCTCGTTCTCCTGGGGTGGACTCGACGTTACGGTGCCGTCATTCAGCGGACTTCCGGCGTTCAGCGGGCTGCAGTGCAACGTGCGTGGCGGCAACAACAACGGCGGCGTGGCCCTTTCCAACGTGACGTATAACGGTGCCTCGCTGTTCACGAGTTTCGCGAGCGGCTCGAACAACCTGTACCAGGGTTTCTCCGGCGTGGACAGCGATGCCGACTTCAGCATCGCCGGTACGTTGCAGTTCAACTCGCCGCTGGGCAGCAACGAAGGCCAGCGCTTTGAGTTCAATGTGGGCAATGCCGTGGGTACGGCCCTGCCGAGCGTGCCGGTTCCAGAGCCGGCTTCACTGGCGATTCTCGGCCTCGGCCTCGCCGGTCTGGTCGCCTCGCGTCGGCGTCGGCAGACGGTCTAAACCGGCCGTCGTCGTGAGCAAGGCAAGCCCGGCGCCAACGCGCCCGGTTCGGTCCTGATATTTCTGATTCCGGCAGGTTGGCGCAGCGACGCCGACCTGTCGTTTTCTGTTGTGCGAGGCTCCCTCGCTGCGGCGCGCACGGCACGCCGGGGAGGTGTTCCGGGTACTGCCGCGCATAATCGGTCCATCTGGTCTCGGTAGTGGAGCGGCCAGTACCGCCGCTCCCTCTGCCAGTGAGCGTCTCCATGGCCACCACCTCCGCTCTCGAAGCCGCCATCGTCGAACACGATACAATACCGTTCAACGGCACCGAATATATCGAGTTCCTCGTCGGCAACGCACTCCAGTCGTTCGTGTTCTACCTCGCCGCGTTTGGCTTTCAGCTGGTCGGCTAGCGCGATCTGAAAACGGGAGTGTGCGATCGTGCCAGCTATCTGCTGCAGCAAGACAAGATTCGGATCGTGCTCACCTCACCACTCGGCCCGGATAGATTCATCGCCGATCATGTGCGCAAGCACGACGACGGTATGCGCGATCTCGCCTTCGCGAAGATGCGCAGCGTGTGGCCGCACGTGCGCCTCGTCGTGCGTGACGATACGGGCTTTTGCCACGACGCCCCGCTCACGTGGTGTGAGATGCATGCGATGGACTGTGTCGTCGGACTCGCGCGCCACGCGCGTCTGCCGGCCCCGATCACCGACGAACTCGCCGCGTTGCGGGAGCACCAAGCGACGACCGACGCGCCCGCGATCAGCTGGCGACGAACGCTGCTGCGCGAGACAACGTCATCCATTCGTTTGCGCATCGCCGAGCCCCCCCACAACCGTAATCGCGCGTAACACACGAGCGCGACTGCAGCGTGCGTTCGCGAATGCATCGCTGAGCGCACAGACAGTTATGCAAATCTCATAAACAGTCGCGGCTGCTGCGTGGCGAGCCCTAGCAAAGTTGCGCAAACGCGCGATCAGAAATCATCCATTTGGCTGATATCGCAACATGCAACACCGTTTGATACTGCATGCTGATGTGAGAACGTACGTCGTCGCACGGTCGCGCGTGCACACCCGCTCATTTCAGCAAATTCCCGATGCAGTTTCTGCTCTGCTGGAAACCCATCTCACGCAAACTGCTCGCAACAGTTGGCGATCGGAAAAGCGCACAGGTCAGAGCGCGGCGATGCCGCGAGCCTCCATGACGTGTGCACTGCAGCCACTCCTTCCCCAACGTTCGCGCCGTCGATTAGCGACCAGCGCAACGCTCACTTTTTGTACACAGGACAACGCCAATGACTTCATCTTTACTTCCCGACATGCGGCGTGCTGTCGCCGCGCTGGTTGCGGTGAGCATCTCCGTATCGGGCGCGCAGCTAGGCGCGCAACCCACCACGCTCAACTTCAACACCCTGACGGAAAGTTCACCAGGCGCCGGCATCCGTTTCGTCAACAACTGTTATCAAGAGAACGGCTTCACGCTTATTGCCGTGGGCGTTTCCTGTACTGGCCCGGCAGCCGAGAATGCGTTCCTTGCCAACAGTGTGAACAGCCCGGCCTTTGGCGGCAATAGCACGGCATCGCTGATTCTCGAAACACCAGACGCTGAGCTGATCGATCTCAAGCGAGTCGATGGAGGAAACTTCGCATTGACAGGAATCGGACTGTCAGGATTTTTTGAGGCAAACATGACAGAGGTCATGTTTACCGGCTTCGGATCAGGCGCCTCGATCATGCAGACCTTCACGGTCGGTGCGACGTATCAGGATTTCATGTTCAACGGCCAGTTCACAAACCTGACATCGGTGCGCATTACCGCGATGAACGAGTTTGACGAACCGCTGGTGAACTTCGACAACATCATGCTCATTCGGCAGGGCCCGGGAGCGCTTGTACCCGAGCCGAGCAGTCTTGCACTGATGTTTGGTGGACTGGCGCTCATGGCCGCCGCATCTCGCCGACGCCGCCACGCCTGAACGCGTGAGTGCGTGATTCTCACGCACTCCATTTGATCACTGCAGAAATGCTCAATGCAGGAGTGCACATGCAAATGCAAGACAACAGCGTGCCGGCACCGTCCGGCGGCACCAATCGGCGGGACATGCTTCGAGCGGCAGGACTCGGAGGTGTCGCGCTGCTGCTGGCCGGCTGCCGACAGGGTGGGGCCGATCTCTTCGCACCGGCGGGACCCGCGCTCGCGCTCGTAAACGGCAACAACATTACGCTCGACTTCTCGACCGATACCGACGTGCTCAACTACGCCTATGCGCTGGAGCAGCTCGAGGCGGCGTTCTACATCCAGGTCGTGACCCACCCCGACTTCGCCAGCACATTCGACGCGAATGAACAACGCGTGCTCTCGGATCTGCGGGATCATGAAGTCGTGCATCGCGACTTTCTCGCGGCTGCACTTGGACCGGCAGCTCTTCCCGGTCTCACGGTCGACTTCTCGATGATCACGTTCAATAGCCGAACAAACGTGCTGGAAACGGCGCGAACGTTCGAAGATCTTGGCGTGAGTGCCTACAACGGGGCTGCGCGCTATCTGACCAGCACCGCTTTCCTCGGCCTCGCTGGAAAGATCGTTTCCGTCGAAGCACGACATGCCTCGGCGATTCGCAGCCTGCTCTCGGAGCGCACGGGCGCATTCGCGCCGATGGCCTTTGACGCTGCCAACACACCGCAAACCGTACTTGGCGCCGCTGATCCGTTCATCGTCGAGAATATCACTGCTGTCAACACCTGACGGAGACATCACATGACCTCAAAGTCACCTTCCATCCTGCAGACGTTGGATGAAGACGTTCAGTCGCAGCTATTGTCCCGGCGCGATGCGATCGTTCGCGGCGGAGCGTCGAGCGCCGTTGTCATGGCTGGGCTCAAAATGGCGTCCGTTCCTGTGGCGCTCGCGGCGCTGGCACAGAACGCCTTTGCGCAGGGACGTCTGCCTACCTCTGTCAACGGCGTGCTCAACTTCGCATTGACGCTCGAATACCTCGAGGCTGAGTTCTACAATATCGGCATGGCCACCTCCGGCCTTATTCCTGCGTCGGATCGCACCATCTTCGGGACCATTCAGGAGCACGAGAACCTTCACGTGGCGTTTTTGCGGAATGCGCTCGGCCGCTCGGCACGACCCAAGCCGACCTTCGATTTCACGGCCGGGAACGGCTCGGGCACGGGTCCATTCGAGGATGTCTTCGACAACTACGCCACGTTCACGGCCGTCGCTCAGGCATTCGAGGATACCGGAGTGCGGGCCTACAAAGGACAGGCACCTACCCTGCAACCCTACAAGGATTTGCTGCAGGCCGCGCTCACGATTCATTCAGTCGAGGCGCGTCATGCGGCCGAAGTGCGTCGCCTGCGTGGCAACTTCATGGATCTGGTACCAAACAAGGGCTGGATCACGCAGGACATCACCGACATTCCGGGCACAGAAGCCACCTACGCCGGCGAAGACAATACCATCCAGGGTGGCGTTGACGTTACAACGATCACCGGCGTATCGGACGATGGCGTCACGGAGTCGTTTGATGAACCCCTGACAATGGCGGCCGTACTTGCCATCGTCGATCCATTCATAGTCTGAGCGAGACACACAACGGGGCGAGAAGCGTAGCAAGCTTCAAGCCCCGTTCGTGTGGTCTTGCACCCCCTGAGGAGCAAATGATGCATACGCTCGTAGACAAACTGCTTGCCCGCGTAAGTCGCGTACAAGCCGTCGCTCCTGTCCTCGTGCTGTTCACGATCGCCACGCTGCAGACGGCCTGCAGCGGGCGATCAGAGCGCAACGGCAGGACCGGGTCGGCAGATGGTACACTCGGCGAACCGCTGACAGTCAGCGCGACCGAGATGGATGCTCAAGCGGCTGGAGGAATGCCCATGGAAACCGTTGCAGCCACTCCCCGGCCTGCACAACAGGCGGTGCTCGATCAACTCGCCCAGCTCGGCGGCAAACCGATGCAGACACTCGCACCGGTCGAGGCGCGGAAGCAACCCACGCCGGCAGATGCGGTGGCGGCATTGTTGAAGAGTGAGGGACGCTCAACAGCGCCTGAAGCGGTTGGGACCGTCACCAATAGGTCGTTCCCCGGACCGGGGAGCGACGTGCCCATTCGCGTGTACACGCCGGTTGGCGACGGGCCGTTTCCGGTTGTGGTGTACTTTCACGGCGGCGGCTTTGTCATTGCAGATCTCGATACCTATGATGCGTCCGCTCGCGCCCTTACAAACGCGGCGAACGCGATCGTTGTCTCGGTGCAGTACCGGAAAGCCCCGGAACACAAGTTTCCGGCGGCACATGATGATGCATATGCGGCGTACGAATGGGTGCTCGCAAACGCGAACATGCTGGGTGGCGATCCGTCGCGTGTAGCCCTGGCAGGCGAAAGCGCGGGCGGAAATCTCGCGATCGCTACGGCGATTGCGGCGCGTGACAAAAATATCCAGGCACCCGCTTCCGTACTGGCCGTATATCCGATTGCCGGTACGGATACCAATACGGACAGCTACCGCGTCTACGCCGACGCGAAGCCACTCAGTCGGCCGCTCATGCAGTGGTTTTTTGATCACTACATGCGGACACCCGCCGATGCTCAGGATACGCGCCTCAACCTCGTCGCGGCCAACCTCGCAGACCTACCGCCGACCACCATCGTTTCCGCACAGATCGATCCCCTGCGCTCCGAAGGCGAATCGATCGCCGCACGGTTGCGTGCCGCGGGTGTCACCGTTCGATCACGGACCTTCGACGGCGTCGCGCACGAGTTCTTTGGTCAGGGAGCCGCCGTCCCGCTCGCCAGGGAAGCGGTAAGATTTGGCGCCGAGGGTCTCACGAGTGCATTTGCCCGCAACGATTGAGTAAGCGGGATGGCATGATGCCGACGGCTACCTGATGGCGTTCGCCCGATCGCGAAATTTCGCCCTACGCCTCGCATTCCTGCGGCCCGGACTGAACCTTCTTTCCCGACCCGCGCTCGATGTGACGCCGTGAAGGTGCACGACGTGCTCATCATCGGCAGCGGGTTCGCCGGCGTCGCCGCCGCGATCAGGCTGCGCGAGGCCGGTTTCCACGGTGTGGTCATTCTTGAGCGGGCTGAAACGGTTGGTCGGAGGTGGCGCGACAACCACTATCCCGGCTGCGCCTGCGATGTACCGTCTCGGCTGCACGTGCTGAACTTTGCACCCAACGACGACTGGACGCGCAGCTACTCGCCGCCGCCCGAGATCCGCGCGTATCTCGAGCGCGCGGCGCGCGATACTGGTCTTACGCCGCACGTCCGGTTCAACCACGGATCCTCAATCTGCAGCTGCGGCCGGATGGCTCAGCTAAGCCCTCTCAGGTGCGACAGGTCCGCGAGGTTATCACCCGTCACCCCATTGATCGCACACGTCTCCCGGCCAAGCAGCCCCCCACGTCATCGTTTCGACAACGCGTACCTCTCAAGATTGCGCAGCCCAACGTCGCATCCGTGTTGCGTGTGAACAGAAAGTCACCGTACGACGGAGCATCCACGCCCACGGTCGTAAGCGCGTAACCGATGCTCTGCACAGGTTCGGCGCGCATCAAGACCACCGTTTCATCGCCCTGCGTGTCGCTCGTTTAGTCCGACCGCGCACCTTGGCCGCTCGATGCAGGAAATTCAATCGGGCTCGGTCGAGTATCCGACGCACGTCCGGCGCGATCGCTGACCTCGCGCGCGCTGCGGCCTGACCGCCGACCGCCGCCCGCCGCCGCGCCTCGGTGGCCGTCCGCACCGCGTTGTCCGTGGGCGCTCGGTCTCAGCAGGGACCGTTCGGACGTCGCGGTGGGTCTGACCCGCACGCCAAACGTCCCCGCACGTGGGCAAGGCATTGAAGGGAAACTCAGCGGGCCTGGTGGCCGCGGCGGGTCGTCGCGTGAGGCCCGGTCGGGTCCGCAGTTTCCGGCGATGGGCAAATCGCCCAGACGTCTGCTGGGTCGTTCGATATTTATGCCCTGCTCGCCGGGACCACCCTTCGTGTGATCGCTTACAAGGGCTTTACCACCATCACCAATCAGGGTGGCGATATTCAGAACCCGAAGAAGAATATCGCGCGGTCGAGGCGCGCGACCACGCACTCGCTCAAGCGGCTGAGCCGCTTTTCGGCGCCTGGGGTGTGGGGATCACCGTTGCCATAGCCGTCATCGCCACCTTTTCAGGTTTGTTCGCGAGCCTCCACCCCGTCTCGCGTCTGTATAAAAATGCTGCAGGAGATGCGACAGGCTCCATCGCTATCGGTTGCGATCTCGCCATCCTGATTCCGTTCACCGTTCTGACAAATCAGAACAACATCCTTACTGTCGTCGTGTCGGTATCGGTCGCCGCCGCTATCGCGATTGGGCGGGTCATCGCGATCCGTAAACGCGCGGCAGGGCTGAGTCGCTGGCGCCAGCGTGGCCACTGCTGAGTAAGACGTGACGTATCTCCGGGCCACTGCACTCCCCCGCTTGCCCAGCGCCTCATGGACTGTTTGACTCAACCCATGACATCGTCCGTCTCTCTCAACCGTCGGGCATTGCTCGTTGCTATCCTCGCCGCGTTTGTGGCATTTCTTGACGGGTCGATTATCACGGTCGCCCTGCCCGCTATCACCGAGGAACTCGGTGGCGGCCTTCCGGTTCAGCAGTGGATTGTCGACGCGTATCTGATCACGCTCGGCGCCCTCATCCTGCTCGCCGGCTCCCTCTCCGACTTGCTCGGACGCATTGCGGTGCTGCGCATCGGTCTCATCGGTTTCGGTATTGCGTCGATCGCCTGCGGGCTCGCCCCAACTGCCGAGGTGCTGATTGCCGCCCGCGCAGCGCAGGGCGTCGCCGGCGCACTGCTCGTACCGAGTTCGCTCGCCCTCGTCATCGGCACCCACCGTGGCGCTGCCCAGGCACGGGCGATCGGGCTCTGGACAGCCTGGACCTCGGCCGCATTTGTTGTCGGCCCCCTGCTGGGCGGGTTGCTGACCGACCGACTCAGCTGGCGTTGGGTATTTCTGATCAACATTCTCCCCATCGTGGTGACGATGTTTCTCATGGCGCAAATGCGTAACAAGCCCGCCACTGTGCGCACACCAATCGACGTCTGGGGTGCCGCACTCGGCGCGCTCGGTCTGGCTGGTGTCGTGTTCGGCCTGATCGAACAGGCAAACTTCGGCTGGGTTTCGCCCGTCGTACTCGTTCCGATGATCCTCGGCGCCCTAAGCTTGGCGGGCTTCGTTGTGCGACAGGCCACGGCCGTCCACCCGATGATGCCGCTGTCGCTATTTCGCAACCGCAACTTCGCGGTCGGCAACCTCGCCACGGTCGCCATCTACTCGGCACTCTCGCTGTCCAGCCTGGTTCTTGTGCTGTTCCTGCAACAGGGCGCGGGGCTCACTGCCACCGCATCCGGTCTCGTTATGTTGCCGGTGACGATCATGCTCATTCTGTTCTCGTCGGTGTTCGGTACCCTCGCCGGGCGTTATGGCTCGCGCTGGTTCATGACCGCGGGGCCGCTGATCGCCGCGATCGGGCTCGTGACAATGCTGGCGGTGAACAACCCGTTCGATTTCGTCTCGCAAGCCCTCCTTGGAGTTCTGCTGTGGGGTCTGGGGCTGTCAATCACCGTCGCGCCACTCACCTCCGCCGTACTCGGCGCGATTGATCCAGCTCGCTCAGGTATCGCATCCGCGGTCAACAACGCCGTCTCACGCATCTCGGGGCTCGTCGCGATCGCATTACTCGGCGCCGTGGTCGGCACGAGGGTGGATGCCGCGTGGCTCCACCGGGCGCTCCTGCTTTGTGCGGGGCTACTCACCGCCGGTGCGATCATCTCGGCTATCGGGATCCGTCGCGTTGCCGCGCCCGCCGAAGCTGAAGACGCGAACGCGGACGAAGCCGTGCCAGTATTGGACACGGAAACCTAGGCGACGATCGACCCGGCAGCTCCAGCAAGCGTGACGACAAGGGGCGTTGGACTTCGTAACCTTCACTTCGGCGAACTGAATCCGAACGCCCATTTCCAGGCATCGCCATCCTTCGTGTAGACAGTCGTGCCGTAGATCTTCTGCCCACTGATGTCCTGTTCGCCGCAGGCTCCACGGGCGGTGAAGTCTGGTATGCGCGCGCGCTTCGGACGCGGGATAGGAAATTTAATCGTGGTCGGTCGGGTATTTGGCAAACATTCGCCACGATCGCCGACGGCGCGATGGCCGCCGGGCGTGCGGCGGCCTGATCTCCGCCCGAAGCCGCGGCACGGGTGCGGCGGTTCGCGAGGATCTGGTCGATCACGGACGGGTGGGTCATGCCTACGACGACACGCATGCGGGAGGTCACCGCCTTCGTCGTCCACTCGGGAGATATGTAGCGTTGTTGTTGCCGGTGGTGAGTTGCGTGCTGTCGCTGCCATCGGTCTTCATGTGCCAGCCGTGACACGCGTGGCTTGGCCGCCGGCCATCGGCAACGTCTACAGATCGCCGAGCAAGTCGAAGACGATCGCGTGCCCGTTGGGCGACACATCGAGTGAGAGCCAGGTGCCCTTGGTGGTGGTGAACGTGTCCGTGCGGAACCGCCGAGCGTTTGGCTGCCTCCCGAGCTAGCGCGGCGGCTCAATCCTGGCCGCCACCCACGGTTTGCCGTAGAGCCGAGCAAGCGCCGCTGGTGTGTCGCCTTTGCCTGACGTAGCCACGCGGTCCGCACCCGCCACCAGCAACGCGTCCACGATGCGCAGGTGC
>JBBRDJ010000106.1:0-10479 GCA_038203945.1 Gemmatimonadales bacterium
GCCGCGTGGGGGCTGGGCGTGCTGGTTCGCTCTGCCGTGGTGGCGTTGTGGGCGTTCCTGTTGATTCCAGCGCTTGGTCTGGCCGCCACGCCGGCCCTGATCGCGCTGGTCACGTTTTTCTTCGTCTCAACTGTGATTGAGCCGCTCTTCCTGAACAATTGACCCCGATGTCCGGGATGCTTCGTCGTCTTCTTTTTTCGATGCTCTGTTTTGCGCCGCTCACACTGTCGGCGCAGGTGCAGCCGACTCCAGCGCCTGAGCAGGCCGCATCACTCGTGACCGCCGCCGCCACGACCTCGGCCGTCAGTACCTCAACCGCCAGCGCGAGCAGCGCTACGCAACAGGCAGACGGCACCGCCGCTGAGCCTGAGCTGATGAAAGATTTCATCACGCCGCACATTACCGATGCGAACTATCTCGAACTGCCGTACTGGAAGCCGCCGTTTCACACGTATGTGAACTTGCCGGCCGGTCCGGTGGTGACCATCGCCGGTATCACGTTCGATTTCTCGCTCAGCAAGCATGTCGTGATGATGCTCATTGCGGCAATCGCCGTGGCCATCATGTTGATCGTGGCCGCGAACGCCAGCCGTCGGGATCATGCCAAGGAAGGGCGCAGCAAGGGATTTGGCGGTGCGATGGAAGCATTGGCGCTGTATCTGCGCAACGAAGTGGTGCTGCCCAACGTGGGACCGCACGGTGAGAAATATGTGCCGTTTACGCTCACGCTCTTTTTCTTCATTCTGTTCATGAACCTGCTCGGGATGATTCCGTTCGGCGCCACCGCCACCGGCAACATCTCCGTCACTGCTACGCTGGCCATCATCACGTTCATCATGGTGGAAGCGGCCGGCATTCGCGCGCAGGGCGCGGGTTATCTGAACACAATGTTCTACTGGAACAACGATCTCCCGGTCGTCATGCGTCCACTGATGTTCCTGATCATGAGCCCGGTCGAAATGCTCGGCAAGCTCACCAAGCCGTTCGCATTGGCCATTCGTCTGTTCGCCAACATGACGGCCGGACACATCGTGTTGTTGGCGCTCATTGGCCTGGTGTTCTCGTTCCAGAGCTGGTTGCTCGCGCCGGCGCCGCTGCTCATGGCCCTCGCGATCGCTGTGCTCGAGGTGTTCGTGGCGTTCCTTCAGGCGTTCATCTTTACGCTACTGGCCAGTGTGTTCATTGGGCAGGTTCGCGAGGCGCACCACTAGGCGTTGAGTCCGTGGTTTAACGTAACATTGTTGCAGGACGGCTGATGCGGCGCTCCCCGATCAGCCGCAACGTACCCGGTCGAGTGGCCGGCGAACGTTCACAGAGCCTTGGCTCACCCGTGAACACCGTGCCAGTGGCACGCGGAGCACGCATTCTTCACGCTTACGTAGAGAGTTTGTCATGATCGAAGTGATCGGACTGTTGCAGGGCGCCATGGGTGGATCGAACCAGAGCGGTCTCGTGGCCATTGGTGCCGGCCTTGCAGTGGCCGGTGCCGTGATCGGCGCTGGCATAGGCATTGGCCGGATCGGTGGTTCGGCGGTGGAAGGCATGGCGCGTCAGCCGGAAGCGGCTGGTCGCATTCAGACGGCGGCGCTCATTCTGGCCGCGCTGATTGAAGGTGCCGCGCTGTTCGGCGTTGTGGTTGGATTCCAGTTGCAGGGCAAGATCACGCTCTGATGTGTTCCGGCGTCGGGGGCGCACACCGCGTCCCCGGCCCGTGTTCTTTTCTTAACCCACGGATTCACTTTCATGCGCTCAGGTCTTTCGCGTACTGCCGCGATCGCGCGTTCTGCGGCATTGCTCGCTGTAATGTCGTTCATTCCCACCGCAACGGCGTTCGCCGCGCCCGACGGTGCCGCTGGTTCAACAGACTTGCTGGCCCCCGACGCGGGCCTCATGGTGTGGACCCTGGTTGTTTTTATCGGTCTCATGTGGGTGCTCAAGCGCTTTGCGTTCAAGCCGCTCTTTGCCGCCGTTGAAGAGCGCGAGCGCGCGCTGGCCGAGGCCATCGATGGTGCGCGTCGCGATCGCGAAGCGTCGGCGTCGCTGTTGGCGGAGCAGAAGGTGCAGCTCGATGCGGCGCGTGGCGAAGCTCAGAAAATCATCGCCGATGGACGCTCGGTGGCGGAGAAGATGCGCTCCACCATGCTGGAAGAAACGCGCCAGCAGCAGAACGAGATGATGGAGCAGGCGCGTCGCGACATCGAAGGCGAAACCGCCAAGGCCCTGGCCGATTTGCGTCGCGAAGCGGTTGATCTGGCCATCGCAGGCGCGGGCAAGGTCATTGAGCAGAATCTCGACAGCGCTGGCAACCGCCGCATCGTCGACCAGTTCCTGGCATCGCTCGACGAGCCCAAGAGCCGCGCATGAGCGTGCAGGGCTCAACCACCGGGCGCAATTACGCCGAAGCGCTTCTCACACTCGCCAACAAGGCGGGTGATCCGGAAGGGTGGGGCGGACTGGTGCGACAGATTGGCGGCGCGATTGACTCGGATGCAGCGTTGCGTCGGTTTCTGGAATCACCGCGCATTGCGGCCAGCGTCAAGATGGACGTGATCGAGAAGGCCCTCAGCGATCGCGTGCCGCACATGATGCTGCGCTGGTTACAGGCGGTGTCGCGCAACCGTCGCCTCATGATGCTGCCAACCATCGCGGTGGAGTACGACACGCTGCTCGATGAAAGCGCCAACCGTGTGCACGCGCGACTGACATTTGCGCAGCAGCCGAGTGCATCAGAAGCCAACGATATCGCCACGCGCCTTTCCGCAGTGCTCGGAAAAACAGTCATTCCGCACGTGACAATCGATCCGGCGGTAATGGGTGGTGTGGTGGTTCGCGTTGGTGACACGATCATGGACGGATCGGTGCGGCGCCGGCTGCAGGTGATGCGTCGCCGTATGCTGGGTAACGCCGGACGCTGAGCTCGGCGACACAAACAGGGCCGGACGAGCGGGCGTAGTCGCGAAGAGCGATTGCGCCCGTCATCTTTCCAGCTATGACATGTTCTCATTGGCAACCAAGCCGCCCGTTTAGTACGCGCCGACTGCTCGCTGCGGCCTCGCTCGCGGGCCTGTTCACCACGGCCTGCGCCCGCGCCCCCGGCACCGCACGCAACTCCGCGCCTTCGTCGCAAGGTGCGCAGATCGTGCCGGTCCCGTCAGATATTCTGCCCAATCAGCGTGCGGATGCGCCGCCCGTCCCGGTGGCGTCGGCCACCACGCCCCCCGGCGGGGATACGGTCGACTACTGGCAGCAGCGCGCCGACTATCGCATCGTCGCGTCGCTCAACG
This sequence comes from Gemmatimonadales bacterium, assembly GCA_038203945.1. Taxonomy (GTDB): domain Bacteria; phylum Gemmatimonadota; class Gemmatimonadetes; order Gemmatimonadales; family Gemmatimonadaceae; genus JAABRT01. Next base: position 3,285 of record JBBRDJ010000106.1, read on the forward strand.
ACTCCACCGGCGTGTTGTCGGCCACTGGAACGCTCACCTACACCAACAACAGTCCCGACACGCTGCGCGAGCTGTGGATTCACCAGCATCTCAACGCTTTCCGTCCAGGATCGCGCTGGAGCGCCACAGATGCCCGTGAGGGACGAAATCGCTTTCAGTCCATGCCAGACCCTGACTTTGCGTACGAGCGCTTCATTCGGGCGCCTGCGGTCAGCGGACGGGCGCTCAGGGTCTCGTACCCGATTGCACCCGATAGCACGGTGGTGCATCTCGCCCTGATCGCACCGCTCGCGCCTGGCGCCACGGTGCGCGTGGAACTGGCGTGGGAAGCGCGTACCAGTACGCTGGCGCGCCGTCAGGGGCGTCGGGCGCGCAGTGTGGACTTTGCGCAGTGGTATCCGCGCGTGGCGGTGTATGACCGTCAGGGCTGGAAGCCCAACGCCACGGTTCCGGCGGGCGAGTTTTTTGGCGAGTACGGGACGTTTGATGTCACCATGATTGTGGCCGACGATCAGGTGATCGGTGCCACCGGCGTTCCAGTGGCCGGCGATCCGGGTTGGGCGCGTGTGGCAGCGCCAGGTTACACGCCCGTGCTCCGCGCCAACGCCTACGACAACGTGCCGGAAGGGCCGATAGTCCAACTGGCCGCCGGTCAGCGCAGCGTGCGCTTTTATGCGCGCCAGGTGCACCACTTCGCGTGGAGTGCCTCGCCGGGCTTTCGCTATGAAGGCGGGCAGTATGTGCGATCGGTGACACCGGGGGTGTATCGCTTTCCCGTGTGGGATACAGTCAGCGTGCACGTGTTGTATCGGGGTGACGCCGAGTCCGATTGCGAACGTACGCCTGGCCTCTCGGACAGCGATGCCCGCGAGCGCGCTCGCAACAGCTGCATTGCGTCGGCGCGCACACAATGGGAAAACGGACGGGCGTTGCAAATGGGACTCACCACACAACGCTGGCTCGAACAGGTCTTTGGTCCGTATCCATATCCGCAGGTCACGATTCTCAAGCGGATCGATGGCGGTGGAACAGAGTTTCCGATGATGATGCAGAACGGTTCGGCCAGTCAGGGATTGATCACGCACGAAGGTGGACACATCTACGCGCACGGCGTGCTGGGCAACAACGAATGGCAATCGGGGTGGATGGACGAAGGACTCACGTCATATCAGACGGCGCTGCAAACGGGCGATGTGCGTGCCGTGGTGAGCGCCGAACGTGCCGCGCTCAACCCCGCCGATCCGCTGGTGATATCCGACAACGCGCTGGCCGCACGCGCGCTGGCGTTACGGAACGCGGCCAACGCCCGCAACGCGGCCGTCACCGGCAATCGCGCTCAGCCCATTGGTACGCGCGCCGATCTGTTTCGTGATTTCAGCACGTACAACAGCATGGTATATGGTCGCGCATCGGCGATGTTCGAGTCGTTGCACGATGTGCTCGGCGACACGGCGTTTCGCGCGTTCCTGCGCGACTACTTTGCGCGCTGGGCGTTTCGCCATGTGGATCGCTGGGCCCTGCAGGGCAGCGCTGAGCGCGTGACCGGAACGTCGCTCACGTGGTTCTTTGAGCAATGGATCGATCGCGTGGGTGTGGTGGACTACGAGGCCAGCGTGAGCACAGTCGACAGCACGGACGCTGGCTGGCGAACCACGGTCACGCTGCGCCAAAGCGGCGCGTACGCACATCCCATGCCGATTGGCGTACGGACGGCCAGCGGTTGGACCGTGGTGCGCGGTGACCCTACGCGGGGTGTCCACGTCTTCGACATACGAACAGCTTCCAAACCGCTGTCGGTGTGGCTCGATCCGTTTGGTGCAACCGACGCGGTGCGTGTGGGACCGGTTGCTTTGCCCTGACTGCCGCATCGTCTCCTTCCTCACCAAGAATCCTGCCATCATGAGTGGACGCGTCGACACGCGCTATGTAGAAAAGCCCTGGGGCCACGAACTAATTTGGGCGCACACCGATCGCTACGTGGGCAAGGTGCTGCACATCAAAGCCGGACAGGCGCTGAGTGTGCAGTATCACGAGCGCAAGGACGAGACGGTGTACCTGCTCTCCGGCGAGATGAAGTATTGGGTGCAGTTGCCGGGCGACACCGAGCTGCGCGATCAGCTCCTCGTGACGGGTCAGTCGTTTCGCATCACCCCCGGCACCATCCACTACATGGAAGCCGTCACGGACTGCGACGTGCTTGAGGCGTCCACGCCCGAGCTTGACGACGTGGTGCGCCTGAAGGATCGCTATGGCCGTGAGGGCACGAGCGCTCCGTAACACACAACCGCTCCGAGGCCGCGGAGCGCGTCGCAACCCATATTCGCGCACGAAACGGCGTCCGGGCAACCGCTGTTGGTTGCCCTGCTCGCTCCGGAGCGAGAGATTGCGGAAATTCCTTTCCTTAGCGGGCGCTGCTCACCGCGCTCCGAACCCGCCGCTCCAGAGTTCACTGCGATGAAGGTTGTCATCCCGCTTGCCGGCAAAGGGACGCGCTTGCGTCCGCACACCCACATCACGCCCAAACCCATGCTCAAGGTGGCCGGACGACCGGTCATGGATTACGTCATGGACGACGTGAAGGCGCTCGGCAATGTCGAGCAGGTCGTTTACATCACGGGGCACCTCAAGGAAAAGGTCGAGACGTACGCTGCTGGTGAGTATGGTTTGCCCAGCGTCTTTGTGGAGCAGAAGGTGCAGGATGGTACGGCCGGCGCGGTGAGTTTGGCGCGCGAGTTCGTGGATCAGCCGGTGCTGATCATCTTTGTGGACACCATTTTTGATGCCGACCTGTCCATCGTGAACACCACCGATGCCGATGGCATCATCTGGACCAAAGAAGTCGAAGACTATCAGCGTTTTGGTGTAGTGGTGACCGATGAAAACGACTACATGACACGCATTGTGGAGAAGCCAAAGGAGCCGATCTCCAGGCGTGCCAACATCGGTTTGTACTACATCCGGAACTGGAAGCTGTTGTTTGAAGGCATCGCGCACACGCTGCAGCAGCCAGCCAACAACGGTGAGTGGTACCTCACGGATGCGTTTCAATACATGATCGACCACGGCGCCCGGCTCAAAGTCGTGGATGTGGCAGGCTGGTACGATGCAGGGCAGGTGGAGACCTATCTCGACACCAACCGCGAGATGTTGCTCAAGGGCCGAGCGCGCCGCCCGGCGCACCTTGGCGACGGCGCAACCATTGTGGAGCCTGTGTACATCGAAGACGGCGCCACGATTGAACACGCCACCGTGGGGCCGAATGTATCGGTATTGGCGGGCACGCGGATTTCGCACGCGCAGGTGTCAGATAGCATCATCGGTGGCCACAGCACGATTGCGCACGCCACCATTACCCATTCGCTGGTTGGTGACCGCGTGCACCTGGAGCATGTGCACGGAACCGTGTCGGTCGGCGATGACGGCGTCGTGCGCGGCAGTGTGGCGTTGTGAGTGAGCGCACCGTCATCACTCGCGCCGGATAATCTGTGCAACTGACGTCTCTCGACTGGACGATTGTCGCCATTTCGCTGCTGGTTTGTTTTGTGCCAGCGGCGTTGATGGCGCGGCGCGCGGGTCGCAACAGTGCCGAGTTCTTTGGTTCGGGACAGTCGGCCCCGTGGTGGCTGGTGGGCGTGTCGATGGTGGCCACCACCTTCAGTACGGACACGCCCAATCTGGTGACCGATCTGGTGCGAACCGGTGGTGTGTCCAACAACTGGGCCTGGTGGTCGTTTCTGCTTACCGGCATGGCCACCGTGTTTTTTTACGCGCGGTTATGGCGTCGGTCGGGTGTGCTGACGGACCTCGAGTTCTACGAAGTTCGCTACTCCGGCAAACCGGCCCGCGCGGTACGAGCGTTTCGCGCCGTGTATCTGGGTTTATTCTTCAATTGCGTGATCATGGCCACGGTGAATCTGGCGGCCGTAAAAATCGCCAACGTGCTGCTTGGCTGGCCCATGGGTCAGACGCTGCTGGTGTGCGCCGTGATCAACATTGCGTTTGCCGCCACGAGCGGGTTGTGGGGCGTCATGGTGACAGACTTTTTGCAGTTTGGCATTGCCATGACCGGCTCGGTGGCCGCAGCCGTGTACGCGCTGCGTCAACCCGAGGTGGGTGGTTTGAGCGGTCTGGTCGAGAAGCTCGATCCTTCGGTGCTGTCGCTGGTGCCCGACTTCAGTGACTGGAATCTTGCGCTCACCGTGATGATCATTCCGCTCACGGTGCAATGGTGGTCGGTGTGGTATCCGGGTGCCGAGCCGGGTGGCGGCAGCTACGTTGCGCAGCGTATGCTGGCGGCGCGATCCGAGCGTGATGCACTGGGTGGTACGCTGCTCTTTAACGTTGCGCACTACGCGTTGCGCTCGTGGCCGTGGATCATTGTGGCGCTGGCTTCGTTGCTTGTCTATCCTACGCTGGCCGACATCGGCAACGCGTTGCCGCATGTTGATCCGCGTCTCATTGGCAACGACATGGCCTATCCGGCCATGCTGCGTTTTCTGCCGGCCGGACTGCTCGGCCTCATGGTGGCCGGGCTGCTCAGCGCATATGTCTCCACGATTTCCACCCATTTGAACTGGGGAACATCGTATCTGGTGCACGATGTGTATCGACGGTTTTTCCGTGGCGATGCCAGCGAAAAACACTACGTCACAATGGCCCGCTGGTGCACGGCGTTGCTGATGATTGTGGCCGCGCTGCTCACGTATGTGCTGGAAACAGCGAGGCAGAGCTTTGACTTGCTCCTCGCGATCGGTGCGGGCACCGGATTGCTGTATTTGTTGCGCTGGTTCTGGTGGCGCATCAATGCGTGGAGTGAAATCGCCGCCATGGCCAGTTCGTTTGTGATCGCTGTAACGCTCGCGGTGGCGCAGAAGAATGGTGCCGGCATTCCGTCGTCCATCGCGCTGCTGATTTCGGTGTCCCTGACATCGGTGGTGTGGCTGCTGGTGGCGTGGTTTGGCCCGCGTACCGATCACGCCACGTTGATTTCGTTTTACAGACTTGTGCGTCCCTCCGGACCGGGTTGGGCCGACATCCGTCGCGAGAGCGGTGTAGCGGCAGCGCCCGATTCCCTCCCGCAGGCATTGCTCGCGTGGATGCTGGGGCTGGGGTTTGTGTACGGCGCGCTATTCGGTGTAGGCTCGTTTCTCTTCGGTCATGGTGTGGCCGCAGCGGCGTGGGGAGCGCTGGCCGCGTTGTGTGGGCTCGCGTTGGTGCGCGTGGTGCCGCGCTTGTGGTCGAACGCTCCTGTCTCGTAACGTGTTGGCGCCAGCGTTGCGTTCGGTGCGCACCCTGCGGGTGAACACATGACCGGCAGCGACGCGGTTTTTCGTGACGCGTTGTCGCGTGAGGGCTTGCCGCCCGACGCGGTGGCGCGCTACGGTACGCAACACGAGGCGGCCAACCGCGCACTCGACGCGGATGGCGTACCGCGTGAGGGACGTCGGCGCTGGGTGGTGCCAGGCCGCATTGAAGTGCTCGGAAAGCACACCGATTACGCCGGTGGTCGGGCGTTGTTGTGCACGGTGGAGCGTGGATTGGTGATCGTGGCCGCGTCCCGCGCCGATCGCATGGTCCATGTGCTCGATGCGGTGCGACAGGGTCGCCTGGAAATCGATCTGGCCACCGCCGCTACCGTCCGCAGCGCACGCGGCTGGCCGTTGTATCCGCACACGGTCGCGCGTCGCTTGGTGCGAAACTTTGGTGACGCCGTTGGTGGAGCGCATATCGCGATGGCCAGCGGACTGCCTTCGGCGGCCGGCATGTCGAGCTCCAGCGCGCTCACGGTTGGCCTCGCCCTGGCGCTGGCCGAATGTGGCGGTCTGGCAGCTACAGACGCGTGGCAGCGTGCACTGCCCACCAGGCTCGAGCTGGCTGGATATCTCGGCGCGCTGGAGAACGGTTTCCGCTACGGCGCGCTCGACGGTGACTCCGGAGTCGGAACGATGGGTGGTGCACAGGATCACACCGCGATCCTGTGCAGTGCCGCCAACAGGCTCGGCATGTTTGCCTGGGCACCAGCACGGTTCGAACGCTGGATCACGTGGCCCGATGACTACATCTTCGCGATCGCGGTGAGTGGTGTGGTCGCGTCCAAAGCCGGCGCCGTGCGCGCGCAGTACAACCGTACCGCGCGAACGGTGGCGCATTTGTTGCGCGTATGGAATCTGAGCACGCAGCGTCGTGATGCCACGCTCGGCGACGCACTGCGCAGCTCCGCCATCGCGTACCAGCGGTTGTGCGAACTGGCGGAAGGCCACGCAACGGCAGAGTTTCCGGCGGCACATTTGCAAGCCCGGTTGGTGCAGTTTCGGGACGAATCCGATTTGCTTGTACCGCAGGCGGCGAACGCGCTTTCAGCGGGTGATCTGCAAACGTTTGGTCGTCTGGTGGAGTTTTCTCAGCACGGTGCCGAACGGGCACTCGAAAATCAGGTGCCGGAAACACGCATGCTGGCGCGCGCGGCACTGCAGGAAGGGGCGGTCGCGGCCTCGGCGTTTGGTGCGGGATACGGCGGCAGTGTGTGGGCGATGATTGCGCGCGTTGAGGCAGTGGCGTTTTTGGGGAGGTGGCGCCGGGCGTACATTGCCGCCTCACCGGAAATCGCTGCGCGCTCTTCGTGGTTTTGCACACCGCCCGCACCACCGGCGATGGAGATCATTCTCCGCTAGGATGCATCACTCAGTGGTTCTTGCGCAAAGCGCGACGTCACGCGAGGTGCGGTGAGGTAACATGGGCGGTGGTGCGGATGCACTGTCCACCACCTCTTACTGGTGAAGGCCCTGGCCTGAATGATGCATGCGTGACGGTGAACTGCTTGCACCACAGAGACGCAGAGGGGTACTGCAACAATTGGGAAAAAGCGGCGCACGCGCGATACGATTCGTACCATTTCAATAGTTGCTGTTGCTGTTTCCTCTGTGCCTCTGCGGAAACCACCGTTGCGGTGGCCGATACCCTGCGTGACGGTGAACTGCTTGCACCACAGAGACGCAGAGGGGTACTGCAACAAGTGGGAAAAAACGGCGCACGCGCGACACGATTCGTACCAGTTCAATAGTTGCTGTTGCTGTTGCCGTGTCCTCTGTGCCTCTGCGGTGATGGTTGTTGCCCTAAGTGACGGCGAACTGCTTGCACCACAGAGACGCGGAGGGGTACTGCAACAAGTGGGAAAAAACGGCGCACGCGCGACACG